>JAFGKA010000144.1 GCA_016928855.1 Phycisphaerae bacterium
CAGAGCCAGTTCGTCCAACTTGTTCAGGACGATGCCGACCGCCTCGTCCATCGATTCGATCATCCCCGCGTAGATCGGGCAATCCTGTACCTGCCGCACACTCAGTCGTCGATCGAAGGCGAATCGGTTCTCAACCCAATCGGCTTGGACGGCTTTGTCACGGTACTTCTTCCACAACTGCGGCGTGGTCTGGATCGGGTTGTGTACCGAGTAGAACGAAAGGTAGGCGAAGAAGGGGCCGTCCTTGTTCGCCTCGATGAACGCCGCGGTCTCCCGCCCAAGACGAATCGGCAGCGACTCACCGGGCGGCCCCGACGCGAGGTTGGGGTTATCCCAGGGTGAGAAGTACCCGCCGCGCGGGGAGCCCGAGTCCCAGCCGCCCTTATTGATCTCAAACCCGTGATCGGTTGGCCAGGAACCCTTGCTTCCCAGGTGCCATTTGCCGGCGAAGAACGTCTTGTACCCCGCGTCGCGCAGCGCCTCGGCGAGTGTAACCTCGCTCGCGCGGAGTTGTCGCTCGTACTCGGGTGGCAGGTGGCTGTCGTAGCGCTTCGCGCTGCGCCATGCGGTGCCCGCCCGGTCCCCGATCCAGGTCGTGATTCCATGGTTGGCGGGGTACTTTCCGGTGAGAATACTTGCGCGCGAGGGGCTGCACACGCGACACGCGGCGTATCCGCGGGTGAACCGTACGCCCTCGCGCGCCAGGCGGTCAATGTTCGGACTTTCGTAGTACTTGGACCCTTCGTTGCCGAGGTCGCGCCAACCGAGATCGTCCGCCAGGATGAAGACCACATTGAGGCGCCCGTCGGCGCGCGCCGGCTCGGCCGTACGGACGAGAAACCCCACGCCGGCGATGAAGACGAAGAGCATGATCCGTGTGGCCGGGCGTTGCATGGTATTTCCTCCGTTGCAGGCGATGGGCGCCGCATGAGGCAGTCTACCACCACCGAAGCCTCCGGCAAGGAGGGAGGCCTCCACTTGCCCTTCGGCGTTCTTAGCTCCGAGACGGCCGATTTCTGGCATTTGCCCCTGCCGGATCGGGGCTCGCCGGCGGGCCCGTTCGGCAGGTCGGAGCGGCTCGTCCGCAAGGCTGGCGGCGGAGGTGTCGCAGCGTTCTCCAAGATCGTAGATACTGTCCCGGTCGCGCACGGGACGCGACGTGTGAAGGTAGTCCCTGTGTTCGGGAGACGAAGGAACCGTCATGACACATCTTATGCATTGGCTGGATACGTATCCGCTCCTGTGGCCCATGTTCATTTTTCTCGCTCGGCTCACGGATGTCAGTATCGGCACGCTACGTACGATGTGCGTCGTTCGGGGAATGCGTTGGCTTGCACCGATCCTTGGCTTTTTCGAGATTACGATTTGGATCACCGCCGTTTCCGGTGTCCTCACGCATCTTGATCATTGGTACAATATTCTGGCTTACGCAGGTGGCTTCGCGGCGGGGAATTCCTTGGGCATTCTCCTGGAACAGAAGATCGCCATCGGTATGCAGGCCATTCGCCTGATATCCAAGGGCCGAAGTGCCGCCGTGGCAGAGGGGCTGCGATTGGCGGGTTTCGTGGTCACGGAGATCACGGGACATGGCAACGCTGGCGACGTGTCTCTCTCGATTGTCGTCGTTCCACGAAGATACACTCCTGTGGTATTGAAAGTGGCGCACGGCGTCGATCCGGATGTACTCAGCAGCATCGAAGACCTCCGCTCTGCCACCCTGCATTATTATCCCAGCGTCGTGCCTCCGACCGGCTGGAGAGCGATCCTGAAGAAGAAGTAGGCGGCAACGGTGGTCAGAAGCCGTCCTGCCGTTTCCTTCTTTCTTCCCGGCCGGCCGGTGGAGTGTGGCGGTGGTTTGTGTGAGCCAGGCCTCGTGGTCGCGCGGCTGGTCTCGGCGGACGCAGCGCCGTCGCTATTCAAGGTCTGTGTTGCGCTGGGGCCGGTTGGCCATTCAGCGTTGGTGGCGAGGGCGCCTGAGCGAGCGGCGGCGTGGCTTCTCATTGTCCAAACGCAATGGAACACGGTTTTCTACTTCTGGTCTCTGCCCGACGTTGGCCGCAGGGGCTGCCGATGAGACCTCTTCGTGGCTACACCCTTGCGGACATTCGAGAAGCGGATATAGTTGACCCCCGAACGGCAGGAGGCCCGCCGTGTGGCTTGGCGCCTGTCGCGATATCGTAGGGAGTGTAGTGTATGAAGACGCGTGCAATGCGCTGGACGATGATTGTCGCAATGGGTGGCGTGGTCCTGCAGGCCACGACCAGTTGCGCCACGCAGGCTTTCGAGACCATTGTGCAGTTGGGGTTGTCGGTTGCCATCGACACCCTGCTGAGCCAGTTGCTCGCTACGACGGCCACGTAGCGCCCAGCGGTGCGGTTCGGCGAAGCGTGGGCAATCCGCTCGCCTTTGGAGATGGGGCCGTCCGAGCGGACTCGATGCCAGGCGCGTGTTGGCGGCGAGCCGGAACGGACGGCCGTGCGTTGTATGCGCTCCCGTGCGGCCTTCAGCAGGTTTCCATTCCCGCTTGTCAGCCGCGTCAGGTCGGAGTTTCATGGCGAATCTGGGTGTCAATATTGACCATGTAGCCACTGTTCGTCAGGCCCGCCGGACGGATGAGCCAGATCCGGTCTGGGCGGCGGTCGAGGCCCAGCTCGGCGGCGCGGACTGCATCACGTTTCATCTGCGCGAGGATCGCCGTCACATCGTCGATCGCGATGCCCGCGTCCTCAAGGACGTCGTCAACGTCAAGTTGAACATGGAGATGGCGATCCATCCGGCCATCGTCAAGGTGGCCATCGGGCTCCGGCCGGAGCAGTGCACCCTTGTCCCCGAGCGGCGCGAGGAGGTCACGACCGAGGGCGGCCTCGATATCGTCCGCCTGCGGCGGCGGGTCCAGACGGCCGTGGCGCGACTGCGACAGGCCGGTTCCATCGTCAGTGCATTCATCGAGCCGGAGTCCGATCAGATCCGTGCTTCGGCCGATGTGGGCTGCCAAGCGGTCGAGCTCTGGACGGGTGGGTATGCCCACGCCCAGGGCGAACGGGCCGTGCGGCGCGAGCTGGCGAAGCTCGAAGCGAGCATCGTGCTTGGGCAGCAGTGCGGCCTTGTTGTCCACGGCGGGCACGGGCTGACGTATCGCAACATCGAGCCGGTGGCCAGGATTCCCGGCTTTGACGAGTTCAATATTGGACATTCCATTATTGCGCGGGCTGTCTTTGTCGGCCTGCGCGCTGCGGTCGCGGAAATGAAGGCCTTGTTGGTGCGGTTCGCTCCGGCCGCACGGAAGGAGACAGAGTCATGATACGAGGTGGACTGATCGTGGCGTTGGCGGCGGCGCTGATGCCGGCCGCGCTGGTGTCGGCGGCGGATCTGGCGATTCGCGACGGCGACGTGGTCGTATTCGTCGGGGACTACGTGACCGAGGAATACCAGAATCGCGGCGGTGACCGGGTGGCCTGGCCCACGCACGTCGAGTCGTTCCTTGCGGTGCGGTATCCGGAGCTGAAGGCGTCCTATTTCAACGCGGCGTGGGGCAATGCGTCCGCCGGTGAGGTCGTCGAACGGCTTGACCGCGACGTCCTTAAGCGCAAGCCGACGGTTGCGGTGATCTGCCTGGGGCTGCAGGAAGCCGGCCTGGGTCCGTTCAATCAGGAAACGCTCGATCGGCACGCGGCGGCGATGAAGAAGCTGCTCGCGGCGATTAAGACGGCAGGCTGTCGTACCTACGTCATGTCGCCGCCCTCCGTGGATGAACAGCGATCAGACCGTCTTGCGGAAGTGGAATACAACAAGACGCTCGCGAAATATGCCGAGGCGCAGAAGCAGATCGCGGAGGACGCCGAGGCCGTGTTTATCGACTGGTTCGGCGGATCGATGGTCGCACGCGAGGAGGGGCTCAAGAGGAACAATCGATTCTCGTTCTCCGACGGGGGGCTCCAGCACACGCAGGAGTCGCACACGTTTGCCGCCGGTCTGGTCCTGGACGCGTTTGGCGCCGAGCCGATCAAGGTGGAAATCAGCCTCGATTGGGACAGCGGTGTGATCGAGTCCACGATCCCGGGCGCGAGCGTGACCAAGCAGGAAGACGGCGTGCGCGTGATCGAGCTGCCGAATGTGCCGCTGCCTTGGCCAACGCTCGTCGGGCTCGCGCCGGTCTTCGCGGAGACGGGTGAGGCCGACCGCTGGAGCCGCTACCAGTTGAAGATCACAAACGCGCCGGCGCCCGGGCTCATTATGGCGCATGAGAATATGCAGGTGCCGGTTATTGTTCAGCAGCTCACTGCGGGGATGAACCTGGCCTCGGTCGAGCCGTTGCGGTCACTGAAGGCGGCGCAGGACCTGGGCAATCTGATTCGGCGAAAGAACTACACCCGCGTGCACGCATGGCGTGACCAGGAACTCGAGCCGCTGGCCGAGCCGGAACTGGCCGAGGCCCAGCAGGCCCTCATCGGCGCTTGGTATAAGTACGTGGAAGGCTACGAGAAGATGATCGCTCGCATGCCGAAGTCGCTGAACCTGAAGCTGGAACTCAAACCGCTGATGGTGGCGGCGCCGCAACCACCGGCCGACCCGAAGTAGGGTGCGGAAGGCCCGCCGGCCTCCGGCCTTCCACGATGCCGGGTTGGCGGGAACGAACCGTGGCAAACAAGCCGGGGGCGCATCCAACGCCCCCGGCTTTCACTTAGGCCCGCACGGAAGTGGCGGGGAATGCAGGGGATGTCCCGATGGCCAATCCATTCAAAGGTAGTATGGTTGCCCTCGTCACGCCGTTCCGTGAGGGCAAGCTCGACCTGCCCGCGCTCGACACCCTGGTGGATGCGCAGATCGATGCCGGCACCGATGTGCTCGTGCCCTGCGGGACGACGGGCGAGTCCCCGACCCTGACGCACGAGGAGCACGACCAGGTCATCGAAGCGGTCGTGCGCCGGGCCAAGGGCCGCGTTCCGGTCCTGGCGGGTACTGGCTCGAACAGTACCGCCGAGGCCATCCGGCTGACCCGGCACGCATGGGATGTCGGGGCCGACGGCTCGCTGCAGATCGCGCCGTACTACAACAAGCCTACGCAGGAGGGGCTGTTCCGGCATTTCGCCGCCGTGGCCGAGGCGGTGGACATCCCCATCGTGCTCTACAATATTCCGGGCCGCTGCGGCATCGAGGTGAGTGTGGATACCCTCGTGCGGCTTGGCCAGGCATGTCCGACCATCGTGGCTGTCAAGCACGCGACCGGGTCGATGGACGGGGCCAGCGAGCTGCGGACCCGCTGTGACCTGGAACTCATCAGTGGCGACGATTCGATGACGTTGCCGCTCATGTCGATCGGTGGCGTGGGGGTTATCAGCGTCCTAGCCAATTTGGTGCCCAAGGATGTCAAGGCGATGACCGACGCCGCCGCAGCGGGCGATTGGGCTTCGGCTCAGAAGTGGCACTTGAAAATGTTCACCTTAGCTAAGAGCTTGCTGAGCCTGGAAACCAACCCGATCCCGATCAAGACCGC
>JAFGKA010000145.1 GCA_016928855.1 Phycisphaerae bacterium
AGATCTGAGCTCTCCGGACCGCTCGATCGATTCGCCGCGGCTGACGTCTGGCAAGACGAACGCGGTGTTCTTCGACGGGCATGCGGCCAGCGTCGGGCCCTGGCGAGGCACGGTGAATCCGGCGGAGTGAGGCGTGCGGTGCTGGACAGAACGATCAATGGACGCACGAGTCCTTGACATGAAAGGCAGAACGATCATGCGTACGGACACGAACATCATCACACGACTGGCTGCGATCAGCGGGGTCCTGCTTGGTGTGGCAGCGGTGCATGCGGTGGCACCGCCGTTGGAGATGCTCACGCCGGCAGGCGGCGAGACCTGGACGGCCGGCGAGACGGTCACGATCCTTTGGCAGGCGGCCGACCCGCAGGACTACGTGGACATCTACCTCGACAAGGGCGGCGCCTGGTACACGTCGATCGGCTACCTGCCGATGGCCGACGGCCAGATGGACTGGGAAATCTGCCCGGTGATTGGCGATGGCGACGATTACAGCATTCGGATCGTTGGCTGCGATGCCGGTGGCGGCCCGATCGAGGCGTCGAGCGCGCCGTTCGCGATCACCGGCTCGCTGCCGCGGCCGACGCTGGCGATCACGTATCCGGCTGGTGGCGAGGTCTGGGACGTGAGCGTCTATGCCGCGATGACGATCACGTGGGAAAGCACGAATCCGAGCGGTTACGTGTACGTCGACCTGCTGCACAATGGCCAACTGGACCGTGAACTCGGCTACGTGGCCGTTGGGGCTGGCAGTTTTGAGTGGTTGCCATACGGAGGGACGTTCGTCAATAGCGATGATTACAGCATTCGGCTGTCGATGGATGCCTGCGGGCCGGGGCTGGAGGCGACGAGCAACGTGTTCACGTTCACGGGGTCCGTGCCGCCTCCGGTTGGGACGGTGACAGTGGCATTACCAGTGGCGGGTACCGTCTGGCCGGCCGGGGCGATGCGGAGCGTTACATGGGAGCGGACGGGCAGATCGTCCGGGTTCTACGAGGTCGATTTGTACCGCGACGGTGTGTTCTATCGCTACCTCGGCTGGTCAGGGTTCAGCAGCTTCGGCTGGAAGATCGACTCACGCATCGGCGACGATGCCGAATACACCGTGCGAATCGTCGATGTAGGGCTATACGGAGTCGTGCCGGAAGCGTTCAGCGCGCCGTTCAGCATCCGCACAACGGACGGCGACCGTGATGGCGACGTGGACATGGACGATTTCCGGGGATTCCTCGATTGCTTCAACGGTCCGAACCGGCCGCCGCATGACCCGGTGCCGTTCTCCGGGTTCTGTGTCGGTTTCGACCAGGACGCTGACGGCGACGTGGACTTGGCGGACTTCTCGCGGTTCCAATCGTGTTTCAACGGCATCAACCGCTCGCCGCGATGCCCGTAGCGGCAGGTTACACCGTCGAACGTCAAGCGCTCTGCCCGATCTATGCTACGGCGACCATTCGTTGGGGGCCGCGGTGAAGCGGCCCCTATGCCCGAACCGTGCCCCTGGGGCAATGACCTCGCCACGGTTTGGGTCGCGAGACGGCACCGAAAAAAGCGGAGAATCTGGGTTGCAACTTGCGGTGGCGATCTGGTAGGATGGTCGTGCCGATGGGGGCGATCTTGTCGTGGGGAGTTTGCGGGGACGGCCAACGGCAGCCCGCTCGTTTCACGTTTCGCCGCTTCGGCCTGATTCTGAACCGGTTACCTGTGAGGTGTCTGCGATGATCGTGACACGGATGCACAAGAAACGGGGCTGTTCGGGCCTTGTTCCTGGCAGGCTGAGGGGCCTTGCCGCGGTCGAATTGCTCGTTGTTGTTGTGGGAGTCGCAGCAGGCGCGTCGCTGCTGTGCTCGTCGCTCGCGCGAATGCGCGAGGGCGAGCGGACCCGCGTCTGCCTGAATACGCTCAAACAGATGGGCTATGGCGTGCTCGAATATGCCGAGGATCATGCCGGCACACTGCCGGGGCCGATCCACCTGACGGCGCCCTACAACGCTGCCGAGGTCTATCTTTCGCAGGGACCGTTAGGCGCAAGCTTTTTTCGCCAGCAGTTGACGACCTTCCTCGCGCCGTACGTGGCGGGTCGCACCGAAGCGCAAACGGTTGACGCGGTGCCGTACTGTCCGTCCGCTGCCGGCATCCCGGTTGCGTCCAGCGCCGGCCAAGCCTGGTACTATCAGACGCGATCGTTCTACATGGCCAACACGGGTGCCGGGGCCGGGTATGATCCATTATCCTACCCTGTCAAGTACAAGACGGACCCGCCGGACTACTTCGGCTACATCAATATGGGGCAGGACCCGAGCAGTCCGACATTCCCGGACGCGAGGCGGCCGAAGGTGCTGGATGCCATCGCAAATCAGGCGACGGAGTGGGCTCTCGCAGACCTGTGGTACTGGCTTGCTGGAGCGTCTCGCGGAGGAAGCTCTTCGCCTGTGGGGACCTGGCCGTTCGCCGTCTCCAACGCGGTGAGCGGTTCCGTTTCGAACTACGGCAAACTCAAAATACCCTCGTATCCGTTTCACTGCACGACGCAAACGTTCTCATCGGACCTGAATTCGCCGGACCGGTCCATTGACTCGCCGCGGCTGACATCGGGCAAGACGAACGCGGTCTTCTTCGACGGTCATGCCGCCAGCGTCGGGCCGTGGCGGGGGACAGTGAATCCGGGGTAGCGAGGCATGCGGTGCTGGGACGTTCGAGACACGGAAAGGTCCTTGAGACGAAAGGCAGAGCCATAATGCGTACGGACACGAACATCATCACGCAGCTCGGCGTCATCAGCGGCCTCCTGCTCGGCGCGGCTGCGGTGCATGCGGCCCCGCCTCCGCTGGAGGTGCTCACGCCTGCGGGCGGCGAGACGTGGATCGCCGGCGAGACAGTTACCCTCGTCTGGCAGGCGACCGATCCTGTTGACTACGTGGACATATACCTCATCAAAGGGGGCGCGTGGTACGCCTCGATCGGTTACGTGCCGATGGCCGACGGCCAGATGGACTGGGAGATCTGCCCGGCTCTGGGGGACGGTGACGACTATACCCTCCACATGGTTGGCTGCGACACGGCCGGGCGTCTGGTGCACGCGATAACCTGGCCGTTCACGATCACGGGTTCGCTGCCGCGGCCAACACTCACGGTTACATCTCCGGCCGGCGGCGAGATCTGGGACGTGAGCGTGAGCTATCCACCGAAGACCATTGCGTGGGATAGCACGGATGCCAGCGGTGCGGTGCACATCGACCTGTTGCGGAGCGGCCAACTATTCCGCGAACTTGGCTATGTGGCTGCCGATGCCGGCAACTTCGAGTGGACGCCGTGTTGTCTGACAGGCGACGGCAATGACTACAGCATTCGACTTTCGATCGATGCCTGTGGTCCGGGGCTCGAGACGACAAGCGAGGAGTTCACGATCGCCGGCTCGATGGAGCCGCCGGTGACGGTGACAAGTCCTGTAACGTGTGCTGTCTGGCCAGCCGGCTCGCCACGGCAGATCAGTTGGGAAGCGGAAGGCGACGTCGGCGACAGGGTGTACGAAGTGGACCTGTATCGCAATGGTGTGTTCTACCGTTATCTCGGGTGGCACGTGCATGCGACCGGGTTGTTGTGGACGATGGATTCCCGTATTGGTGACGACGCTGACTACACGATACGCGTTGCCCAGATGGTCGCGTGCGGTGACGCACCTGAAGGCTTCAGTATTCCATTTCGTATCCGCACGACAGACAGCGATCGCGACGGCGATGTGGACATCACGGACTTCAACGGGTTCGCCTTCTGTTTCAATGGGCCGAATCGGCCGCCCGCCCATGTAACTTCGTCGGGCTACTGCGTCCAGTTCGACCAGGATGCCGACGGCGACGTGGACCTGATGGACTTCGCAAACTTCCAGGCGTGTTTCAACGGCTACAACCGTCCGCCGCGCTGCCCGTAGGTACGCTCGGCGGAAGGATGGACAGAACCGCGAATAAACGCCAATGAACGCGAATAAGGGCAAGAATCAGATGTAGCGGCCAGCGTCCCGCCGGCCGGCTCTTCTCCTATTCGTGTTCATTGGCGTCTATTTGCGGTTCGTTATTGAATTCGAGCGGTGTGCGGATTACACACCGGCCGCGGCGCGTTCTACGAGATAGCGTTCAAGCACGCTGTGGTAGCTCGTGGCGGTCGTGATGAGGTTGTAGTCGATGCGGCGGGCGGCGCAGCCACTGCGCAGCGTCTCGATGTGCTCTTCGAGCCGACGCGTGTAATCATCGCGAATCTCCGGAACCGCCGTGACCAACGGCTCGTTGGTTTCGCTGTCAACGAATCGCACGTTCGTCGCCTGCGGCAGGTGCAGTTCCTCCTCGTGCAGCAGATGGAAGACGATGATCTCGAATCGCCGATGGCGGTAGAGATTCAGCGCCGCGAACAGCGGTGCCGGCTCTTCCAGCAGATCGCTGATCACGATCAGCAGGCCGCGCTGCTTCATCATGCCGAAGCTCTGGCGCAGGACGCCGGCGACGTTCGTGGTGCCCTCGGGCCGGATGTGTTCGAGCCGGTTCAGCAGGTCGTAGAGCCGGCCGAACGTGCCGCCGGGCGGCAGGTAGTCCACGAGCTTTTCGCGAAAGAGCCCCAGCGCGATCTTGTCACCCTGCTTGACGACCAGAAACGCCAGCGCCGCGACCAGGTAACACGCGTATTCGAGCTTGGATAACGGCGCGTCCGCGGATGCGTCGGCCGGCCGGTTGCGTCCGGCCGCGCCGCGCGCCGCATGCGCCAGGCCGGCGAAGCCCATGCTTGCGCTGCAATCGAGCAGCGGATAGACCACCATGTCGGTCTGGGCTTCGAAGAGCTTGATGAACAGCCGGTCGCTGCGCCCGTACGCCTTCCAGTCGATGTCGGCGATCTCGTCGCCGGGGCAGTATTCGCGATAGTCGGCGAACTCGACGCTGTGGCCGCGAAGCGGGGATTTGTGCCGGCCGGCGTAGTGGCCCTCGACGAGTGTGCGGGCGACGAACAGGAGGTTCTTGAGCCGGCGCAGCTCGGCCGGGCGCAGGAACGATGCCTTCGTCAGCGGCGCCGCAGGGCCGTCGGGGCGCTTCGAGCGGCCGGCTCGGGCCGTCAGCCGCCTAAGGACGCTCTTCTTCGTCCGAATGTTCGTCATCGTCGTCGTATTCGTATTTCCACGAGTCGGTCTCTTCCGTCTCGTCGAT
>JAFGKA010000146.1 GCA_016928855.1 Phycisphaerae bacterium
CGCTGAATCTTGCAGCCGTAGCTGCTCGACCACATGTTCGTGTTGTACAGCCCATAGGCGTCCGTCGCCGCCACCTTGTTGAGGAACGCCGTGTACTGCCCCGCCGTCACCTCGTACTTGCCGATGTTGTACGTGTAGTCCACCGCGCCGCAGACGCGATCCGGCCCGCAGCCGCCGTAGCTCTGGCCGGACCATTCACCCGCGTTCCCCGGATTGCCCACGGGCACCGTCTCGATGTTCACCGTGAGGAGATCCCCTTCGCACGCTGGCGTGCGGTTCGGCCCGTTGAAGCACGCGGCGAACACGCTGAAGTCGGCGAGGTCCACGTCCGTGTCGTCGTCCAGGTCCGCATCGACCGCGCAAAAGGTAGATGGCGATCGATTCGGACCGTTGAAGCAGGCGGCGAATCCGCTGAAGTCCTCCAGGTCCACGTCGCTGTCGGCGTCGAAGTCCGACGACCACGGCGTGGCCTCGGCCGCCTGGATTCCCATTCCCGCCACCACGGCACCGACGACGCACCAAGCCCCAAGACGTGCAAATACCTTCGTCCGCATTCCAAACCTCCTCCTCATTCAGCCGGCCAAGCCGACCAAGGCCGAAGCCCAGATTCGAGATGTGCGAACCATCGACCCGGGGCCGTGTCGGCAGTGTCTTCGAAACCGTCACGGCTCACAGACCAGCGGCACACGGGTTGGGCCTCCTCGCCGTGCCACGGGAGTGTCTACGAAGGATACCACTTTGCCCCCCACCGCGCCAACCGCCTTCCCGGCGTTCTTCGGCCGGTGGCCGGCCCGGCAAACGGGCGATCCGATGGTTCCGCGGCTACCGCAGGCCGAAAAAGGGCGCAAGTTACGCCACCTTAAGCCCTTGGAAAACTACCCGAGCCGGAACCCGCCCACAGGTTCTGCCGAGGAGGCGATACTTGAAACCGATCCCCCCGTTTGCACCCGCCGGCCGTCGGCTGTACGCTCATGCGGCGCCTGCTCAGTCGGCTCGCTCGGCTGAGGCGCTCCACCCCACGCCGTATTGGCAGGAAGGGCAACACATGAATCGACGTGATTTTCTCAAGTCGTCGGCTGCCGCAGCGGCAGCGGGTCTCGCCGCCCCCTACTTCGTGCCCAGTCATGTGCTGGCCGCCCCCGGCCGCAAGGGCGCGAACGACCGGTTCAAGGTCGGCTTCATCGGCGTCGGCGGCCGAGCCCACCAACTCCTGAATGACCAGAACCTCTTCGATCATGCCGACGTCGTCGCGGTGGCCGACTGCTGGCCGCAGAGGATCGACGAACGTGCCGCGCGCACGCCCGGCGGCGACAAGTGGGTCAGGTACCATGACTACCACAAGCTGCTCGAGAAGGAGAAGCTTGACGCGGTATTCGTCCCAACGCCCACGCACAGCCGGGCGCTCATCTGCATCCACGCCATGCAGGCCGGCTTCGACGTCTACGCCGAAAAGCCCGTGTGCCTGACGATCTCCGAGGGCCGCTCGCTGGTGAAGGCCGCTCGCAAGTACAACAGGATCATGCAGGTCGGCACGCAGCAGCGATCGATGCCGAGCAACCGCTACGCCAGCAAGCTCGTTCGCGACGGCGCCATCGGGAAGATCAAGGAGGTGCTCGCGTGCAACTTCATCGCGCCTGATCGATGGACGCCGAAGCCCGCCGAAGAGATGCCCGAAGGACTCGACTGGAATGCCTGGTGCAGCCAGGTCGAGATGCGTCCGTATCGGAAAGAACTGCACCTCGGCTGGGCGCATTGGTGGGATTACGACGGCGGCGGCAAGTCGTGGGGTGTCACGGGCTGGGGCACGCACGCCCTCGACCAGGTGCAATGCGCCCTCGGCACCGACGACACCGGGCCCGTCGAAGTCTGGCCCGAAGGCAAAGGGCAGACCGCCCCGGTCACCATGAAGTACGCCAACGGCACGCTGCTCAAATGTCACGGCCCCAAGCGTGACCTGGCCGACCTCGGCGCGATCTTCGTCGGCGAAAAGGGAACGATCGAAATCAAGCGCGGCTCGTTCACCTCGACGATCCCTGAGCTGCTCGAGAACCAGCCGACGACGATGCCCGCCAACGTCCCGCAGGAGTGCGTCTGGCACTTTGACAATTTCTTCGACTGCCTCAAGACCCGCAAGCTGCCGAACGCGGACATCGAGATCGCCCACCGCGCGACCACGGTGTGCTACCTCATGAATATCGCCCGCGACCTCGGCCGCAAACTCCAGTGGGACCCCGAAGCCGAGAAGTTCGTCGGTGACGATGAGGCCAACAAGCTGCTCAGCCGGCCCCGCCGCAAGGGCTTCGAAATCCCGGCGGAGGTCGCGTAAGCTAGTACGCGTATAGCACGACGATCGATCCAACGAGGAGCGGCGGGGTCTGGCCCCGCCGTTCTCTTTGGCCATAGAGAATACCGCCGCCGGCAGTATTCTTCGTGTGCCACTGCTCTGTGAGCAGTGTTCTTCGAAGGCAGCCACCGGTACGTGAGCACATAACAGCTTCCGCCGCACAGACAAGCCTTGTGACCACTCCGAAGGGGTCGCACGTCACACAGACACTGCCGACACGGAAGTGGCACACGGGCGCGAGATGCCGTCCGGCATTCCTGGTGCGGTTGCCGGTCGCCCGCGCGGTGCAGCAGCCGCGGCCTTGACGCAACCGGACGGGGCCCATAGCCTCGTTTCGCTCAATCTCTTGATTGCCG
Organism: Phycisphaerae bacterium; assembly: GCA_016928855.1. Classification (GTDB taxonomy): domain Bacteria; phylum Planctomycetota; class Phycisphaerae; order UBA1845; family PWPN01; genus JAFGKA01. The sequence goes on from JAFGKA010000146.1 coordinate 2,701, forward strand.
CCAGTAGGCCATTGCCGGATGCGTTCGGCGCATTTGCCTTCGGTGAATGCCTGTCCAAGGAGGCCCGTGTGAGTTCACAGACCGACGCCAAGAGTCTGGCCGACCGGCTGGATGAGCTGTACGAATACGAGCGCGAACCGATCGCGGCCAACAAGCTGGAGGGCGGCCGGCACTTCGCGGCCCTGTTCGCCGGCGAGCATGTCGCGGCGACCGAGTTCGTCATTGGGGCACTGTTCGTGCTGTGGGGTGTCACGGCCCGCGACCTGATCTGGGGCCTGATCCTGGGCAACGCGCTGGCCGTGCTGAGTTGGGCGTTCATCTGCGCGCCGATCGCGACGCGTGTCCGCCTGACGCTGTACTGGTATGTTCGACGGATCATCGGACCGGCTCTGACCGTCCTCTACAACGTCGTCAACGCCATGCTGTACTGTTGTCTGGCCGCGGCGATGATCGGCGTGTCGGCATCCGCCATCTTCGTCGCGGTGAACAAACTCGGGATGCATCTCAAACATCCGACGTTCGAAGATGTGCTGCCCAACAGTGTGGGCTGGGTCGTCGTCGTTCTGCTGGTCGGCGCCGTGGTCGTCACGCTGGCGATTGCCGGCTTCAAGAAGCTCGCGCAGTTCGCGTCGGTCTGCTCGCCGTGGATGTTCCTCGTCTTCATCGCCGGTGCGATCGCGTCGCTGCCGCGGCTCGGCGAGGTCAAGAGCTTCGGCGACTTCTGGCAGTATGCCGAGACGAAGGTGTGGACCGGCAGGCCCGCTGAGAACCCGTTACGGGTAATTGAATCGGCCCTGCCCGACACCGCCGACGGCGAGCCCGTGCCGCAAGCCCTGCGCGAGGAGCTTGCCAAGCCCGACAAGAACTGGTTCGAGGCGGTCTTCAAGAGTAAGCGAGTGGAGCTTTCTGACGCCGCCGCGCTCTCCGCGGAGACACCGGGCGCACGTTGGAGCATCACCGATGGCGAAGCGCGGTATGTGATCAAGCCCGTGACCACCAAGGATAAGGACGGAACGGAAAAGACGGCCTTTACGCTCTGCACGGTGATGACGCGACTCGGTTTCTGGCACATCATGTTCTTCGCGTGGTTCTGCAACCTCGCGATGCACGTCGGTCTGTCGGACATGGCGATCTTCCGCTATGCCCGGCACTGGTCGTACGGGTTCTACTCGACCTTCGGCATGTACCTCGGGCACTTCCTCGCGTGGATCTGCGCGGGGATCATGGGCGGCGTGGCGGCCGCGGGGCTGAATCCCGGCGAGATGGCCGACAACGCGGCCGGCTTCGCGGGCGTGCTGGCGGTCTTGATCGCCGGCTGGACGACCGCCAACCCGACGATCTACCGCGCGGGCCTGGCGCTGCAGATCATTACGCCGAACTGGCCGCGATGGAAAGTCACGCTGGCCGCCGGTGGGACTACCGCCCTCGTGGGCTGCTTCCCGGCGATCTTCATGCAGCTTCTGGACTTCGTCGCGATCTACGGGCTCGTGCTGATGCCGATCGGCGCCGTGATCGTCGTCGAGCACTGGCTGTTCCCGAAGCTCGGCCTGCAACAGTACTGGGCGGAGAAGAAGCGCGTCAGCATCAACAGGCCGGCGCTATTGAGCTGGGCGGCCGTGCTGGTGCTGTGTTTCCCGATCGAGCAGTTCACGCACGGCCGACTGCGCTCGCCGATGGAAATGCTCGGCGTGCACCTGTTCTTCCGCTGGCTGCCCGGCTGGTTCATCGCGGGCGGGCTCTATGTCGTGCTGTGTTATGCGTTCGGAACGGGCAAGGCCGCCGCGGGTGCATCGGAGACCGAGGCGGACTTCGCGGCGCGCCGTCCCACTGCCGCATTTCCGCCGAAGCCGAAGATCGAGCGCTCGATGAAGTTCTGGCTCAGCGGCAGCCTCGCGATCGCGTCGCTGGCCGCGTGCATCGCGCTGCCAATCTGGGTCTGCCTCGGCGGCGCGGAAAACTACGACGCGCACATGGAGACGTACAAGCTCTGGTTCCTCGTCGCAACGGCCACGTACTTCGTCGGCGCGATCACACTCGCCAGCCAGCGCGAAAAGGCCCGGCCCACAACTGCATAGGCAGGATGTTCGCCCGCGGAAGAGAGGCCACACCACAGAGGCGCTGAGGACACGGGGAAGACCGTCGTTCGATTCTGCCGTGAGACAAGCTACAACACGGCACGCAGTATCCGATACGCGTAACGGCTCTTCCGTGCCCCATTCATGGGGCGTTCCCGGCAAAGCCGGGTCCATAGGCCAGTCCTTGTAGGGCTGGTTGGCCGGCGACAATCATTGTCTGTTCTTCTCTGATGAGTTGAGCCCGTTTCCAACGGGCTTCTCATCCGTGAATGCCATAATTATGGCATCAAGAGGAAACCCGTTGAAACGGGTTGAGAAATGGAGGAAAGAGGAAAGAACTGAGATGCCCGCCGCACAAACCGGCCCTCAAAGGACCGGCCTGTTAGCCCGCCTGCGGCGGGGACGACCGCTGAAGCGGCCAGCGGTGGGCAATCGCCTCATTCCACCAGTCGGCGTTCGCATCCCAGATCTGCCGATTCTCGCAAGCATACTCAGGGAACTCGGAGCCGCGCCGACCGTTGTTCAGGATGATTCATCCCGCGTTTATAGCGTTCTTCAAATCCTCGCGTATTCGTCGTGCCGGTTTCGGCGGCGGGCCAGTTCGCTGGCGTATCGCAGGCCGAGCGTGTCAGCGTGAGCCGTTGCCCAGTCGGTCAGTCGCGTTGTGCCCGCCGGTAGCGATGCTGTGCAGAGCAGGCCCTGCATCAGCCCCGTGATCTCTTCGCGCGTCAGGAACGTATCGCCGACAAACCGGCCGACGACCGCCGCC
>JAFGKA010000147.1 GCA_016928855.1 Phycisphaerae bacterium
GGCGCGGCCCAGTGGGCGATCGCTTGCTCGTAGAGTTCGGTCATGGCCGATGCGTTAGCTCGCCACGAGAACGTGCGGGCTCGCTCCAATGCGCCTTCGGACAGGTCGCGCACGACGTCCGGCTTGTGTGCTAGATCAGCAATCACACGTGCAAATCCGGCAATCACGTCGTCCGTGTGTGTCAGCGGGATCTTGATTCCGCAGGCCGGCGTCACTACGTCGGTGAAGCCGCAATGATCCAGGCAGATCACCGGCAGGCCGAGCGACAGCGCTTCCATGAGCACGGACGAGGTGGCGTCGCGCAGACTGGTGATCACGAACACGTGGCCGGCCCGCATGACATCAAGCGCCTCGGCCTTGGACAGCCGTCCGCGCCAGGTCAATCGCGCATGGATGCCGAGCCGCGTGGCGAGCCGTTGCCAGGCGCGCGTTCGCGGGCCACCGCCGAGGATATCGACGTGCACGCGCGTGTCGGTGGGCAGCCGACGCAGTGCGTGCAGCAGGATCGGCAGGCCCTTACGCGGGATGTGTAAACCGCTCCAGACCAGCCGCAGCGGTTCGCCGTCGCGCGGGCGTTTCGTTTCGGCCGAGCCAGTCTCGACCGGGCCGGTGTCGTGGATAACGTGGCTTTGGGTATTGCAGAGCTGCCGGAGCAGTCGCTGTGTGCCTTCCGACGCGGCAGCCAGGGCGCCGGCGCGGGCCCGTGCCTGCTGCACGCGTGGGGCGAAGCGGCGTTGCCAGGTGTTGATCAGATTGTATACGACGTAGTACGCCGTGCCGCCGATGCCCAAGATACGCCAGAATCGCAGCGGCATGTTCGTCACGCCATCGATGGGGCCCCACACGAACGGCAGATTCAACCGCCAGAGGTAGCCTGGCTCCCGATAGCCGATCATGTTGATCTGATGCGCCACATCGAAGCGGATCTCGTCGTGGAGCCGGCGGGCGATGGCAAACGCCAGCGCGTGCCACTGCCGGTAGTACCGGTAGTACAGCGGCGGGCACAGGCGCGTGATGCGCGGCGGGTTCGGGCGCGGAACGAAGAAGATTCTGAGGTGCTCGCGCAGCATCGGGTTCTTTCGAAGCTCCCGCTGGATGGCCGGGCGGTTGCCTTCGCGCTCACCGACAATGACCCAGAGATCGTGCCGTTCGGCCAGTGCCTTGATCCACGCCCAGCCGAGGCCAGGTTCCGAGCCGCGGTCCGGATGGCAGGCGGCGGCGACGGCGAGCACGCGTCGGCGCGGCGAGTCGAACGCAGAGTCCGCGAGTTGCATGATCATACGCAGAGTTCCTCTCGTGTGGCGGCCAGCGTCAACGTCTTCTCATATAACGCCGTCAGGCGTTCGTAGTAGCGTTCGGGCGAGTATTCGCGGAGCACCTTCTCGCGGCCCGCTTGGCCCATCTTGCGGCAGAGGCCGGGGTGGTCCCACAGGTAGCGGATCTTTTGTGCCAGGTCAGTCGGGTTGCCCGAATCGAAGAGCAGGCCGGTGACGCCGTCCTCGACCGTTTCCGACAGCCCGCCAAGGTTCGAGCAGATGACCGGCTTGCCGCGAATCATGGCTTCCAGCAGGACCAGGCCGAACGATTCATAGCAGACGCTCGGCAGTACGAGCATTCGGCAGGCGCGATAGAACGTATCGAGCGCCTCTCCGTCGAGGTGGCCGAGGAAGCCGCAGTTGGACGGTGCCTCGGTGGGCAGTTCGAGCATGCGTTCGCACGAGCCGGCGGCCCGGAATGCGATGTCGCGTGCGAGGCGGGCGGCCGCAGTGAAGGTCTCGATGCCCTTCTCGGGGCTGATGCGACCGGCGTATCCGACGAAGTCGCCGCTCTCCGATGCCGGTGGGACGTCAACCGTTTCCAGCAGGTTGGGGATCACGGAGATCCGGTCCTCGGGCAGGCCCTCGGCGATCATGCGGTTTCGATGAAACTTCGTCGGCACGTAGTAGGTAGTGGTATGGTCCAGCACCATCCGCTTCGTGCGCGCGACATAGTTCCGCAGCGCATAGCCGAGACTTTTGGGCCAGCTTCCTTCGCAGTTGCGTAGGAGGCACCACCATTCCCGGCCGCCGGAACACCGGTCGCATATCTCGCCTTGCGTCATCATCAGCCCGTTCGGGCAGATCAGCCGATAGTTGGCACATCGCATGACGACAGGGACGCCCATCGCGTGTGCTTCGACGAACACGGACGGTGAGATCAGCGGATAGACATTCTGGACCTGGATCAGGTCCGGCTCGAAATCCTTGATGATACCGCGCAGTTCCATACGGCTCTTGTGAGAGTAGATTCCGCTGAAGAACGCGTTGACCTTGCGGTGCGCAGCCTGGTCGATGCCGCGGCTGCTGCGGTAGTAGCCGCGGACTTCGTGTCCGTGCTCGGCCAGAAGACGCGCGATCAAGGCGACCATGACATCTTCGCCGCTGAGTCGGCCGTATTCGTTGTGCACGAGCAGAATTCGCATGGCTTCTTCCTTATCCAAGGTCTAGTGTGAGCTGCCCCTCGTGGGTGTCGATCCACAGTTTCATCACGGTCAGGCGTTGCAGCAGGCGCAGCAGTGAAGGCTGCGCATGCGTCGTGGGATTCCACGTATGCCTTCGTGCTCGGGTGTACAGGCCGGTGCCGCGCAGAATGCGGGCGGCCCACCGGCGGATTGGCGCGCCGCGCCATGGGCCATTCCGCAGGCATGTGCTTGCGAACGCTTCGATGGTCACGGGGTCGAAGAGCTGATTCCAGAGGTTGTTCGTGCGGCCCAGTGTGGCGTGCACGAACGACCGGACAGCGGGTGTGGTTTGCCACGCGTGCCCGGAATCCGCCAGTGAGGCTCGCGTGGCGAACGGGATTGTCATGACCCGTGGGAATCGCCGGGCCAGCAGCCGCAATTCGACCTGCTTGTTGAGTCGAAGGCGGCTCGGCACGGTGGCGAGACATTCCAGCACCGGCTTGGCCAGCAGCGGGTTGAACGTCTCGACGCACGAGAGCTTGTAGGCGTTGACCGGCTGGAGATAACGGGCGAGCCGCAGGTAGAAGTAGTGCCGGTCCTTGAGGTCGACGAAATCCATCGGCGTCGCCTGCTGCACTTCGTCAGCGAGCGCGTCGCCGTGGGCGTCGCAGACCGCCGCATACGCGCGGGGGGCGAAGACGGGTTCAAGGTTTGTGCGCAGGGCTTGCATCGGGCGAACGCCGACCGCGGTCGCGGCCTGATCGGCCGTGTGCACCGCTCCCAGCCAGCCGAAGCACTCATCGCCCCGGTAGAGCGATCGCGACCCGCCGTCGCTCAACATGCCTTGCACGAAGGATAGCTCGCCGATGTGGTACGCGGCGACGTCGGTTTCTGCGCCGAATCGGCGGGTGAACGCCGGCATGGTAAGAAAGTCATTCGTCTGCGGCGCGAACCGATGTTCCACGCCGCAGCGTCGGGCGAGTTGCGCCGCAACGAAGCCGTCGCCCGAGCGGTATTGGTTTTCACTGCCCCAGGTGATGGTGCGGATGTTCTTCGCGCCGATCTCCAGCAGGCCGGCGAGCACGAGCCGCGAATCTGCGCCGCCGCTCAGCGTAACGACCGGGTCCGACGAGATGCGGTGGCACTGTTCGAGGCTTTTCAGCACGGCGTCGCCGACGGCATCCGCGAGCGTATCGAGGTCGGCATTGGGCTCGGCGTCCCGGCCCGGTGCAAATTCGAAGTAACGGTGACGCTGAATCGAAGAGCCGCTTGCGATGATGCA
>JAFGKA010000148.1 GCA_016928855.1 Phycisphaerae bacterium
AACGAAGCCACCGATGCGTGCGAAAATGTGCCCAACAATGCCGTGTGCGATAATGGCCTGTTTTGCGACGGGGCTGAAATCTGTGATCCACAACTGGGCTGCCAGAGCGGCGACGACCCGTGCCCGGGATTGGTGTGCGATGAGGACAGCGATATATGCGTCGACCTCTCGTGCAACCAGAACGGCGTCTGTGAACCCGGTGAAGATTGCGCCACGTGCCCGAACGACTGCATCAGTGGTTCCGGCGGCGGCTGTGGCAACGGCGTTTGTGAGCCGGGACTCGGTGAAGACTGCGTATCCTGTCCGTCGGATTGTGCCGGCAAGCAGGACGGCGTGCCCAAGCGACGATTCTGCTGCGGCGACGGTGACGGCATTAACCCGGTCGGCTGCGAGGACGCACGATGCACCGACTCGGCGACGGGTTTCACATGCAGCGACACAGCCGCCGAGCCGTATTGCTGCGGTGATGGCGTCTGTAGTGGCCTGGAAACCAGCGACAACTGCGCCCTCGACTGCGGCGCCCCGGCGTTCTGCGGCGACGGCTCGTGCGATTCAGACGAGGATTCGTGCAGTTGCCCAGAGGATTGCGGCATTCCGCCGGCAACGGAAACCAGTTGCACGGACGGCACGGACGAGGATTGCGATGGGCTCGCCGATTGCGACGACAGCGACTGCGATGCAGATCCGGCGTGCAGTTGCCTGCCCAGGGGCGACGCGTGCAGCGACAACGGCGAGTGCTGCTCAAACTGGTGCCATCGCGGCGTGTGCAAGTAGGCTCACCGCAGCGCTACGGAGCATGACGTCGCCTACGGCTTGACGTGGCCGTAGGCGTGCAGCGGTCGGCCTGCACGGATGCGGGTCAGTTCGCCATCACGCAGGGCCGGCTGGCCGTTCAGGAAGACCCACTGCATGCCCTTTGGCGGCAGCGTCTGATCGCGGAAGTCCGCGCCGGGATGGAGCGCCTCCGGGTCGAGCAGCACGAGATCGGCGAATGCGCCCGCGCGGATGATGCCGCGATCGGCGAGCTTCAGCCGGCTCGCCGGCAGGCCGGTGCACTTGTGCACCGCCAGTTCCCACGAGCACACGCCCTTGTCTCGCACGTATTTCGCGAAGAATTCCGGATAGCTCCGGAACTTGCGCGGGTGCTCGTCGTGCGCCTTGCCGGTTTCAATTCCCTCGAGCGAAAACAGCGACGAATCCGTACAGACCATCACGAAATCGGCCTGCATCGGCTCGCGCACGTCGCATTCGCCGAGGCACAGGTGCGTCGCGAACAGATCCGTCTTCTCCGTCAACTTCAGCTCGGCGATCAACTCGATCGGCGTGAGGTTTTCGTTGTCGAGCAGCTCGGTCAGAAGCTTGCCCGAATACCTGGCATACTTGCCCGGCATGTTCTTGAGCAGCACAACGTCGGGGGTGCCCTCGCGAATCGCCTGGTTCAGCAAGATCGAATACAACCGATGATGCGCCGCCGGCCCCGACGCCCGCCACGGGTACTGATCACCGGTCACGTCGAGTCCACGTTCCCGAGCCGCCTTCATGATCTCAAGATAGCGGGTCATGCCGCCCCAGTTCCGCTTCTTGAGCACCTTCATGTGCGAAATCTGGACCGGCACGTCGGCGAGCTCACCGATGAAGATCGCTTCGCGGATGGCATCGAGCACCTCGTCGGTCTCGCCGCGTACGTGCGACGCATAGAACCCGCCGTACGGCCTGACCTGCCGGGCCAGCTCGACCAGCTCCCAGGTGAACGCCTCCTCGCTAATCGAATAGATCAGGCCCGTGGACATCCCGAAGGCACCTTCCTCCATCGCCAGATCGACAAGTTCCTTCTGGCGATACGCCTCTTCGTATGTGGGCTGGCCCTTTCGCTTGCCCATGACGCGGTTTCGCACCGGGCGGTTACCGACCAGCATGCCGATGTTGATCGCCGAGCCTTTCGTCGCAATCTCGTCGAGAAATGCCCCGATGCCCAGCGGCGAGAACGAGCAGTTACCGCCGAGCACCGTCGTAATGCCCTGGCGAATGTGTGATGGGGCGTACGGAACCGATAGCACGTTATCGTCCGCGTGACTATGGATGTCGATGAAGCCCGGCATCAGGAAGAACCCCGTGCCGTCGATCGTCGTCTTGCGCAGCCGCGCCTTCAGATCGCCCACCGCGACGATCCGTTCACCGGCCACGCCGACATCCGCGACGAAGCGCTCGCGATCACGCGAACCGTCGAAAACCGTCGCCCGCTCGATGACGTAATCCAGTGTCCCGGCCGGCTCGATGGCGGCTTCCGCCGGCACTGTGCCGCTCGCGATCGGCGTATAGGACGCCATCACGCCCGGCACGGTGCGCACCACGCCCTCCAGTGACGCGGTCACACAGGTAGCCGGACCGAATGTTCGCCACGGATGATCCTCGGCCTTCGACGTGTCGATGAGCGTCAGCGTGTAGGCGGTCAGGGGCTTGAGGCCTGTCACGTAATACAGCCCCGACGCAAAGGGCCGGACGGTCGCAACGGGCTCGGCATCCTTGTTTTCCTCGGCCGCATCCTGCGTTACGGGCTCGCTCGTCGGGTAGCGATACTCCGAGACCCGGATCTCGATATCCGTCAGCCGGGCCTGCGCCCGCGCCACTGCGTCGGGCAGCACGCCCATGACGTGCGCACCGTGATCGATGAGACTCTCCGCCACGGCACGAGCGGTCGCCTTTGCGATTGCCTCACGAACATCGGCCATCCGCATACCATCCGGCGCCAGCACCACGCGAACCGTTCTTCTCAGCAGCGACGGCGAAAGCGACGCATTCGCCGACGACGCCGGACGAATCTCGACCGTCGAAGCAGCCCCGACCTTCAACAGGGACTGATGCAAACAGATCGCCAGCAGGGCGGAATCCGACGCGAACTTGAACGTGTACTCGGGGCTCTCGATGTGCGGATCGGTCATAGCCGGAAAGGCATAATGATACGGTTCGATCATGACGTGCGGTGCGGCCGAATCGGATGTCTCAACATCAAGAATCGCCACGACCGGCTCCGGCTCGCAGAGGACAATGAGTTGTTCGGCAAACGCATCCGCCGCCAGGCCGTGGTATGCATGCAATTGCAGATGGCCCGCGGCCGCCGACAGCGAATTCCGCAGCGCCGCGATCCACGCGCTCGCATCCACCTCCGGCACCGACGAGCCAATTCGAACCGCAACAACGCCCGGCCCGCCCGGCTCCGTCCTCGTCGCCGGCGAATCCTCCGCACCGACGGCGGCAACACCCGTCAAGAGAATGGCGATCCAGACCAGACATGCCCAATGCGACGCGTTCATCGACCCACCTCCAATCACAAAGGCGTTCCACCCTGATTGTGGCGAGTTGGAGGTAAATCGGCAACCGGAGCACAGGGATCGGCTCGTCCACGCGTTCAACATACCCGCAGGCTGAGGCAGGCGTCTTGGGACAAATGGGGCAGGCGACAGCCGTGAAACAGACGCCAGAGCGGTAGTATACGAACACGGCCGGCGAGACACTGGCCGCTACGAGGAAGGACCTTCACCGCGCAGACGGTCGCACGGTCACTTGCGGGATGCATCCCACAGCGACAGCTCGCCGGCCTTCTTCACAACGCGTTCGACGTCTTCCTCAAGCAGAAAGCGTTCACGCAGGAGCTGCTCGGCCGCCGTTTTCACCTTGGCCACGTATTCTTCCTTCGTGGCGTACCGCTCCAGCACCGACCGTCGCGGATCGTTGTCCCGTTGTCGCTGCTCGGGTGTAACGGGGAACGGCCAGGACGCCCCAACCCAGCGGCCCAGCATGCCCGCCGCGCCGAATTTCGGCGCGCGTTGATTCCAACCGACATGCGTCCCCAGCGGAACCGCGGCGTCCGGCATGAAGACACCGGCGATCTCGTTGCCGTCCTCGTCCACCGCCGGCACCCGTGTCTGATAGGGCTTGCCCGCGCGCGGCGGCAG
>JAFGKA010000149.1 GCA_016928855.1 Phycisphaerae bacterium
CAATCGATCGCACAGGAACTGCTCGAAGGGATTCCAGTAATCGGCGCCCTTTTCGATCACGCCTTCGAGTCCCTTGCCGCCGTCCGGGGCGCGTTTCACGTCGGCGAAAAGCCCATCGGCGATCGCCGCCGGCAGGCCCATCGCCTCGATCTGCGTGAGAAACCGGACCGCTTCATCGAGAACGGCATGGGCGCGATGGACGATCCGGCCGTCCGGCCGGAACTGTAGCTCCTCCGCCAGCGATTCGATCTGGCGCATGACATATTGCGCGTTGCGGATGGCCAGGTAGCGGTCGTGCAGATACGGCGTGTGAATCGCCTCGGTGAGAATCCCCAGCAGATGGATCGACTGGCCACTGAGCTTCGAGGCCAAGTTGAACATCGCGTTCATGATGTAGCCGCGGAAGATGTCGCCGGTCATATGCTTGGTCGGCGGCATGTATTTCAGCGGGCATTCCGGGAAGATCTCGCGGGCCATCTGCGCCTGCGCCAGTTCGAGCAGGAACCCGTCGGTCAGGTCCGGGTCCATTTCGAACGCGTGCCCCAGGCCGATCAGTCGGTTCGGCATGCCGGCATTCCACGCGAAGCGTTCGTTGAGGAACTGCGAAGCCAGGACCGTGTACGCCTTTTCGACGGCGTCCGAGGTCGTCAGGTAGTTGTCCTCGCCGGTATTGATGACGATCTCGGCGAAGGCGTGGATCATGCGGCTGAAGTGCTGATCGACGAACGTGCGATACACGTTGATGTCGCGGAACAGGATGCCGTACATCGAGTCGTTCAGCATCATGTCGAGCCGTTCCATCGCGCCCATCGCGGCGATCTCGGGCATGCACAGGCCCGAGGCGTAGTTCACGAGGCGGATGTAGCGCTGCACCTTGTTTGAGGTCTCGTCCAGCGCCGCGCGCATGATCCGGAAGTTCTCCTGCGTGGCATACGTGCCGCCGAAGCCTTCGGTCGTCGCGCCGAACGGGACATAATCCAGCAGGCTCTGGGCGGTCGTGCGGATGACCGCAATAACGTCGGCGCCCTGCTCGCCGGCGGCTTGGGCCTGTTTGACGTCCTCGTGGATATTGCCGGTGGCGACAATCACGTAGAGCAGCGGACTGCGGGCGTTGTCGCGACAGGCGTCGAGCCGGGCGTTGCGGTCGGCGACAACACCCCGCACATGCCGTTCGAACTGTTCGACGAGCCCGGCCGCCTTCGCCTCGATAGCCGCAGCGTCCGTCAGCTCGAGTCCGCCGAGGTCGAAGCCGTCGATCACAGCCTGGTTGAGCTGTTCGGGCGTCCAGTGTTTCCGCAGAAGCGCGTTGACATAGTAGCGGGTCACGCCGCCGGAGAGCCGGTCCGGCAGCGCGTCGACGATTAGATTGGGCACGGGCGTGCCGATGGCGTTGGCGCCGTCGGCGCCCATCAGCCGCAGCGTGGCCCGCTCGACCGCCACCGTCGTGTGCCGACGGATGTACCGCTGCATCGGCTCGGCGATGCGTGCGGCGAGTTCGCGCGCCAGCGCGATCTTCTCCGCGGGCAGGTGTAGCTTCGACTCCATCCCGGCCATCTTACTCGAACTCCGCCGAGCCCGCGCCAAGCTGCCCGCGGGCGAACGTGACAATGACGTCGTCCAGGCCGAGCTTCTCGGCAATGCGGATCGCGTCGTGCGCGGCCGGCTCATCGCTGTCAGCGATCATCTCGTGTGGCACGCAGCGATTGATCGCCTTGATCCGTGCGGCCAGATCCTCCGCCGGCATGGCGGCTTCGGCGCTGAGCTGTTCCCAATCCACGCCCTTCATCTGCCATCGCCGCACGCGTTCGAATGCCGGCAGCTCCGTGTAATGTGTGGCCAGCAGCGAGCATGTCCCGTCCGTGCCGTCGAGCCAATGCAGAAGCCCGGCAATCAGAGCGGCGGCCTCGCGCGAATTCGTCGTGCGGGCGAACTCGTCGATGATGAACAGGCTCAGGCGCCCACGCTCGTGGATCGCCCGGCGCAGGTCCACCATTTCCTGGCCGAAGCCGCTCAGGCCGCGGGCCTCGTCCGTGCCGCTCGTGCCGATGAAGGACATCCGATCGAAGACGACCGTGCGGAACTGCCGTGCCGGAACGAACAGACCCAGTTGCGCGAGGATCTGAAGGGCCGAGACGGTCTTGAGCACGACAGACTTGCCCGTCATGTTCGAGCCGTGCAGCAGGCCGTGCGGTGTCTCGAGCGTGGCCGTCAGCGGGCGATAGTCGAGCTGCTGGTCGGCGCAGTTCTCCTGCAGGGGGATGAGCCGGCCGTCGATGATCTCGATGGCCGCCGGCGAGGCCTGCAGCTCCGGGCGGGTCATATCCAACGACTGTGCCAGCGTCGCCGCCGCCAGCGCGAGGTCGATCGCCTCGATCACACGCACATATGCGGCAAGAACCGCCTCGTGCTCGCGCACGGTCGCCGCCATTGTGGCGAGAACGGCCTGCTCGGCCTGGCGTTCGCGGCTCAGCAGGGCCTCGCGCTGTGTCAGCATCGTGAAGTGCTGCTTCGGCAATACCGGCCGGACGATGACGTGCCGGCTGTCGAAGGGTTCGAGGTAGACTTCATCACTGCCGAACGGTTCGGCTCGGGCGTGGTCGATGACGAGGAAATCGCGGTGCTGGAAATCGAGGCCGTGATTCGTTTGAAGGGCATCGAGCGTCGCCGAGCGAAGCGCCTGCAACTCCGTGTCGAGTTGGCGAATTTCGGCACGGATGGCGGCAAGCTCGCCCGAACACCGGTCGGCCAGGTAGAACGTCTCCTCGCCCCGATCCTCCGTGTCGAGGGCCTGCAGCAAGGCGTCCGACTGCCACGACAGGCCGAACAGTGCCCGTGCCGCTTCCGGCAGGCAGCCCGCGAGGGCCTTGCTGTTGACGAGAAACTTCTTGACGAGAAACAGATCGGCCGCCGTCGCGATTTCAGTCGCGAGCGGCAACCGCGGGATACGCTTGAGGTGATAGCGGACGCGATCGGCGGTCTCCGCCTCGTCGGCCAGCAAGGTCCGCATCGCGTCGACGCGGTCGTATCGACGATCAAGTTCCGCCGGATCGGTCAGGATCGTGCGGCGTTCAGCGCTGCGCCGGCCGTACGGGCTCAGCGGGCGCAGCCGTTGATAGACGGCCTCGACCTCCGCGAATCGCCACAACGCCGTCGCCATCAGGCGACCTCCTGGTACGGATTGAAGATCACCTTGTCGATGATGCCCGTGTCGGTGAGCCTATCCAGAAACTCGTCTCGCGACACGTCGTACAGGTTGACGACGAACGCGCGCATCGCCACCCGCCTCCGGAAACGCAATTCCGCGCGCCGCTGCAGATTCCGCAATTCAGCGTACGTCAGAAACACATGCGAGAAGTCCTCGACGATCAGCGTCCGGCAACCGGCGTCAAGCTCGCCAGCCTTCTCCGTCGTCAGGGCGCCGTCCAGTACGCGGGTGGCGTCGTCAGATGCATCGTCCATCGCGACAGGCACCGCCTGCAGGTACGCCAGCCGCCGCATCGCATCGATCGCCCGCGGCAGGCCGGCGCGATCCACGCGAAGCACGTAGACGCATGCGGCCTGCGTCGACGCCGCGACCTGCGTGATGCGGTTGATCGCGCCATCGACGAGCACGGTCTCGATGCCGGCATCGGCAACGATATGCATCAGAATCCGCGCCAGCGCGGCATTGCTGCCAGGCCCGATCAGTTCGATGGGCCCGCCGCGGACAACGTGGGCCAGCACCGGCGCCCCGAGCACCGTCTCGAACGGGAACACCTCGCGGATCTCGGCCGAGACGTCGCTGCGGCGCAGGGCCTGCTCGGCGGTCACAAGCCAGTCGCCCGCTTCGGCCACGACGTGCGGCTTGGGCACGCCCGAAAGCGCATCGCGGCCTTCGCCGTCGAGGCCGACACTCAGGTACACCAGTGGCGCTTCATGACGGAGCGGCCGGATGAGGTAATTCAGCAGCGTCGTCTTGCCGGCGTGTTTGTCGCTTCCGACAATGAAGGTCGTGGTGCCAACAAAGATTCCAGGTGTCAATTGCACGGGCTAATGCTTTCGCTTAAGATCCTTCGGCTCGAGAGTGATCCTACCGCCATCGAGTAGTTGAGCCACACCATCGAGCGGGCGATAGCGATGGTCCTTGCAGAACTGGCAGTGGCACTCGGAGTAGATGTTCGGCGGTTGCGTATAGGTTGTGATCATGCCCTCGTAGTTTCGCAAGACATAGCGGATGTCCGACTGGCTCAACAGGTAATTCGGCTGCAGCGGGATCTTGCCGCCGCCGCCGGGCGCATCGACCACGAACGTCGGCACCGCCAAGCCGCTGGTGTGGCCGCGGAGCGATTCGATGATCTCGATGCCCTTGGCGATCGACGTGCGGAAGTGCTGGATGCCCTTCGTCAGGTCGCACTGGTAGATGTAATACGGCTTGACCCGGATCATCAGCAGCTCGTGCACCAGCCGCCGCATGATATGGATGCAGTCGTTCACCTCGCGCAGCAGCACGCTCTGGTTGCCCAGCGGAATGCCCGCATCGGCCAGCTTCGCGCAGGCGGCGCGCGCCTCCTCGGTGATCTCGTGCGGGTGGTTGAAGTGCGTGTTCACGTAGAGCGGGTGGTACTTGCGCAGCATCGCCACCAGCTCGTCGGTGATCCGCATCGGCAGCACGACCGGCGTGCGCGTCCCGATCCGGATAATCTCGACATGCTCGATGGCGCGCAGCTCGCGGAGGATGTACTCGATGCCGTCATCGCTCATGACGAGCGGGTCGCCGCCGGACAGCAACACGTCGCGGATCTCCGGGTGCTGACGGATGTATTCGATGCCGGCGTCGATGTGCTGGCGCGACAAATGGGCATCCTCGGAGCCGACGACCCGCCGCCGCGTGCAATGGCGGCAGTACATCGAACAGACGTACGTGACCTGGAACAGGACGCGGTCGGGATACCGGTGCGTCAGCCCCGGCGTCGGCGAGTCCTCATCCTCGTGCAGCGGGTCGATCATGTCCGCGGCAACGTCCTGCAGCTCCGCCGCGCTCGGCACGGCCTGCAGCCGGACGGAACACTGCCGATAGGTCCGATCAATGACGGCGGCGTAGTACGGCGTGATCGCCATCCGGAATGCGGTCAGCGTCTCGTCGATTTCGCGTTTCTCGGTCTCGTCGAGGGGCAATACCTTCGAGAGCGTCTCGGCATCGGTGATGACGTTGCGACGCTGCCAGTGCCAGTCGAACCAGTCCGCGGCCGACACGTCGGCGAACAGCGGGATGTCCTGCCAGGCAACCTTTCGATACGTTTTCATGCTCTACCCTCCGCGCCTAACCGTACAGGCTCTGGTACAGCTCGCGGATTGCTTGCGATTCTCGCACGACCTGCAGCGTGATCTCGTCGTGGCCGCGCGCGTAACCGTTGCCGATGATCATGGTGACGTCCTTGCCCACACCCTCGGCGCCGAGCGCGGCCTTCGTGAACGACGTGGCCATGCTGAAGAAATACACGGTCCCGCCGTCGCGGCACATCAGGATCGACGCCATCTCCGTGTTCGGGATATTCACACAGTTGATGACCAGGTTGGCCATCCGTCCGCCAGTCATGTCATGAATGATCTTGTGGCACGCCAGGGCATCGGTGGCATCCAACGCTACGACTTCATGGCAAAGACCCAGCGTCTTGAGTCGTTCAACACGCTGAACCGTATGCCCCGCGCCAATGACCGTGCCGG
>JAFGKA010000150.1 GCA_016928855.1 Phycisphaerae bacterium
GGCGATGCGATTGGTCCTGGGCATGAATCAGAGCCTACCACCCTGCCCCCGACCTGTCAATATTGGACTCATCCCCTTTTCTTATTCCGTGGAAAGCTGGAGTACCACCACGGCTTGGGCTGGGAGATCTCCAAACAAGAGATCGCCGACCTGAGTGCCCGCCTATCCCGTAGCGTGGAGAGACGCTGCAACGATTACGCGCCTGACGGACCCTACTTCGCCAGTCAGGGCGTCCCCGGCCCACACCGCCTCCTTGAAAACACGATAGAGTCAGCTTGGTGGAGCAAGCATCTGAGTCGGACGATGGCCTGGCTCTGCGGCATTGGGGTCGTAGTTGCAGTCATACTATCCCTCGGTGCCCTGATCACGGCGATTGCAGCTCACACCGACCCAGCCACGCGGACCGCGACCTCCCGCATTGTTACGTCGGTCCTGATGCTGGTCGTTTCGATGGGGCTCGTCAAGCTCATGTTTGGCTACGCATCGTTTGCCAAGGCCGCAGAGAAAGCAGAGGAACTGGCGGGCGCGAGGATTGCGCCTGACGTAACGGAGCGGGAAGCCATCAAGGTGCTGCACGCATACCAGATTGCGAGAACAGGCAGTCCTCCAATTCCGACGTATGTGTGGAAGTGCCGTCGAGGCAAGCTCAATCGCGAATGGAACAACTACCGCAATGGCCTGATCGATGATGGCAAAGTTCAACCGTAGGCGGGAAAGGAGTCGCATCAAACGTCAACGGGACGTTCTGCTGACGGGAGTGAGAAGCCGCCACATCTCCCTCTGCTCTCCCCAATCCCGCAGCCGAGTAATCAGCCGCACGTCTCGCTCCGTCACCGGGTCCTTCCCCTCGGTAACTGGCGGAAGGTACAGTAGTTCTTCCTGGATATCCGGCGCCAAGTGTAAAAGATTCATGATCTGTGTCATTCGGGGCTGGGTCACGTGCGCCAGGCGGGCCAGTTCGGACTGATCGCCGACGGTGCACTCGCCGAGGAGTTGGTCGAAGCGGATGGCCAGAGCCATCAGTTTGGATACGCGGGGCGTGCGGCCGACGGGGGCCTCCGCCTGAGGTGCCGGGCCGGGCATGGCGGTCTTTCGCCGGAACCTCCTGGTGAAGTGGATCTGTCTGGTAACGGTTGTCATGCGGCCTCCTCCGTCCCACGGTTGATCAGCGACCGGATGTCCGTCGGCCGAAACGTGACCGACACCGTGCCGGCTCGCCCGTCGTATTCCACCCTCGCGATCAGCAGCCTGAGCACGCGGGCTTGCTCACGCGGGATCAGACCCTCCCATAGGCCGTCGAAATCGGTGAACGCCGCCATCGCCTCGGCCTGCGTGACCGTCCGGCCTTCCAGTTCGGCAACCCGCGATTCGAGCTCCGGCAGGCGCTGCTCTGCTGCCGAGAGTCGCTGGTGCAGGTCGGCCATGCGAGCCGTCACCTCGGTCGTACCCTGTCTGCCGGCGGCCAGTTGCCGCAGATCCTCGTCGTGGCGTCGCCGTTCGCGGCGAAGGTCATCACGCTCGCGTCGGGCCTCCGCGAGTTCCGCGTCTACGGCAGCGTGGGCTTCGGCCAACACCTCGGCCAGGAGGGCCTCGTCGTTGCCCAGGCCGCGGATCTCGTCGACGACGATGCGCTCGATCTCGGCCGCGGGAACCGAGCCCGAGGGGCACACGTCGCGGCCGTTCTTCATCGCGTTGACGCAGCGATAGTACCTGTAGGCGACGCGGTTGTTCCGCATGGAGAAGGTGTGCGTCATGGCCGTACCGCAGTGCCTGCAGCGCAGCAGGCCGCGCAGCAGCGCCCCATACCGATTGCGGACCTCGACGCCGCCGGTTCGCCCGTTCTGCCTGAGTTGCTGCTGGACCTTGTCGAACAACTCCGGGTCGATGATCGCCTCATGCTCGCCGGCGTGAAGCTCATCCTTGTAACGCATCTTGCCGACGTAGATCGGATTGGTCAGCAGGACGTGGAGCGTGGCCTTGTCGAACGGCCGCCCGCCGACATTCTTTCCCTTCTTGGTGATACGCCGTTTGTTGTCCCAGCCGCGTCGAGCCAGCTCCTTCACCACGGGCAGCAGTGCGGCCTCTTGCAGGTACATTCGGAAGATATCCCGGACGCGGGCAGCCTCCTTGGCGTTGACGACGAGACGGGGGCTCGGGCCGGAGCGGTCCACGTCGTAGCCCAACACGGGCACGCCGCCGGTCCACTTGCCCCTCCTCGCCTGGGCGGCGAGTTTGTCGCGGATGCGCTCACCGATGATCTCGCGCTCGAATTGGGCAAAGCTCAGCAGTATGTTCAACGTCAGCCGGCCCATCGAGTGGGTGGTATTGAACTGCTGGGTGACGGAGACGAACGAGACGCCGTGGTTGTCGAACCGCTCCATGATTCGGGCGAAGTCGAGCAGCGAGCGGCTGAGGCGATCGACCTTGTAGACGACCACGCAGTCCACCCTGCCGGCGTCGATATCGCGCAGGAGCCGATCCAGCGCCGGGCGCTCCATGTTTCCGCCGGAATAGCCGCCATCGTCGTAGCGATCAGGCAGGGCGACCCAGCCCTCGGCTTTCTGACTGGCGATGTAGGCCTCGGCGGCCTCGCGCTGGGCGTCGAGCGAGTTGAACTCCAGCTCGAGCCCTTCCTCGCTCGACTTGCGGGTATAGATCGCACAGCGGATGGTGGCCTTGCCGGGTTTGCTTTTCTTCTTGGTCATCCTTGAACCCCGAGCCGGAAGAACCGGAATCCGTTGACGTGGCTGCGGGTGATCCGCTTGGCCACGGCCGAGAGCGTGCGGTAGCGCTCGCCCTCGTACTCGAAACCGCCGTCCTGCCGGAAGATGACGCGATGGGTGCGACCCTGGTATTCGCGAACGATGGCCGAGCCCGGCGCCGGCAGTCGCGAATCGTACGGCTTGGCTCGAGTCGCCGCGGCCGCCTTGGTCCGCGTGATCGGTGCGTGGCGCTGGGGCGCGCAGAGCATGGTCCTGGGGGCCATGACCCGCACGTCCGCGTCGTTGGCCAGTTCCACCGCCCGCCGCCGGGCGCGTTCGGAGAGATCGCCTTCGGCATTGGCCTGCAAGCGCCAGGCGATCTTGCGGATGAGATAAGCCCGATGCCGGGTCCGGCACGGCTGGCCGTGGAGTTCGGCATAGCGCTCGGCCAGTTCGCCCGTGGTCATCTGATCCAGGGCGGCGATTTCGGTTATGACGTCAAGCATGCATGTGGCTCCCTGCATCAACACTTCACCGGCGGCAACCCGTTAACCGGCGGGTCGCCGAGCCACATGGAGCCTCTTTTCGGCGGAGAGATCAAGGTCAGATTTCGACTCTTTTGAGATTTCTTTTTGCGGCGACGATGCGGCCGTTTTGTTCATGCAAACACGGCGTAACAAGCCACGGGCAAGAATGCTCGCGACCTCGCGGCGGCGTTCTTCGGGCGTCATGCTTTCCGGATCGGTGGTCACGTTCATGGCGAAGCTCCGGAGCAGGGCAGTGCGTGCCGTCCCCTCTTTGGTTACCTATGCCACACGTCCCAGGCGCGCCCACATGCGTTAACCAGGGTGAGCGGATTTCACGCGTTTTTTCACTTAGAGAGCGCGACCTCCTCATAACCCGAGCCCGTCGGTCTCTCCGGCGCGGAGAGACTTTCGGCCCAAGGCCGATCGATCGAGGGCTTGGCGCGGTGCTCCGGTTATCTCTCGTGGTGGATCAGAGACACCGGCCCGGACGGGGACGGTTCGCAACCTCTTGACAACACGTACGTAAAAAACGAGAACGCCGACGCATCAACACGCCGGCGTTCTCCGTTAACCGTGGGGCCGGTCACGTCCGCAACCGCCCTGGATTTAGTGTGGTCCACACCCTCTTCGGATAACGCCCAACCCAAAAAGATAGACAACGTTCATCGAGATTACGAAAAATCGCAAGAAATCTTCAGCGATAACCGGTCCGCACCGGGTCGCCTCCGGGTTTTTCTCCACTACTCTCCTGTTCCCCTATTCTACTGTTCTCGCCCAAACGGGCGTCGTGTGCCACTGCCGCGCCGGCAGTGCTCTTCATCCAGCCTGCTCGGCAGACCGAACTCGCTTCCGGATTCCGCTCGACTGATCCACTGCTCACCTGCTCACCTGTTCTCGCCCGAAGGGCGTGCCGCATAGGGGTATTTTCGATGCGACGACATTTTGAACCCCCTTGGCGGCGCTTGGTTGGACCACGTCACACCACGTCACTCTGCTACTCCTCAAACAGCCTTGCCCCCCAATCACCGAGGTCGTCGCCCATCTTATCCCATGCTTTGCGTGCCGCTTCGACGACTTCGGGCCATCTCTCACACGAGATGTACTCCTCGTCA
>JAFGKA010000002.1 GCA_016928855.1 Phycisphaerae bacterium
CCCCAGATCAGGAGCCGCTGTGCGTTGGCGGCGTTGTAGACGCCCGAGTCCGCGATCATGAGCGCGCCGTCACACCGCTGGGTGACCAGGGCCTCGACGGCATCGGGGAACGCATCCTTTTCGGCCGGGATCAGAACCACTTTGATCGCATGGGCGACGGCAGCGGCTCGAACGGATTCCGCGGTCTGAATGCCGCCGGGGCTGTGCAGCAAGCCAATCGTTCGCGCGTTCGGAGCGGTTTCGATGGCCCATTCGATCTGCTGCTGCGGCGACACATCCAGCGTCACGCCAGCCAGGCGCTTCCGGTGCCGGTGATCCTTCCCCATGAACGGCGAATCCAGCGCGTTTGGCACCATACAGAAGACAACGGGGATGTCCGGAATCGCATCGAGAGCCGTCGATGTGGCACGAACGCCGGCGCCGACAATGACCGTCGGCTTGAAACTCTTCACCTCGTTCAGGGTATCCGCGTACGCGTCTGCTTCCACCGGCCGATCTGCCTCCCGCTCGCCCGCATCGGCCGATTTCTTCTGCGGCTCCGCATCCTCCGTCTCCCCTTCGTCCTGGCTGGAGGCGCCACTGATCGTGGGCAACTCGAATACACGGCAACTGTGGCCAAGGGTATGCAACTCGTCACGAATCACCGTCGCGGCATCGCGGTAGGTTTGATGGGGGGTAAGCACAACGGCGACGCGCGCAGGGTCAGCGGCAATGGCGTTCCGAACCGTACCCCACCCGCTGGAACACCAAAGGAGCGCGACGATAAAACACACGTGGGGACGGCACATCACCGCCCGGGCGACAAGCCTCATGAACGCGTCCCGCACACGACAACCCTGAATGACGTCAGCTGGTCCGAGGCGAGGATGACAATCCGGCCTCCGGCCGAGCAAACAGACTACACTCCTCCAGTTATCGGCACTCAGGAGGCAGTCCATGTACTTTTAGCGCGGGAGTCCCTGCGTGAAAGTGGGCTGGGAACGCCGTAATCAGGGGCTGACGAAGGACCGTCATATGCTCACATCCGCAGAGTCGATGGCACCCAATTGGGAGTGGCGCGGGCCGAGCGCCCGCAACGCGCTCCTCAGGCACGGGGGCGCAGCCCCAGAATCAGCTCGATCTCGCCCGGAGTACGGCCAAGCGCCTGGGCAATCTGGACGGGCGTCATCCCGGAATCGGCCAGTTCGTAGACCCGTGCGGTCGCCGCCATGGCGCGCGGCCCCGCGGCCGGGCTCGGGGGCGGTCCACCAGCTATGTCGTCGCCAACCGTAATGTCGAGCCGCGGTTGCTCGCCAGACGAGCCTGACAACCGCTCGAGCACCTCGATCCGGCGATCCGCATCCGCGATCACGGCCTCGAGCTTTGCGAATTTCGTGTCGATCTGAGCGTTGATTTTGCGCGAGAGGTCCTGAAGCTCCGCCAGCAACTCTTCCATGTCACCCTTGACGCCGCGTTGTGCGGCGAGTTCATCGAGTCGCTGCCGCGCGGTCTGGTCGGGGGGGCCCATCTTGCCGCGGGTGCGCGATCGCATTCGCCAGGTCAGGAAGATCAGCAGCGCCAGCGCGCCGGCGAACCAGAGAAGCGCCTGCTGCTGACCGGGTTCGATGCCGGCTGCCAGGAGGAACGCACTTGCCATGAGGCATTCCTTTCCGCGAAAACGAGCCACGCAAACGTGTCAGAGATCCGCCGGGGTAGCGCGAAGCGCCGCCGCCATGACCTCACGCAGCGGAACGGCCGCTCGCTGGGCCGCTGTGCGACAATCCTCGAATTCGGGCGAGACCGTCACCACTTGTCCCTCGCGTCGTCCGACCTTCAGGCGGATACGACCATATGCGGTCTCGACCTCGATCGTGGCCCGTGAAAGCTTCGTTCGCGTCGCCAGAGCGCATCGAATGCCAAACGTGGTCGTCTCGGCGAAGAGAATCGCCTTCATCTCGCGCTGTTGCGACGGCGTTGCCAGCACCGTGATCAACGTCGCGGGACGGCCCTTCTTCATGGACACCGGTGTACAGAATACATCGAGGGCACCGGCGGCGAACAGTTTCTCCGTCGCGTAGGCGATCGCCTCTGGGGTTGTATCGTCCAGATTCGCTTCCAGGACCGCCACGGCATCGCATTCTGTTTCAGCCGCCCGTTCACCTGCGAGCAACCGTAGCACGTTGGGGCGCGTCTGCCCGTCATGCCGGCCCGCGCCGTAGCCGATCATCTCCACGACCATGCCCGGCAATGGCCCGTAGCCGGCCGACAGCGTGGTGAGGATCGCGGCCCCGGTCGGCGTCGTCAATTCGCCCGGCTCGTCACAGGCGGCCAGTGGTACGCCCTTCAGCAGGTTCGCCGTCGCCGGCGCGGGAACGGGCAGGGTGCCATGCTGGCAGGTGACCGTGCCGGAGCCCGTGGGGATCGGCGAACACCGGATTTCGTCGAATCCCAGCAGCTCGACCGAAATACATGCCCCGACAATGTCGACGAGGGCGTCAACCGCGCCCACCTCGTGAAAATGGACTTTTTCGATCGTGGTGCCGTGTGCCGCTGCTTCTGCTTCAGCGAGTCGCGTGAAGACCGCCACGGCACGCTGCTTCACGCTGTCGTTCAGGTCGCTGTCCGCGATCATCGTCTGAATCTGTTTCAGATGCCGGTGGGGCGGGTCCACGCTCGGCTCGACGACCACGTTCGCCTGCGTGGCCGCAAAGCCCTGTTTGGAGACCTTCTCTGCGTCGAGGCGGTAGCCTGGCAGGTGCAGCCGGCCCAGCTCGGCTCGCAGGGCGTCCAGAGCGACCCCGGCGTCGATACACGCGCCGAGGATCATGTCGCCACTGGCACCGCTGAAGCAATCGAAATACCCGATCCGCATGAACGCACCTTCGCCGTGATCGGCTCCTGTTGGCGAGTCTAGGTCACACTCTCGCCCATTGCAACCGGCACAATCGGAAATGGCGAACGCTTCGTCAGCCCGTGGATCGACAAGGCCCGCGGTGTCGGTGCCGCGGGCCTCGAAAATCGGTGTTTGTTCCACGGGCCGGTGCGCCGACCGGTGGTTACTTGGCGCGTTCCACGTACTCGCCGGTGCGCGTATCGACCCGGATGACTTCGCCGTTCTCGATGAAGGCCGGGACACGGACTTTGGCGCCGGTCTCCAGTGTGGCCTCCTTCGGCTGGTTGGTCACGGTGGCGCCCTTGATGGCTGGCGGCGTGTCGGTAATCTTCAGTGTGACCACGTTCGGCAGCTCGGCGGTTAGCACCTCTTCGCCATGCATGTGGCAGACCACACGTTCGTTTGGTTTCAGGAAGCGGGCCGCGCCGCCGAACACTTCACTGTTGACATGCATCTGGTCGTAGTTTTCGGTATTCATCAGGACCAGATGTTCGCCTTCGCTGTAGAGGTACTCGAATTCCTTGTCTTCGAGGAAGGGGGTGTCCAGCCGCTCGCCCATGTTGAATCGCACGTCGATGATCTGACCGGTGCGGAGATTCTTCAGCCGGGTCTGCATGTAGCTGCGTTTGTTGCCCTTGGCGGTATGCTGAAAATCCTTGACCGTGTAGATTTCCCCTTCGTAAATCACGGCACGGCCGACGCGAAGATCGTTCGACAGAATCATATGCACAGGTCTCCTGCTAGCTTCTCCAACGAGGACTCAAGCCCATTAGTGTCCCAGAACGGCGGCGGCGGGTCAAGCTCCGGGTTGCCGCCCCGGCGGCGCTTGACGACCTTTCGCCGTGGCGAATACGATGCCGCCTATGGCAAACTACCTGCCCGATTTCGACGCCTTCGCCCGGCTGGCCGAGCGGGGCAACATGATCCCGGTCTACGCCCGGCTGATTGCGGACCACCTGACGCCGGTAACCGCCTTCGCGAATGTGGCCCGGACGACCGATCATGCCTTTCTCCTGGAGAGTATCGTTGGCGGCGAGAAGATCGCCCGATATTCGTTCATCGCGGCCTCGCCCTATGCCGTGTTCGAGGCCACCGGTCAGAACGTCCGGATCAGTGCCGAACGCGGCGTACGCAAGCGCACGGCCGAGGATCCGTTGACCGTGCTGGAAGAGATGCTCGCCGAGTACAGGTCAGTGCACTTGCCCGAGCTGCCGCGGTTCGTCGGCGGGGCCGTGGGCTACGCCGGCTACGACATGGTCCGATATTGCGAAGATTTGCCCAACGCCCCCGAGGACGATCGCGGGCTCCCGGATCTGCTGTTCGGCCTGTACGACACGATGGTTATTTTTGACCATGTGCAGAAGACGATCCTCGTCGTCAGTCACGCCCATGTCGGTCGGGAGGGCCTCGAAGCCGGCTATCAGAATGCCTGCGCCCGGGTGGAGCAGACGATCGACATCCTGAGTGAGCCGGCGCAGACCAGCGTCGGCCATGTGGCGTTTTCGGGAGACCCATCGCTGGCGTTTCGGAGCAACTTCGCTCGCGAGGAATTCGAGCACGCCGTCGAAGCGTGCAAGGAGTACATCCGCGCCGGCGACATCTTCCAGGTCGTCCTGTCACAGCGGCTCGACCTCGATGTGCAGGCCGATCCGTTCAACGTCTACCGCGCGTTGCGGATTGTGAACCCGTCGCCGTTCATGTTTTACCTGAAGAGTCCGCAGGTCACGCTGGTGGGGGCGTCACCGGAGATCATGTGCCGGGTCGAGGATGGCGTGGTCACGAATCGGCCGCTGGCCGGGACCCGTCCGCGCGGCCGCAACGAGGATGAAGACCTCGCGCTCGAGGCCGAGCTGCTGGCTGACCCGAAGGAATGCGCTGAACACGTGATGCTGGTCGATCTCGGCCGCAACGATGTCGGCCGCGTCGCCGAGCTGGGTAGCGTCGAGCTGAGCGACGTGATGACCGTTGAGCGCTACAGCCACGTGATGCACATCTGCAGCAACGTCAGTGGCCGGCTGGCTGAGGGCAAGACCGCCTTCGATGCCTTGCGGGCCGCGCTGCCGGTCGGCACCGTCAGCGGGGCGCCCAAGGTGCGGGCGATGGAGATCATCGACGAGTTCGAACCGACGCGCCGCGGGCCGTATGCCGGGGCCGTGGGCTACATCGATTTTGCGGGCAACATGGACACGTGTATCGCGTTGCGGACGATGGTCGTCACCCCACAGGCCGACGGCTACCGCGTCTACATCCAGGTCGGCGCCGGCATCGTCGCCGACTCGCAGCCGGCGCTCGAATATCAGGAAACGATCAACAAGGCCAAGGGCATGCTGCGGGCGATCGAGATCGCGGAGAAATCGTTCGGCTGAGCAGCGGTCGCCGACGCATTTCGCCGGGGTACTTTCCGATCACGCCTTCGCTGCTTCGGGCTCTTCCGGTGGTATGAACGCCACGGCTCGCGGGCTGCGGAGCGGCTGTCGGTAGATCCACAGAAGCCAGAGGATCCCGAAGACGATTCCGGCGACGCTGACGGCCTGGGAAACGGTCAGTCCGCCCGTATCGAGTGGATTGTCGGCCCGAATTGCCTCCAGCACGATTCGCGTGATCGGGTACAGGATGAAGAGGATCCCGACAAGGATGCCGTGCCGTTTGCGGCGATGGAAGATCGCGTTCAACAGGAACGCCAGCAGGAACGCGTTGACCGATGCGTATAGCTGTGCCGGATGCACGTGCAGTGATTTGCAGTCGGCTTGTTTGGCGCGCTGTTCGACATCGCTGGGTTTGAGATGATACAGCTCCATGTTGGCCAGCAGGGGGCGCAGGCTGGCGCGCAACTCATTTCGCCATTTCTCCTGCTTCTTTACGACACTCTCGAGTATCGCGAGCTTCTTCGC
>JAFGKA010000151.1 GCA_016928855.1 Phycisphaerae bacterium
ATCTGGTCATCTTCATCGAGGAGGTGCTGCTGGATCCGGAGCCATGCCGCAGCGCGCGATGCCTCCGGAACCGGAACGCCGGCCTTGTCCAAGCGGGCCGTCAGATTGCCCATGGCATGCAGCGATCCGGTACAGCCGCGTCCGCGCCGACCAACGTCGTACAGCAATACGATGGTCTCGAGGGCCCGCGGATCACCGGTCTGGGAGAGCTCCCATGGCAGTGCATCGCCCGCGCGGCGACGCCGGTCCGGATCGCGCGCGATGGCATCAAGCAGCCGAAAGCCCACATCCCCCAGACATGGCAGGCACGAGACCGCCCCCTCCGACACAAGCTGCCACTCGCCGGGCGACGAGATCACCTTAGACGCATTATCGATCACCCCGTCTGCCAGAACATCGCGGTCTGCCGGAGACAGGCGGCACAACATATTGGCAAGGGCTTCCCACAATCGAGCCTGAACGTGCTTGTGCACACACATCGCGGCACTATCCAATCGTGTTTCCACGCCTGCCCGGATCTCGATCGCGTCCAGCACAACGGCAGCCGACGTCAGATCAGGCCGGCGTGACAGCAAGATCCCCGCACTGAAGACGTTGTCCGGACTGTTCGTTGTGGTAATTTCGGCACGGAGCATCGCCAGGATCTCGCGTGCCTCGTCCTCCGGGGCGGCCACAAGCCACCGATGCAATGGCTTGAACGCCACCGAGGTTCGATTTTCCGCAGAGGCAGGATAGAAGACAGTGCTGAATAGCGCGTGTTGATCGGGTGACTGCACCGTCTCCTGCGCAGTTACCACACCCGCCAGAAAGAATCCCACCAAGACCGGGTAAGTCAGTTGCCGTGCGCACATGGTTACGTATCCTCACCCTATCGCGAACACCTAGAAGTTCCCCGGCCCGCTGTCGCAATCTGACCAGGTTTCCGAGCCAACGAACCATCGGGCATGGGTACCAGCGCCGAGTGAACCGAAAGAACCCCAGTTCGGGCCGAACCAGGACCAGTTCTCCGTGAGCGCGTAGTTGTACAAGTCGTCCTCAAGGGTTTCGACGACGTCATTGACAAGACCCTGGAGACTTGCATCAGACTGTGCGACCAGTTGTTCCACACTCACCTTAGGATCACCGGCAATTCCAGTATTATCGATTCCGTTCTCGATCCGCCCCTGATGTCCCTCTTCGGACTTCTCAGCCGCCGGGGTACCGCGGTACTCATGGTTCTTCGCGGCTTGGACGAAATCGGCCATGTCATCGACAATGCAGTTCTCGTTGTTGTAGTCGTAGAAGTTGTCGTCTGCCCCGTCAGGAGGCGGCCCCCCCGCCTTGATGTACTTGTTGATCACTGTCTCGCGATCACATTCGAGCGAACTGCCACCGACGTACCACCAGTCCTCGCATGGCCCGGAGGTCACCTCCGATAGCGTGACCGCATCGCTGAAATCGCCATCGGTCGCCTGAGGGACAAACAAGGCGCCTTTGGAGTCGCTGCTCTCGTCTCGATTCTGCCCGAATTCTGCTCCAGCCTCGGGAACATCCCCCCAACCCGACTCGTTGTCTGTCGCGCAGGAAATCGGCAAATCCCATCCACTTCGGTCTTGTACACCAACGACCAACTGTTCGGAGCAATACACACCGCTGATGGTCGCTCCCACGGTCAGCGCGCCGCTGACAACCATCTTGCCGCTCCAAATACTGATCGAACTTCCGGAGGTGTCCGTGCGTGTATTCGTCACACCCGATGCTACATACGACCAGTCATACTGACTCACCGAGAGCCCCGTCGGCTTCGATCGTGCAATGTAGTACGTATTCCAGCCCCGTATCGGCGAGGTGCCTCCGAGAAGCATGAGGCCCACGACATCGATATCCACGTCATCCCCGCCATCTGGATCGTCGTTGGAATACGTTACCGTGGCCGTGACCGTAAGGTCCGTCATGCCGGTGCTGAACTCGTGGCTGACCTGATACGGCGAGGTCGTATCTTCGTCCGACGCCGATCCGTCCTCGTACGAAAACGTCACCTTGGATACGTACGTTGACGGCGTCACCGTACACGTGAACGTGAGGCTTCCTCCTTCACCCACAGCGGCGGCGCTGGCCGATAATTCGACGGTAGCGCCGACAACCGCTTGCGCACAGAGACAAACCACAAGAGGCACGACACGCAGATAGCAGAAATGGGCGGTCATGGCTTCGGCCCGTCCTTTCCGAAATACCCAACCGGATCGCCGGAAACGGGAGCGTCATCAGCCCGTCTATGTCAGTGTCATTTGACCGGCCCTGAGACCGCTTTTCTTGACGTTTTTTCGGGCCTCTGACTCGCCATGGAATTCGATCGAGGATGTGGCCCCCAAGCTAGACATCGAGAGCAAGCCCAACGGCCCGACGCCTCGATCATTCAGGCAGGAAGCCCCCTGACACCAATTCCTCCAACCTAATCCGTGAGGCTGCAATATCTATTCGTTTCTGCGGTCTCCAAATGCGCCTGGCATCACCTACCCTCATGTTGGTATGATGGTCTTCAGCAGCAGCCATTGGTTCGAGGAGACCATCAGCACCCATGCCGTTGGAGGTTGCAGGTTGTGAATGCGTGGCCGCGATCTGGCGCCGGTGGGGACGGTATGTCACCAGTGCTCTTCGAAGGGCAGTATCGCGTCCGGAAGATGTAGATGACCTGACGCAACAGGTCTTCCTCTCCGTCGTCCAGGCAGCGCGAAGCGGCACCGAGATCGAGAACCCGCGAGCGTACCTGACCACGGTCATCGCCGGCGTGCTCCACCAACACTTTCGACGCAAGAAACAGCGTGATGTCTGCGTAGATGCAATGACGATGAGTGTTCCCGCAAAAGACGAATATGCAGCGCCGACGACGGAAATGTCGGAGACGATCGAGATGCTGCTCTCGAAGCTTTGCGACGAAGACCGGCTGATTATCGTGGCGTTTGATTTCCTGAAGATGACGCGGGCGCAGATCGGCGAGCTATTGGGAATGCCCCGTACAACGATCAACCGCCGGTATGCCCAGGCGATCCAGCGGCTGCGTAACGCCGCGCGAGTCGCCCGGATCGCTCCGTAGGAACAGTAAAGCTCATGGCAATGACCGACAGAGACGAACAAGACCTGATCCTGCACATCAGCGGCCTCGCCGACGGTGAAACGGCTCGGCGCGCCGAGGCTTTACTGGCGGAGAGCACCGAAGCGCGAGCGTACGCCGACGAGATCCAGAATCTCAAGCATGCGATCGGCCCGAGCCCGGCCGACGAGGCACCGCTGACGGAAGCCGAGATGGTGCCCTGGCTACGCGCCGCCCAAGATGCCGTCCTTAGGAACGCCCCACCCGCCATCACCAGCCCGACACACCATTCGCACCGCAGGACTCGGATCTTGATCCCGTTTGCCGCCGCTGCCCTGATTGTCCTCACCGTCGGTATCTGGTCGGTTCGGAATCGGGTGGGGAGCGGCCCGATTGCCACAGCCCCGATTGGCTTTATCGAACGGTTGCCCGGAGGGGGCAATCTCGGCGTAGTCAAGGTCTCAGAATCCGACCTCCTCGGAGACGAGACGATCCGACTCGTGGATCAGCTGGCACGGATCCGTATGGATGGTTGGACCGGTTGGCTCATGCTCAACTCGGAATGTGCTCTATCAGAACGGGGCACCCGGATCAGACTGATTCGAGGCCGGCTGCTTGTCGAGATGAACGACCCCGCCGTCCCTCTTCAAATCACGGCCCGGTCCACAACGGCGACCGTTCAGCCGGGCCTGCTGGAAGTCGCAATCCGTCCCAGTGGGCACACCTGGACATGCTATGAGGGTATTGGTACGATTGTCTTTAAGGACCGAACTGTGTCACTCGAAGCAGGCCGGAGCCTTGGCATAGTGCTCGAAACCGGCGAGGTTTACGAGAGGCCGTCATATAGGCCGCGTCCGCGTTGGAACACGTATCTGAACGAGAGCCTGGATGCACACCGTCGCCATGCGGAAGGAAGCGAGCCACACCCGTAGCAGCCGAGGCTTCACACTCATTGAGTTGTTGATTGTCGTGGCCATCCTGATGATGCTCGTGGGTATCCTTCTGCCTTCGCTATCCAAGGCCCGGGATCAGGGCCGTCGCGTCCGATGCGGGTCGAATCTTCGTGCTTTCGGCCAATCGCTGGAGTACCTCCGAATGCAGACGGGAGAATACCCAGACCCTAAGATCCCCAACCGGCAGTACGTGCTGGATAGCATCGGCGATATAGCCACAGAAGCGGTATCCGGCGTGCTCGGCGACCCGCGTCTGATGTATTGCCCCACCAGCATGGAGGATGATCCGACAGCCGGTGAGCCCTTCACGAAGACCCACATGTGTGATTCGCTTGGCAAGCCAATGCCACTGTGGATGACCGGGAACATCTCGTACATCTACCTTGGCGGAATCCGTCACACCTATCCCGATCCGCAAAACAACAACATGCCAACGTTCGATCCTGCGATCGAGTCCCCGAACAACAGCAAGCGTGCCCGTAACGTCCTCGCCGGCGACCGAACGGTCGAGATCCTTCCATCGTGGCAAAAGAACAAGGGGATCCGCAAGAGCAACCATAGTCGCCGAGGTGGGTGGTTCTACTTCACGACAGGCGACGCGGTCTGGCACCCCTGGCACAGCCTGACCCGCCACCCCACCGAGTGGGTTTGTGACTGGTACTGGCCCGGGCCGTCGTAATGCCTTCGTGCCGCTAGGATCGCCGGCACCGCCGACTATCCAAACCCGATCTCGTCGAGTTCGTCCTCATCCATCCCGAAGTGGTGGCCGACCTCGTGCAGGATCGTCTTGCGAATCTGCCGGACGATCTGAGCCCGCGTGCGACAGAGCCGTTCGATGTTGTGCTGGTAGATGACGATAGAATCAGGCATCCGGAACATCTGCTCCACGCTGCGGTCGGGCAGCGGGACCCCCCGATACAGGCCCAGCAAGCTCCGGGCGTCGTCCAGATCCAGATCCGCCAGCGTCGCCGCGTCCGGCATGGCCTCGATGTCGACAGCCAGGCCCTCCATGTACGGCTCGAATTGCGGCGGGATTGAATCCAACGCTTCGGCAACCAAGTCCTCAAATGTCTCGCGCGAAACCTTCACATCCACGCCTCCGACGATTTGCGGACCGCACGCCGATCACTACAATGCGGCGAACGCCCGGCACAGTCTGTGCAAAGGAGTATACCCTGTGAGTCAGAAGGATGCCGCTACCGCCGTTCGCCTCGTGTGCAGCGCGCTGACCCTCGTGGGCCTGGCCGTCGCCGGCTGCGGCCCGACCGCCTATAAGATTACCCCGGTCCCGGTCGACCAGACGCTCGACGAAACCGTGGTGCTCAGCGAAGGCGGCCTCGCGCCGCCCAAGATCGCGTTGATCGACGTCTCCGGCCTCCTCCTCAACGCGCCCGAGCCGAAGCTGCTCTGCGAAGGCGAACATTCGGTCTCACTCTTCACGGAGAACCTGCGAAAGGCCGTCCACGACGACAGCGTCCGGGCGATCGTGATCCGCATCAACTCGCCCGGCGGCTCGGTGACGGCCGCCGATCTGATGTACCAGGAAATCCTCCGCGTTCGGAACCACCCGAAACACGCCAAACCCGTCGTCGCCATCATCATGGATCTTGGCGCGAGCGGCGGCTACTACGCCGCCTGCGCGTGCGACAAAATCATCGCCTGCCGAACCTCGGTGGTTGGCAGCATCGGCGTCATCATGCAGTTGCTCAACGTACGAGGCACGTTCGACAAGATCGGCATGGACGCCGTCACGATCAAGTCCGGCGAGATGAAGGACGCCGGCTCGCCATTCCGCCACATGACCGACGCCGAACGCGCGGTGTTCCAGGGGCTCATCGACGAGTTCTACGACCGATTCGTAAGCATCGTCGCGACTGGACGACCGAACCTGACCGAAGCGAAGGTTCGCGAGTTCTCCGACGGGCGGGTCTGGACGGCGAGTCAGGCGCTCGAACTGGGACTGATCGACGGGATCGGCACGTTACACGAAGCGATCGGACTGGCCAAGGAAATGGCCGGGCTGTCGCGGGTACGCGTGGTAACGTATCACCGGCCGCTGGCCTGGAAGCCGACGGTGTACGCCGAAGCTCCCGCGGGGCCGGCGAGCAGTCAATTCAACGTACTGAACGTCAACATGGCCGGACGGCTGTTGAACCCACAGCCGATGTTCATGTACCTGTGGTCACCGGGTCTGTAGAGAATCGACACGCCCATCCACAAGATGAACCGCTGTGGTAGAGGAAGGTTCCAGAGGCAACTGGCCGGCCTGCGCCACCAGGACCATGCACCAAACGCCGACGGCAACGAGCACGAACGACAATACAAGCCGACGCCACGACACGCCGTGTCTCCTTGCTGATAAGACGCCCCCAATACCGTCTTGGGGTGAATTCCCCATACCTTATCGGCACCAGCCTGTCCAGTCCCGCAATGATTTCGTGGCCGGATGCCCGCATGCGGCGCAACGTCGCACCGGCTACAATGGGCACCATGCCTGAGCATCAGCCGCCTCTCGCGTGGGACCCGCACCGCTTGGCCGACCCCCACGGCCAGCCCGACAAAGCCAGACGGGTGCGATCGATGTTCGACGCCATCGCGCCGACGTACGAGCTGGTCAACCGGCTCGC
>JAFGKA010000152.1 GCA_016928855.1 Phycisphaerae bacterium
GGGACGACGCCGGGTGTGCAGCCCAACACGGGACTCGCGGTCAATGCCGGCGGCAGCGCACGGAGCATGGAGAAGGAGCGGAACCGGGAGCGATTGATCGGCGAAATCGACAAGACGGTCGAGATCAGCGACCAGATGCGTAACGGGTTGCTGGGCCTCAGTGCGTCGATCAACGTGCCGCGCAGCTACTTCGTGGCGATCTTCAAGCAGACCCAGGACGGGAAAGAGCCCACCGATGCGGACCTGACCACGCTGATCCAGGAAGAGCTCAAGAAGATCAAGGGACAGGCGCTGACCTTGATGGCCGCGACGGACGATCCAACGCGCGTGCAGGTCGATTGGTTCACGGACACGCCGCCGATGGGCGTGTTGGCCGCCGAGGCCGCCGCGCAAGACGACATGCTCGGGTGGGTCAAGGCCTATGGCGGGCACGCCGGGCTCGGTGCGCTGGCGATCGTGAGCATGCTGCTGATGGTCATGATGGTTCGCAAGGCGTCCGAAGGCCCGATCCTGCCGGGCGAGGAGCCGCCGCCGCCGATCTTTGGTGGAGGCCGATCCCGCAAACGGCGCCGCGGTCAGCCGGAGGACGATGAGCCGGAGGAGATCCTGACGGCCGGCATGCCGATCGGCGAGGCCCAGGCGACTGGTGGCCTGCTGGTGGGCCATGAGGTCGACGAGCAGTCCGTGCGGTCGCAACAGCTCGCCGAACAGGTGACGGAGCTGGTCGAGGACAACCCGACCGTGGCGGCGAATCTGATCAAGCGGTGGGTGGAAAGCGCACGGTAGCGGCGTCGTGCATGACGACGCGGTCGAGAGGTTTGCATCGTGGCCAAGAAGAAACAGACTGTTTCCGAAGAAGAACAGCCACTGAGTGGTCTCACGAAGGCGGCCATTCTTCTGTTGGCGATCGGTTCGGATACGGCGTCGAAGATCCTCAAGCAACTGGATCCGGAGGCGGTCGAGGAAGTCACGCGCGAGGTGGCCAACTTGCGTGATGTGCCGCAGGATCGCCGCGAGGCGGTTGTCGAAGAATACTACAATCTGGTGATTGCCCGGCAATACGCCGAGGCGGGGGGTCTCGACTACGCGCGGGCGCTGCTCGAACGGGCGCTCCCGCGGGACGAGGCACGCCGGATCATCGACCAGCTCGAACACCAGGTGCACCAGCAGCCGTTCAGCTTCCTCCAGAAGGCCGAGAGCGAAAACCTCCTGACGTTCATTCAAGACGAGCATCCGCAGACGATCGCGCTGATTCTGGCGCACCTGCCCAGTTCCAAGGCGGCCGAGATTCTTGTCGGGCTTCCGGCCTCGAAGCAGATCGAGGTCGTGACGCGCGTGGCCAACATGGAGCAGACGAATCCCGAGGTCATCAAGGAGGTGGAGCGCGGCCTCGAACAGCGGCTCTCAGGCATCGTCGCCCAGACGTTCGAGAAGGCCGGCGGTGTCGAGGCGGTGGCCGAGATGCTCAACTTCGCCGACCGCGCGACGGAGAAGGCGATCTTCGAGTCGCTCGAAAGCGAGGATCCCGATCTGGTCGAACAGATTCGCCGCCTGATGTTCGTGTTCGAGGACATCCTGCTGGTGAACGACAAGGGCATCCAGGCCGTGCTGAAGGAAATCGACAACGACGACCTGGCCCTGTCGTTGCGAACGGCCAGCGACGAACTGAAGGACAAGGTCTTCCGGAACATGTCCGAGCGGGCCGCGCAACTGATTCAGGAGGATATGGAGTTCATGGGCCCGGTGCGTGTCAGCGATGTCGAAGCGGCCCAGCAGAAGATTGTCGATGTCGTGCGCCGCCTGGAGGATGCCGGCGAAATCATCATCTCCGGCCGCGGCGGCGAGAAGGAACTGGTTGTCTGACCGGCCGCGATGCGGCTGCGGTGAACGGGAAACGCAATGGCGACGGTCATCAAAAGTGACGAATTTACGCTTCGGGGCCAGGGCGGGCTTCGGCCGTTCAACCTGAACGATATCGAGGCGGAAGGCCGGCGTCTCGTGGCGGCCGCGAAGCAGCAGGCGGATCAGATGCTGGCCGACGCGCGCGCCCGCGCTGCCCGGCTCGAAGCGCAGGCCCGCCAGCATGGCCATCAGGAGGGGATGGTCCAGGGCTTGGAGGCGGGTCGTCGGCAGGGCCGCGACGAAGCGTTCCAGAAAGCCAGTGAGCAATTCGCTTCGCAACAGACGGAATTGATCTGCCTGTGCCAGAACGCGATTACCGAGTTCGATCAGAATAAAAAGCGGCTGCTGCTTTCGGCGCGCGTGGACGCGATCGAGCTGGCAATCGCCATCGCACGCCGCGTGGTCAAACACGTGTCCGGCGATCCCGCGGTTGCAGCCGCGGCGGTGGTGGCCAATGCCGGTGAGGCCCTCGAACTCGTCGGTCGGCGCACCGATGTGATGCTCCGCGTGAACCCGGCGGACCTGGCGGCCATGGAAACCTTCGCGAAGGCCGCGGCCGAGGCGGCGCATGCGGCCGGGCATGTCGATGTCGTCGTCGATGCGTCAATCACGCGCGGCGGTTGCGTGCTGACCACCCCGGAAGGGCAGGTCGACGCCACTTTAGAGACACAACTGGATCAGATTGCCGCCATGCTGGTGGGCGCCGAAAAGCCGGCTGAAACGACAGTAGCGAACGCCACGACCGGTGATAGGACGGATACCGAGCGATGAGTGTCTTTCAACGCGAACTGGACAGACTGGCGTCAACGTCGGCGCTCGAAGTGCGCGGTCGCGTTGCGGACCTGACCGGCTTGACCGTGGCGGTCAACGATTTTCCGGCCGCGGTCGGTTCGATGTGTCGAATCGAACGCCGCGGCGGTGGTGCCCTGCGAGCGCAGGTGATCGGGTTCCGCCAGGGCCAGGCCGTGCTGATGCCCCTGGCCGATTCACTCGGGATCGGGCGCGGCGATCGTGTCATTTCCGTGGCGGCCGACGCGACGGTTGGCGTCAGCGAGGAACTGCTGGGTCGCGTTGTCAACGGCATGGGCGACCTGATCGACAACGGCCCGAAGGTTCATCCGGAAACCCACTACCCCCTCTATTCGACGGCGCCCGAGGCGCTTTCGCGTCCGCGCATCGCCGAGCCGCTTGCCACGGGCATCCGCTCGATGGATGCGATGCTG
This sequence comes from Phycisphaerae bacterium, assembly GCA_016928855.1. Classification (GTDB taxonomy): domain Bacteria; phylum Planctomycetota; class Phycisphaerae; order UBA1845; family PWPN01; genus JAFGKA01. The sequence goes on from JAFGKA010000152.1 coordinate 3,126, forward strand.
ACGGCGGGACGCGGCCAGCGCCTCGGTCTGTTCGCCGGCACCGGCATTGGCAAGAGCATCCTGCTGGGCATGATTGCCCGCTACACGGCTGCCGACGTGACTGTGATGGCGCTGGTCGGCGAGCGTGGCCGCGAGGTGAACGAATTTCTCGAAAAGGATCTCGGGCCGGAAGGCCGCAAGAGGACGGTGCTGGTCATCAGCACGTCGGACGAATCGCCGGTTCTGCGCGTGCGAGCCGGTTTCGTGGCGACGGCGATCGCAGAGTTCTTTCGTGACCGCGGCAAGGACGTGTTGCTGCTGATGGACTCGGTCACACGGCTGGCGATGGCGCAGCGGCAGATCGGACTGGCCGTTGGCGAACCGCCGGCCACGAAGGGGTATACACCGAGCGTCTTCGCGCTGATGCCCCAGTTGCTCGAACGCAGCGGTCGCACGAGTCATGGCAGCATTACGGGATTCTACACCGTGCTCGTCGAGGCGGACGACATCAACGAACCGATCTCCGACACGGTACGCGGAATCCTGGACGGCCATGTGTGGCTGAGCCGATCGCTGGCCAACCGCGGGCACTACCCGGCGGTGGGCGTGCTGGAAAGCATCAGCCGTGTCATGGTCGATGTTGTGAACGAAGAGCACATGATGGCCGCGCGGCGCGTCAAGCGCGTGTTGGCCACGTGGTCGGAAATCGAGGATCTCGTCAACATCGGCGCGTATGCGACGGGGACGAATCCGCAGTTCGATCTGGCCGTGCAGGGCAAGCCGCTGATCGATGCCTTCCTGCAGCAGCGGATTGAAGAAGGTGTGTCGTTCGAGGTGACGTGTCGTCAGCTTCGGGCGCTCGATGAGCAACTGGGCCAGATCGAGAAGCGTCTTCAGAAGAACGGAACGAAGAAGCCGGCGACGATGATGGCCGGATGAACCAGCGGCACAGGTGACTGCGAGTCATGGCAAAGCAGTTTGTCTTCAGACTGGAAACCCTGCTCAAGCTTCGCAAGCAGCGCGAAGACCGGCAGAAGCGCGTAGTGGCCGAACGGCTGCGGCAGATCACGCGCACCCAGGATGAGATCCGCGGCCTGGAGTGGCAGATCGTTGGTCAGGTTTCGGCGATGCGCGACGAAGCCGCTCAGCCGCGGCTCGATGCCCAGAATCTTGCGAAGAATCGCCACTGGCTCAGCCGCCTGCATCGCAGCCGGCTCGAAGCGGACGCGCACCTGCGGCTGCTGGAGGCACGGCTGGCCCAGGAGCGGGCGGTGCTCGCGCAGGCGGCCCGAGACAAGAAGGTCATGGAAAAGCTCAAAGAGCGGCAGCGCGAGCGGTATCTCCAGGGGCTGGATCGGCAGGAGATGATTGCGGCGGACGATCTGACGATCACGCGGTTTCTCTTCAACCGCGCGGTCGATGAGGCAGCTACGACATGAGACGCATCTTCCAGGTGATTTCGCTGCTTGCGGTGATGCAACTGCTCGGTTTGGCCGGGTTGACAGGCTATCTGTTCGCCTCCGGCAAGTTGACACCCGAGCGGATCGACCGGATCGCGGAAGCCCTGCGCGACCAGGAGGCCGAAGAGGTCGTCGTGACCACGCAGCCGGCGGCCGAGGAGGCCGAGCCGGAAACGGCAACGTCTCAGATCGCACGGAGCTGGGCGCAGCAGGAGTTGTTCGGGGTGATCGCTGAACGACAGAAACGCGAACTCGAGGATCGCCTCCGCGTGAATCAACGTCTGCGATGGGAGGTCGAGCGGAAACTCGAAGAGATCGAGGAGCGGGAGCGCCGGTTCCAGGAAGCCAGGAACAAGCTTGAAGAGCAGCAGATGCAGAGCGGCTTCGAACGCGAACTCGAGCTGCTCTCCACGATGGAGCCCAAACGTGCCCGGCAACTGCTGATGAATGGCAAGGAGGTCGACGCCGTCCGTCTCGTGATGGAGATGGATGCGGGCCGGGCCAAGAAGATTCTCGATACCTGCAAGACGACGACGGAAATGGAATGGGCCAGGAGGATCCTGGACCGGATTCACAATCTGAGTAATGACCGAGCCGACGCGGAGGCGATTGGTTCGAGCCAGGAAGAGTCGACAGGAGGTTGACCGATGTCAGCTCTCAAGACGCTCGTGCCGACGTCGCCACCGGGCGCGGAGGGGGCGCGTCCGAAGCACGTTGCTTTTCAGGTGCCGGCACCCCTCATTTCGGTCGGAGATGGTGTGTCCCGCCGCAACGACGGGGCCAGCTCCTCGTTCAGCGACATGCTCGCCAAGGTCAAGAACCGATCGCAGGAACGGACCAGTCGTACCGAGCGGTCGGAGTCATCCGCGCGGGAGACGCGCCGGGAAGAGTTGTCCGACAAGGCTTCGGGAACTGACCGCATGGAAGAGCGGGCCGATCGCGCCCGCGATGCGAAACCGGCTGAACGCTCCGAGCGGGCGGAGCCAGCACCCCGGCGCGAGCCGCGGGATGAGCCGGCCGCCGACGTGAACGAGGCAGCAGCCGTCGAGCCTGCGGAAACGCCGGTGGATGAAGCGCCGGTGACCGAGAACGCCGACGACGCCGATGCGGAATCGGAATCGGCCGAGGCGGCTCCGGACACGGAGACCGAACACGAAGCGTCCGCCGGCGCGCCGTCCGACGACGATGTGGCCGATGAAGCCGTCGCTGAGCGGGCCGCCGCCGTTGCGGAGAAGGCGGCACCGAGCGGACAGGATCTTCTGCGGCAGCTCGCCCGGCAGGCTCAGGTCGAACCGCTTCGTCCGATGGGTGCCCAGGCCGACAAGCTGATGGCCGCCGACGGCAAGAACGGTCAGCCGGTGGCCCAGCAGGAGACGGCGGCTGCGGCACAGTCCGCCGAACTCGGCAAACAGCAACTGCAGCAGCAGGCCGCCGTCGAGGCCCCCAAGCCCGTCGTTGCCGAACGGCACGCGGCGTTGAAGGAGACGGCGGACACGATGCTGCAGGGCGACGCCAGAGGTGCATCGCAGGGCCAGCAAGGCAGTGGTCAGGCTTCGACGGGGGCGAATGAGGCGGCCAAGCCGGTGACATTGCGCGGCCCGTTGCCGTCGATGGAGATGGAAATCCGGCCCGTGGGCAGCGAGTCGTCGTCGGCGTCCGGACAATTGGCACGGCTGGTCGCGGCCGCGGCTGGCATCGTCGCCTCGGATACGAGTGCGGTGGACCCGGCCGACGCGGCGAGCCCGTCGGCTCAGGGCCGCGACGGCGCGGCAAAGGTCGATGCGACCGGCTCGCAGTCGGTGAACCTGTCGACGACCGCTGCACGCCATTCGGCTGCCGGCGGTGCCGCCCGGACCGGGGCGGCTTCGTTCGGGCAGGCCATGGCCGAGCAACGGACCAACCAGGCGGACGCCGCGCGCAACATGGAGCGCATGGTCGAGGTGGTTCGTGCGAACGTGGGGTTGCGCAACTCTTCGATCACGCTCCGACTGGATCCGCCTGAGTTGGGCCAGATTCGGCTCGAAGCGCAGTTGCGGGGCCAGATGCTGTCCATTCGTGTCGAGGCCGAGACGCTGGCGGCACGCGAGATGCTGCAGTCCCGCGCAGGCACCCTGCGGACGGCTCTGGAGCAGCACGGGATCACGATCGAGCGGTTCGAAATTGAGCCCAGGCCGCCGGCGCCGCCGACGCATTCGAACGAAGCGCACCAGCGCGGCGCCGATGGGCAGCAGCAGTCGGCGACGGAGGGTGGACGATCCGATCAGGGCCAGGACGCCCAGTCCCGCTCGCAGCGTTCATCGGGCGACGAATCGACATGGGGTAGCGAACGTCCCGCCGCCGATGACGCGGCAGGTCAATCGGACGTGGGCATGCAGATGATTGGAGCAGCCGATCCGACGGCGGAGTCGTCGGTCAACGTGTTGGCGTAA
>JAFGKA010000153.1 GCA_016928855.1 Phycisphaerae bacterium
ACCGATCTCGGTCGCCGTCGACGGCGAGACAGTCTTCGCCGGCCGTGGCATCGTCCTCGTCGGCAACATCCACCGCTACTGCCTCGATCTGCGGATTCTGCGGGACGCCCGTGATGACGACGGCCTATTGGATGTGTGCATCTTCCCGTGTCGATGGCAAGGCGGGCTTATGGTGCACTCGCTCTTCACCGCTCTGCGCCGCCACGTCGAGCGTCGATCGGTGATCTACTGCCAGGGCCGCCACATCCGCATCGATTCCACCGTGCCGCTGCCGCTCGAAGTCGACGGGGACGTCGCCGGCACTCTGCCGGCCGAGTTCACGATTGATCCCGGCGCGGTCACGTTCCGCGTGCCACCACAAGCCAATAAGTGTCACTAGCTGTCACCTGGCGTGCCAAATAACTGCCGCCTCCCTCGTTAGCGCCGCCGCCGGGTGCCACTATGCCTTGCCCACCAGAGTCATCGAGCTGCAGGTCGGCTCGCACTGTGACGGTGTGGCATGAGGCACCGAAAAGACACTGCTCGAGAGCTTGCTGTTACCCACATCTACCGCATCTGTGTGACGGTCGCACAGTGGCGAGACTGGTGCCCCCTTCAGGGGGTATCCCCGGCGAAGCCGGGTCCATAGGCCAGCCCTTGTAGGGCTGGTTCGCGAGCGGTCGCTATCCTGTTCTGCCTCCCCATTCCGTGAGCCCGCTTCAGCGAGCTTCTCGTGGATGTGCGTCAAATCTGGCACTCAAGCGAAACCCGTAAACGGGTTGACATCCAGAAGAAAAAGAGGAAAGAGGGAGGCATCGCCCGACCCGTACACCGGCCCTAAAAGGACCGGCCTATGGACCCGCCTGCGGCGGGGAAGGCCGCTGAAAGCAGCCAATGGGCGGGCGTTCACCCGCAGAATGTGGGCAACAGCAAGATCGAGAGCGGTGGCACACGGGCGAGTTGCCGGGCGCCTCGCTGAAGCGTGGCGCCGGCATGTCGACTTGCCCCCAACGTTCGCAACACATGGCGGCGCTACGCTTCGGCATGCCACCCCTGGCCGGAGGCCGGCGCGGCGAAGGATTCACAGCGTGGTTGGCTTGCTGTATTATGCACGGAACGCGAGGCCGTCCTCCTGGAATCGCGCGGAGCATGCACCACCCAAAGGAGCCTTCATGCACTCTTTTGTCCGAAGCTCAACAATGTCTGCCCTGGTCGGAGTGCTTGGGTTTCTCACGACGGTGGGTGCCCAGACAGCCACCCCGCCGGCCAAGTGGGAGGCCGAGATTGAGAAGTGGAAGCCGCCGACGATCTCCGACAAGAAAGTCGACGGCTACCGTGGGATCTGGTTTGCCCTGGGGCAGGCTTCCGAGCACGGCGACAAATATTCCGGTGGGCTGGGGACGTACACCGCCAACCACGTGCCGATCGCGATCCACGCTCCCAAGGTCAACAAGACGTTCTTCGTCTACGGTGGGACGATCAAGGGTGAGCGACACCTGCTGATCATGGCCTCGTACTACGACCACGACAAGAAGGTCGTACCGCGCCCGACCATCGTTCATGACAAGCGGGGCGTCAACGACCCCATGACAACGGCAGTCTCTGCATGGACGGCGAATTCGCCGAGCCGCATTTTCTGACGAGCGGCCAGTGAGATTGCCCTCGGTTCGTCGGCGACGATCCGATCGCGCCGAAGCAACGGCGGAACGACGTGAGAACGTGGGGCCTCGCCGGGGACAGATTTGTGGGTAACATCCTCTGGTGCCACCGGCTTCCTGTTTGCACGGCACGAGATGGGAATCTGGCATCAGCCAGGGAGACAGGACGATGATGAACAAAGCGGCGATTGCGTTGTTGACGTTGGTCGTTCTGGCAACGGCCCCCCGGCCATCGGCTCAGGCCGACGAATTCCGGGGCATGTGGGTGAGCCGCTTTGAATGGCCCCACCGCGACCCCGCCACGTGCAAGGCCACGATCGACGAGATCATGCGGAGCCTGGCCGAGCACAACTTCAATGCGGTGGTGTTCCAGGTGCGTGGCCAGTGCGATACGCTCTACCCATCACCCGAAGAGCCATGGTCGCCGCTGCTCCTGCCGGCCAGCGGGGATTCCTCATCGGACGTACCCTCCGTCCTCCCTCTCACGCGCTGGTCGCCGTTGCTGTCGCAGGCCGCCGCAGGTCCGGGCTGGGATCCGCTGGCGTACGCGATCGAGGCGGCCCGGGAGAACAACCTGGAGTTCCACGCCTATATCAACACGCACGTGGCCTGGCAGAGTTCGACCAAGGAGCCGCCGGTCTCGCGCTCGCACATGTACTTCAAGCACTTCAATGAAGCCGACCCGGACGCCTGCGACTGGGTGGTACACAACGCCGACGGCAAGCCTGAGCCGTGGGGCGGCGACAGCTACGTGTGGATCGCCCCCGGTGTCCCCGACGCCCAGGCCTACACCCGCCGGCAGGTGATGTATGTGGTGAACAACTACGACGTGGACGGCATCCATTTCGACCGGATCCGCACACCACACCCGGACGTATCGCACGATCCGATCTCGTTGGCTCGCATGCAGCCCGGGGCGGAAGGGAATCCGGACAATCTTGATTTCGCCGCCTGGACCGCCGATCAGTTCACGCGCTTTCTGCGCGACATGTATGCCCAGATCGCTGAGGTCCGGCCGCGGATCCGTGTGAGTTCGTGCCCATTGGGCCTGGTAAGCCGCGACCGCTACCCGGAGTACCCGGCGAGCTTTCACTATGGCGTGACCAAATGCTATCAGGATGCACAGGCATGGCTTGCGGCCGGAGCGATGGATTTCGTCGTTCCGCAGATCTACTGGGCCGACGACGACAAACAGCCGGATTTCAGTCGCATTCTGCCCGACTGGATTGCCCATGCCGCGGACCGGCACATCTATGCCGGCCACAGCACGCGCATCGGCATTCCCGAACTGATGCACCAGGTTGAAATCACCCGGCAGCAAGGTGGCTTGGGCAACGCCGTGTTCAGTTACGGAACGTTCAAAGAGAAGGGTGGCTTTGCGCAGTACAGTGGCGCCGGCGGTGTGTACGAGCATCCGGTGGCAACGGCCTCCATGCCATGGAAAGATAACCCCTCCGACGGAATCATCATCGGCACAGTAACGAACGCGGAGACGAAAGAGCCCGTGGTCGACGCGCAGATTCGTCGCTCGGGCGATGACTACGTGGCCTTATCGTCGGCGGATGGCCTGTATTCGTTTCTGAAAGTACCGCCGGGGACGTACACGCTGACCGTGACCAAGTCCGGCCTGCCGGAACAAGTGTTCGCCGACATTCCGATCGCGGCGGGTCAGGTGGTTCGGGCGGATATCGCGCTGGGTGACGAGCAGATCACCGTTACCGTTGCCGAACCCCGTGAACCGCTGAAATCGGCTCCGGCGGCGGTGAAGGGACCCCGCGCGGACGCTCGGCCGGACCAGACCGAGATTCCGGCGACGGACCAGCCGTTCGAGACAGAGGTGACGCGCGAACGTGGATCTTCGTCGGGTCGTTGGATTCTGATCGGGTCGTCGCTCGCAGTCACCGTCGCTTTGGCTATCGCGGCCGTGATCCTGATCGTACGCCGAAGGCAATCGTAGGCCCACGAAGAGAACTGGACCGGCGAAGAGGTTCGTATCAGGCGCGCCTGCGGTGGAGCCATAGACGGGCGCCGCATCCGGTTGGTCGTCTACGGTTTTTTGTTGGGCACTGCCGGCAGTGATTCGGCGAGGCCGGTGGCTTCGGGAATCCAGACGGTCATTTCGCCGGGCTCGCGGTTGTCCCAGGCGTAGTAGGGTACAGCGGTGATCCGCGCTCGCTCCGTTGCCACGACCGGCTGATAGAGCTGGTTGGTCCAATCGCGTGGCGGGACTCGCAAACCGTCGGCGTGGATGACGACCGCTTGGCCGGGCAGACCCTCCGCGGTTGCCTCTTCGAGCGTCGCCTCGCGCGGCAGGACGAGATCCAACGCCCGGCCGCCGTTGTCAACTGCTTCGAGGCAGTAGACGATCGGGCCGCGCTGCAGGGCCACGCGTCCGCGGTTGTCAGCCACACTCGGATGGGCCTCGATCCGGCGGATCGGCATCGGCAGCTCGAGTTCGACGACGTCGCCGGGTTTCCATGTGCCGCGCACCGCGGCGTAACCGTTGACTACCTTCACGCCCGTAATCGCCTCGCCGTTGACGCGGATACGGTGCTTGTCGGCCCAATCGGGAATCCGCAGGTTCAGCGTGAATTCGGTCTCCGCCGCGGGTTCGACGGTAAGCCGGACCGCACCGGACCAGGGGTAGTCGGTGGCCTGCGTCAGCCGGACCTTCGTCTCGCCGACCGACGCCGTCGCGGTTCCAGCGATGTAGAGGTTCACCCACACGCCGGCGTCACTGACCGCATAGACGTACCCGGCGATCGACGGCAGAAACCGCACGACATTCGACGGGCAGCACGCGCAGCCATACCACGCCTGCCGGTGGTGCGTACCGTCGCTGGCGAGCGGGTTGACGTAGAAGAACTTCTCGCCGCTGAACGACACACCCGAAAGCATGCCGTTGTACAACGCCCGTTCGAGCACGTCGGCGAAGCGCCCGTCGCCCCGCAGCAGGAGCATGCGGTGATTCCAGAGCGCCAGGCCGATCGCCGCACATGTTTCGCAGTAGGCGCTGCGGTTCGGCAACTCGTAGGCCGCACCGAACGCCTCGCCCTGATGGCGCGAGCCGATCCCGCCGGTGATGTACATCTTCTGGCGGACGACCTTGTCCCAGATCGTCTCCATCGTTTTGAGGTAGTCCGCATCGCCCGTCAGCGCCACGATGTCGGTCACGCCAGCGTAGAGATACATCGCGCGCACCGCATGGCCAACGACGTCGGCCTGCTCGCGCACGGGCTTGTGGGCCTGGATGTATTCGTATTCCCGCTTCTGGTCGTCGAGTGGCTTTGTGCCGCGGATGTCGATCAAGTGCTTCGCGAGGTCGCGGTAGCGCGCCTCGCCGGTGTGCTCGTAGAGCTTGACCAGCGCGAGTTCGATCTCCTCATGGCCGGGATAGCCGACGCGCTTACCGGGGCCGAACAGCCGCTCGATCAGGTCGGCCTTGCGCCGGGCGACGTCGAGCAGCGTGGTC
>JAFGKA010000154.1 GCA_016928855.1 Phycisphaerae bacterium
CCAATCATTGAAATCCCCGCAGAGGAACACCTCGCGGGCTTCGCCCCGGTAGAAGCAGAACTCCACGTTGCCGCCGATGTACTCGCTCACCACAGTCGACCTCGGTTCCCGTTTGTTTCGCCGGTTCCTCGAGAGAGCCCCGACGTCATTGACTCTTTGCGGAGATGGGCTACCCGCTGGCGCGCTCCATCAGCGCCCCGCTGTTCAGTCGGCCGCACGCACACGAGGCGCGGCGGAAGACTGTAATGCCATACGGCACTACGCGGGAAAGACACTCGGCTTGAAGGGTAATCAGATTACGAAAAGAAGCGTCTGGGCACCCTGGATGTCGGGGCTTTCAATACGCATCGTAACCTGTTTACGGAAAGGACGCAAGCCCGCGAGGGGACTATTCCATATTTATTTCGCCCAGGAAAGCTGACACGGTCGGGGTAATGAGCGCGATCTCCTCGCGGATTGCGGTTCCAAGGCAAGAACAGCGTGTGGCGGCTCCGCAGCCCCGGCCTGCGCGTCCGCGGCGGCCGTCGAAGCGGCCTTCCGGCAGTCACTCGACCGGCGTCGATTCGTCCTCGTCGCCCCACCGCCAACGCGGCTTCTCGCCTTTGAGCCAGCAGACCGTCAGCAGAACGGCGACCAGGAGCAACATGAAAGCCAGTCCTGCCAGTGCGTGGCCACGCACGAACAGCCAGACATCAATCAGCAGTGCCGCGAACCAGAGGGCCATGAATAGCCAGCCTTGCCAGGCGCACGGCGGGCCCCAGCCCCAGCCGAAGGATTTGGCGGGAAACCAGACGCCCGGCGGTATCGCCGGCTTCGGCAGCGTCTTCGCCAGGCGGCGTTGCTCCACGCCGGCCTGGATGAGCAGCACCGCCATGAGCACACCGTACAGGATAAACAGGGGCACGGCGTGCCCCAGCACGGGGTTCGGTTGCAGGTTGGCCTGTATGCTCAGATGAAACACCGCGACCACCAGGGCAGCCGTCAGCACGCCGAGCCGCGCCGTTGTCCGCGTGGCCAGATCGACGAGCGCCTGCCGCGCGGCCGTTTCGCTCTCTTCCCATCGTGCGCCGCATCCCAGGACACCGAGGGCATACTGAATCATGGCGAAGAGCCCGCACACGAAGACCACCGTGAAGGTCATGACGGCGAAGAACGCGGGCTTGTCCATCCAGCCGTCGGCCTGGCCGGAGGCGCCGAAGTGCGAGGCCATGCGACTGGGAAGCTTCGGGTAGAAATACACGCACTCGGCCGCGGAAATGCCGACCAATGCCACATACACCAGTAACGCTCGTTTCATGACGCCCTCGTGCGGGTGCTTCGCGTACAGCCCGGTCCCGTCGCGCACGACCAGCCGCGCAATAGAAACGCGGATCGGGGCCGTGTTGCCAAAGCACCGATCCGCGTCTTTTTTCACAAAGCAGGCGTCTCTGTCAACCCGGCCATCAGCCAACGCCGGCGAACGCCGGTTTCCGCTGTGTCGGGCCGACCGCGATCAGGCCATTGCCGGAAGGCTGGCCTTGCTCGCGAGTCGCTTACCAGCGACCACCGCCACCGCCGCCACCACCGCGACGGCCACCGCCACCACCGCCACCACCACGATGGCCACCGCCACCGCCACCACCGGCGGGACGCGGCTTGGCTTCGTTGACCTTGAGCGCGCGACCGCCAAAGTCCTTGCCGTCGAGCGCCGAAATTGCCGCATCTGCTTCACTGCTGGAGCTCATCTCGACGAAGCCAAAGCCCTTGCTGCGGCCGGTGGCTCGGTCCGTGATGACGTTCGCGCTGTCGACAGCCCCGTGTTGCGCGAACAACTGCTCCAGGTCTGCGCTACTGACGTCGTAGCTTAGGTTTCCAACATACAGTTTCTTGCCCATTACGAGCCTCCTCATGGTCCCGTGGACCAAGCAGCTAATTGAGTTCGTCCGCGCTTCTACGAGAAGGCGAGGACCTGGGCATACGGTCGGCGAGGGTGACTGCGACGGTCTTCATGCCGCGCGCGGCCACCATACTACAACGGCGTCGATTTCCGCAGGAAATTGCACGACGTCGCGAACGTAGTGCCAAGACAGGCAAGACTTGCTCTCGCGAACTCAAATTGGTTCCTGGCGGCGTAGGCCACCTTTCGTTCCGCGACATGCCGAAATGCGTCGTGTGCCCCTAGGCTCACACGAATCTCGCACGTCAAATTACCCACCGAACCCCACCGGCCCACCACGCCCCACGAAAATGGCGACGCCACTGGCACGCCCTCGCGACGACGATCGGTCGGGGGAGACCGATATCTCAGGCCGGAATGCTAACAGAAGCGACCAGAATTGTAAACAGGCGTCCCGCGGGAATTGATCGCATCCAGCGGCACCGATACCGACCGTCGGAATCCTCGCCCGCCTGCCGGTCTTGAAAGCCCTGCCGAGCGTCGATAGCATGACCCGGCTTGGACCACAAAGGATACCACATGACGCAGTCAATCGACGGACAACTGGCCTTGCTGGCTCGCGGCTGCGAGCAAATCTACAAAGCCGATGAACTAAAGCGTAAACTCGAAACGGCTCAACGTCAGGGGCGGCAACTCCGCGTCAAGCTCGGCCTTGACCCTAGCGCACCGGACATCCACCTCGGCCATGCCGTCGTTCTTCGTAAGATGCGTCAGTTTCAGGATTTAGGCCACAAGGCGGTACTCATCATCGGCGACTACACCGCGATGATCGGCGACCCGACCGGCAAGAGCAAGACGCGGCCGGTCCTGACCGGCGAGCAGGTGGACATCAACGCGGCCACGTATCTCGACCAGGCCGGCAAGATCCTCGATACCTCGCCGGAGAAGCTGGAGATCCGCCGAAACAGCGAGTGGCTGGCCCCGATGACTTTCGCCGACGTGCTCAAGCTGGCGGGCAAGATGACCGTCGCGCGCATGCTGGAACGCGATACGTTCGCCAAACGTTACGCGGCTGGCATCGAGATCTATATTCACGAGTTTCTTTATCCGCTTATGCAGGGCCACGACAGCGTGGCGATTCGGTCGGACGTTGAGCTTGGCGGGACGGATCAGACGTTCAACAACCTCGTCGGCCGGGATTTTCAGGCGGACGACGGCCAGGAGCCGCAGGTTGTGATGATTCTGCCGATTCTCGTCGGTCTCGACGGCGTCGAGAAGATGTCGAAGTCGCTCGGCAACTATGTCGGCGTCGGCGAGCCCGCACATGACATGTTCGGCAAGCTGATGAGTGTGCCGGATCAGTGCATGGTGAACTACTTCACGCTCCTGACGGATCTTGCGGTGCCGGAGATTCAACGGATCTGCGATCCGAAGCAGACGCACCCGATGGATGCCAAGAAACGGCTTGCCGAAACTGTCACACAGGGCTTCCATGCGGCAGACGCCGTTCAGACGGCCCGGCTCCAGTGGGAGGCGATCCACCAGAAGAAAGCCGCCACCGGCGAGCTGATTGTGCCGGACGACACGCCGACGGTGACGGTTGGAGCGGA
>JAFGKA010000155.1 GCA_016928855.1 Phycisphaerae bacterium
ACGACGCATGCGAACGTGGACACGATTCGGCACGTACCGGCAACACGTCGCCAATTGCCTCGATGCACTGATCAACCAGAATGGCGTGGACCTCGTCGAATTCGCGGAATACGGCACGGAAGCGAGCGTGTGGATGCATCGGCCGCGACGGATTCCGATGATTGTCCGTTGCCACGGGCCCGCTAGCCGTTGTGGCGGCGAGCGAATCGCCTGGCGTCCGTCGAACTGGCTGAAGTACCGGCGCGCGTGGCTCGAATACCACGCGATCATCGCCGCCGACGCCATCACGTGCCCATCGGACGCCATGGCGGAACTCATCCGCATCGACGGCCGGCTCAGAGGCCGACTGATTGAGATCATCCCGAACGCAATCCCGTACGCCACCTGGGCAAGCGCACCGGCCCAACCCCAGGCGAACGAAACGGATGCGACGCCGGAAATCTTCACCGCCAGCTCCGTTGTCCCGCCGAAGGGCGTCCAGGAGTTGGTCGATGCCGTCCAACGCCTGCGCGCGGACGGACGGAACATTCGACTGACCATCGCCGGAAAATGGGGTGTGCTGGGCCGCGCACTCGATCGTGCCCGGCACGCCGACCCCGAGCTGGCTTCGTGGCTGACGCTGCCCGGCCATCTCACGCGTGAGGAACTCAAGACGCGATACCGGCAGGCCGTCCTCGTCTGTTTCCCCTCGTGGTGGGAAAACTGCCCGTGCGCCTGTCTGGAGGCGATGGCCTGCGGCGCGTTGGTCGTCGCGAGCCGCGCCGGCGGAATCCCGGAAATCATTCGCGACGGCATCGATGGCCTGCTGGAGATGCCGCGCGACGCGGGCCGTCTCGCTGAAACACTGGCCCGGGCGCTCGATCTGGCCCCGGATGCGCAGACCCGCCTGCGCACGAATGCCCAGGAACGCATCCGCACAACATTCGACGTCGATGTCGTAATCCCGCGGATGCTGCGCGTCTACGCGGCGATGATCCAACAACATGCTCGCCCATCGCGGAGGCAACGAGGCTCGGCATGAAGGTCGCGTGGATCAATCGAACGTTCGGCAACTACCGTATACCAGTGTATGCGGAACTCGACCGCCTGCTGGGCGGCGGCCTGCATGTGCTCTATTCCGCGCCGCGGGCACGGCCGCAGGCTGTCGAGCGACTGCACGCACTTCTGGGCGACCGGGCCATCGCACTGCGCGACGAACGTGTACTCGTCCACCGTGGCAACGCCACGAGTGGCTACGCCAACCGGCACCTCGAGGTCATGTTCGAGCCAAGCCTGCTCCCGGCGCTCGCGCGATGCAAGCCGGACGTCATGATCGGCGAAGGGCTGGCCGCCTGGACCGCCACGGCTCTGGTCCGCCGTATCACGACAGGCACGCCCCTCGTGGTATCGTACCAGCGCACGCGCCACACTGAACGCAACGTCCAGTGGTTCCGCACCGCCTACCGCCGGGCCGCGCTGCGTTTCATTGACGCGGTCTGCTGCAACGGGCGGCTCTCCGCCGAGTACACGCAATGGCTCGGCATGCCGCGCCATCGCATTATCGAAGGCGCCAACGCCGCCGAAACACAGGACCTCGCCCGCCAGTGCGCCGCCATTCCTACGGCGGAGCGCGCCGAATGGCGACAGCGCCTTCGCGTCAAGGGCATGGCGTTCTTCTTCCTCGGCCGCCTGATCGAACTCAAAGGCGTCGATCGGCTGCTGGAAGCATGGCGGCTTGTACAACAGGCCAGCGACTCGCCGCCGGCCACCCTGCTGCTCGGTGGCGATGGTCCTCTACGGGGTGAGCTGCGGGCGTTGTGCGAACGCTACCGCCTTCGCAACGTGCGGTTCCTCGGGGCGATCGAGTACGAAGACATCGCTCCCCATTACGCAGCCGCCGACGTCTTCCTGATCCCAACGCTGGAAGACAACTGGAGCCTGGTCGTGCCCGAGGCGATGGCCTGCGGGCTGCCGGTGCTGTCGTCTCGATTCAACGGGTGCTGGCCGGAACTCGTGCACACCGGCGTCAACGGTTTCACGTTCGACCCGAACAATCCCGAAGAGCTGGCGGCGCGGATTCGATACTTCCTGCTCGACCCCACGACCGTCGGCCCGATGGGCGAGGCCTCGAAACGGATCGCGGCACAGTTCTCGCCCCACCGCGCCGCCGGAGCGTTCCTCCGCGCCTGTGAACTCGCGATGGCCCGGCACACGGAGGTCAGCAACTGATGGGCCTGAGAGTGCTGGCCATCCTGTACAGTGGCGCACTTGCCGGCTGGATCCTTAGCCGGCGCCACCCCCGCGACGCGCTGCTGCCGCTGCTGCTGGCCAGCCTGGTCGGTGTCCCGCTGCTCATTCTTGGCAACAGTTCGGCCGGAGGCGTCTTCGCCACGGACATCGCCCTGGCGGCGTACGCGATGCGATTCGCGCGAACATGCCAACGCCAATTCCTGCGGCATGCCAACCGGCATGACGTGCTCACGGTATTCGCCATCCTGGCGGCCTGGGCCACGCTGCGCAGCATAGTGGCCTCCTTCGAGGAGCCAGCCATTGCCAAGTTCGTCATCTACGGTTCGATCCGGTGGTGGTTGTTTTTTGCCTGCGTCGTGATCTTCTTCGGCCAGAAGCTCGGCGAAGCCGAATATACCCGACTGCTCAAGGGCTTCGGCGTCGGTCTGTTCGTTTTCGCCGCCGCCTGCATCAGCCACCAGAAGGGGCTACTGGATCTGTCTGGCGCCGATACGCTGGGCACGCGGGCCACGGAAACACTCGAACAACGCCGCGATGCCCAGGACGACGGCATGGCCTTCGAACACCGGCGGTTCCTCGCAATGACCTCGCCCAACACGGCAGGGGTCTGCATCAGCGGCATCTGGGTTGCCGCAGCCCTGCTGTGTCGGACGCGCCACAACCGAACGATCTGGGCCCTGCTGGCCGTGCTATTGTTCCTGGCGCTCGCGGGCACTTGGTCGCGATCGGACATGGTCGGCCTGATCGCCGCCCTGTGCGTCGGCATCATTCTCTTCGCGCGTATCCTCGGCTACCGATCCAACGCCGGCATGTCGCTTGCCCTCATACTTGTTCCGATCGTCATGATCGGTGGCTATCTGTGGCTCGTGCTGTCACACACCCAGCCCGATCTTTCCGAGACGCCGACGATCGAACGCTATGCGACCGTCTTCCAGTCGTACAGCACAAAGGCCGAGGGCACCGGCGCCCACCGAATTCATGAACATACCGCGATGTTCCGCCACGTGCGCGGCCAGCCCGCACTGATCGCTGCCGGCCTCGGCGCTAACGGTTACAAGCGCCTGGCATGGGACGGTGTGGCCACCATGGGCTTCGGCCACAACATCTATCTGCACACAATCTGCGAACTGGGCCTGCTTGGTGTCATCCTGTTGAGTCTCTGGCTGTGGCTGGCAGTGCGGCCGCATGTACCGGTTCTCGTGCCGGCCGCCACCGCAGCACTCAAGCGCCAGCAATACATGAGCCTGCTGGTCCTCGCATTGCTGGTCCAGCGTCTGGTGGCAGGCTGGGGCGCCGACACGATCCTGGCAACCGGCGGCATGCTCGAAGCGAACATCCTGTTCCTCGCGGCCGTGGGTACCACGTTCGCGGCGTACGGCCCGCCGTTGCCAGCCACCGAACGCCCACAGCCTGCAAGCCGAAAGGAGCGTGCCGTGTGGCTAGCACTGGTGCATTGATTCTCCCGGTCCTCTCGCACAGCAAAGCGCCCAGCCTCGCGCGAGCCGCTCGGCTGCGAGCGTCGATCGTTCCGGTCTGGGTGGCCGCATTTATGCTAGTCGTTGCCATGCTCGTCTGGCCGCTGGCCGCCGGCATGGTCTCGGTCAACGACGATGCGCTGTATCTGCGTGATGGCACACTGGCCGAAAAGATCGCGTATCAATGGCAACAGCAGCTCTTTCGGCCGCTTGACATTCTCGGCGGCCATCTGACCCACCCCGTCACGATGGACGCCCGACGTGTGATACCGTTGCAGACCGCCGCGTTCATCACTGCGCTGGCCGGCCTGGGGCTCGTCCTGCGCCGACTCACGCCTGACTGGCTACTGGCTTACCCGATCGCGGTGCTGTGGCTTTGCCTGCACGCATCCACATCCGTCTCCTTGTGGCAACCGGACACGATCTCGCAGAGCTGGAGCGCCGCACTGGGTGTATGGCTCGGCATCTGCCTGTGGCACGGCCTCGATCACGCAAGAGCCGGTCGGGCGCCTTGGCGGCACACAGTCGGCTTGGCAATGCTGTGCTTCGCGGGCCTGTTCACCAAAGAAGTCTTTTATGGCTGGTGCGCTGGCGGCGTGCTGGTCGTACTCATCGTCATCGGCGCCGCCTGGCGCCGCAAGCACCGCGGCGTCACCCCACGGTGCCTGCCGCTGCTCCTTCCACTGATGC
Source organism: Phycisphaerae bacterium (assembly GCA_016928855.1). Classification (GTDB taxonomy): domain Bacteria; phylum Planctomycetota; class Phycisphaerae; order UBA1845; family PWPN01; genus JAFGKA01. The sequence continues at coordinate 4,395 of JAFGKA010000155.1, forward strand.
TCGCCCCGATGCTTGTATTCGCACTGCGATGGGGTGCGGGCGGCCCGGAAGCCAAGGAAGGCTACACGATCGGGCTTGGCGCCAACCTCGTCCGCAATGCGGCCCTGATCGGTACCGGTTACTTCGCGTCGGTACCCATCCACCTTGTGCGCCTCTCGAATGGGCCGTGGCTACTCCGCGGCTTGGCGATCATCGGTATTCCGCTATCTGCCCTGGTCAGCGGGCTGCCATGGATATTGAACCATCGCCACGGCCGGCCATGGGCCAACGCACCAGCCGGACGGACCATCGCGATGATCGCGGCGCTGAGCCTGTGCGGCACGGCCGCGACGTTACCGATGGCGCGCAATGTCTCGGAACTGTACCTGTTCGGCCCCAACATCGGCGCGGCCGTTCTGGTTTCGATCGGGCTTGTCGGCCTGGTCCGGCTGTGTCGAAGTCACAGGCGCAATACCGCATCGCAACGGTGGCTCGCAGCCGGGACGATCGCCGCAGCCCTGTGCATCGTAGGGATCGGCGGGCTGGGGCTTGTCAGCCGTGCGAACCACTTCCGCATCACGTGGGCAACCGCGACGCAACTGAACGAGACGATTCGCAACCATGTCGCCGCCCTGCCTGACAACGTGCGCGCAACGCGCGTCGTTCTCGGGCCGCGCTACCGGCAGGGACACGTGCACAGCCAGTACGTTATCCCACCGTGTGCAACGCTGCTGATCGACAAGAATGGTCGCTGGCAGAAGGAGGTCGCACCGGGGCGCCGCATCATCGTGGTCAACGAAGCCAACGCTGTGCGACAGGAACCCTACGATCTCACGCTCGATGGCAGCGATCTGCCATCACGACCGGGTTGGTGACCCGGCAGACTCGAGTGGCAGGACGTCCGCATCGTCCCGCGTTCGCCCAGGGAGGCGAAGGAAGCGCAAATGTCTGAATTCTGGGGCACGGCCGCCTTGACTGAAGGCGCAAGCATCACCAGCGCCAACCCGAGCGTCGGCAGGGACGACGTGTCGCCCGCGTCCGCGCATGCCGCGAACGTCGAGTGGCAGCGTTTTCCGATGCGTGCCGGCGCCCGCTCCGCCCTGCCGCTGATTCAACCCTCCGCCGCCGTGGCTGACGACGTCGCCATCCTGGTCGAGGGCTGGATCGCGGATGTCGACGGATGCGACTGGCCGGCCCCCATGCCGGACGCAGCACATGCCCGGCTCGTCGCACTTTATCGCCGCAACGGCGTGGATTTCGTGCGGAGGCTGACCGGCTCGTTCCGACTGCTCGTCCGCGACGGCCAGCGAAAGATTGTCTGTCTGTTCGCGGATCACAGTGCGTCCCGCCCCGTGTTCTGGGCCGCGCGCGACGGCCGACTGGTCTGGGCCTCGACCCTCGAATCCATCCTTCACACCGCGAATGACCGGTGG
>JAFGKA010000156.1 GCA_016928855.1 Phycisphaerae bacterium
CTGGCTGTGCGAGGTCAGCGTCGATGTGCCCGATCGCGGCGGCGTCCGCGTCAGCGCCTCGATCGACGCGCCCCTGCCGGAACCGCCGCCGGTCACGGTGAAAGTCGTTGTCGATGAACCGCTTGTGTTCATGCCGACGACCACACCAACCGGCCTGACGTACGCGCGATCGAGCGGCCGACTCGAAGTGCATCTGACCAACGTCTCGTCCGGAACGGTCATCGTCAGCCCGACCGTCCGGCTGCTCGGCGAGATTCTGCCTGTCGCAAGCCCGTCGCGCCCAGCCTGGCCGATCACGATCGACGCGGGTAAAACGATCACGCTCCGCATGAACCCCGTGCTGGCCAACGCGATCGAAGGGCCGCACTACGTGCAGGTGGCGTTCGCCGAGGATCCGCTGGGGCGGCTCCATCTGCATCCCGTCCTGATCGAGCGGGGTGCGGCCGCGACACAACCTGCCAAATAGCCTCTCCGCGTGGTAGGTGCTTCGTGAGGTGCTGCCGGATCTTCGTGGGCAACGCTGCCACGTTTTGCGGAATGGCCAGAGGGAAAGTTGGCTGCCGCGGGACAATGGCCAAGCGGGCGCGCTGGGGAGTCCGCCTTTAACGGGTCCTTTGACTACCCAGAACAGTCCCCTACAATCTGGATATTACTTCGCTAGGGGCGGTCGCTGCGCGGGCGGCCTGAGATGATCGGCACGGTCGGCCGAGAGACCCTTCGAACCTGATCAGTGGCATCGGGTCCGGCTGCGGACTACGGCTGCGTAGGGAAGCGAGCGGTTGTCACCTCCGGCTTTTCCGACCTGGCCAACCGTTCGTTCGACGCCCCGCGCGGGCACGCATCCCGGCACGCCGACCCAGATTGGAGCCGACCATGACGCAGCTCGAAGCTGCACGGAAGGGAATCATCACGCCAGAGATGGTGCGGGTCGCGCAAGGCGAGAATGTCACCGCCGGATTCATCCGCGACGAGATCGCACGGGGGCGGCTCGTCGTGCCAGCGAATGTCCGGCACCTCGCCGGCTCGGCGGGCCAGGCGCCGGCGATGCACTCGGCCGATCACAACGGCACGGCATATCCGGTTGTGGACGTCGAACATCTTGACATGCCCGGTGGACATCCCGGCCACACGAACGAAGCGGCGTTCTGGGTCAATCACACCGTGGCGCAGCGGCGAACATTCATCGAGAATGATCGGATTCTTCGCGGCCAGCGCGCTCCGAAACGGCTCGACCCGATCGGCATCGGCCGCATGATCACGACGAAGATCAACGCGAACATCGGCGCCTCACCGGTGGCGAGCGACACGGCCGCCGAAGTCGAGAAGCTGCGATGGGCCCAGCGCTACGGCGCGGACACGCTGATGGACCTCTCGACGGGCGGAAACCTCATCGAATGCCGGCAGGCGATCATCGACCACAGCACGATCCCGATCGGGACCGTGCCGATTTACTCGATGATCCTCGGCCGGACGATCGAGGAACTGACCTATGACATGATCCTCGCCGAGATCGAGCGCCAAGCGCAGCAGGGTGTGGACTATTTCACGATCCATGCCGGCGTGCTGCGTGAGCACGTGCCGCTGATCCAGCGGCGCGTGACCGGCCTCGTCTCGCGCGGCGGCTCGCTGCTGGCCAGGTGGATGATCCATCACAGCAAACAGAATCCGATGTACGACTTATTTGACGATATTTCCGCGATCATGCGGCAGTATGATGTGACGTATTCACTCGGTGACGGCGTGCGGCCGGGCTGCCTGGCCGACGCGGGCGATGCCGCGCAAATCGCCGAGCTTCAGGTTCTGGGCGAGCTGACCCAGCGGGCCCGCGAGGCCGGCGTGCAGGTTATGGTCGAGGGCCCCGGCCATGTACCGCTCAATGAGGTCGCGTGGAACATGCAGGTCGAGCAGCGGATCTGTGACGATGCGCCGTTCTATGTGCTCGGGCCGCTCGTGACGGATGTCTTCCCGGGGTACGACCACATCACGTCGTGTATCGGCGCCACCGAGGCCGCCCGTGCCGGCGCGGCGATGTTGTGCTATGTCACGCCGAAGGAGCACGTGGGCCTGCCCAAGGCACAGGACGTCAAGGAAGGCTGCATCGCGTACAAGATCGCCGCTCATGCCGGCGATATCGCGCGCGGCATCCAGGGCGCGCGGCAGTGGGACGACGCGATGAGCCGGGCACGGGCCGCGTTGAACTGGCCGAAGCAGTTCGAGCTGGCGTTCGACGGCGAGACCGCCCGGGCCCTGCACGACGAAGACCTCGACGTGGACACGGACTTCTGCGCCATGTGCGGCCACGACTGGTGCAGCATGCGAATCAGCAAGGAGATCCAGGAATTCGCCAGCGGCAAGGATACGGCGTACCAGCCGGCGAAGAAGGCGACGGCATCGCCGGGGCTGACGCAAGAGCAGGCGCGCCTGCTCGCACACCGCGGCCGCAAGCATGCGTGCCACAGCGACAATGTCGCTGACGCCGACGCAGCGCGACACGTGCAGGAACACTACCTGCAGACGCAGGCGTCGGAGCAGGACTGAAACGCCGACCGGCTCACCAGACGACAACCCCCTCCGTATCGAACGCGAACGGCAAAATCTGGGCCCCCGCCGCCGCCAGTGCCCGGGCCAGGGCCGGCTTGGTATTGTCGGCGGCATAGAAGACGATGCAGCCGCCGCCGCCGGCACCGCAGACCTTCGCTCCCAGCGCGCCGTGGGCCAGGCCGCAATCGACGAACCGTTGCAGGTCGGGTGTCGAGCAGGTCGGATGCAGCATCTGGTGATACTTCCAGTTCTCGTTCAACAAGCCGGCGAACGTGTCGAGATCCTCGGCTCGCAGGGCGTCGCGCATCCGACAGCCGACGGCCTTGAGACCGTGCATCCCGTCGAGGACCGTGCCGGTGCGGTTCTTGTAGTCGGCGAGAATGTCGAGGTGGATGTTGCCGGCCAGGTGGGCCTGGCCCGTATAGACGAGCAGCAGGTTCTTTTCGAGCTGGCGGCGGACGAAGGCGGATAGCGGCGGATGCTCGTGCGGAACGTCGTCGCCGACGAATTCGAGGAAGTTGATGCCGCCCATCGCGGCGGCGAACTGGTCCTGCTTGCCCGTCCAGTGGTTGAGGTCGTCACGCTCGGCCGCGGTGGCCATGTGCGCCATCGCCGCGGCGTCGAAGCGACCCTCACGATACTGGGTGCAAATCGCACAGACCACCACGCCGACGGCCGCGCTGCTCGACAGCCCCCCGCCGAACGGAATATCCGAATACACGACGAGTTCGAAGCCGCGTTGCGGGCCCGCGCGGCGAATGCACGCCTTGAGCAAGTCAAGCTCGCCGGTCGCCACAAGCGCATCAAATGACACGGCCTCCTCGGTCACGTCGAGATCCAGAGCGCGAATCACGATGCGGCTGTCGTCGCGCGGTATCAGCGTCGCATAGGCATAGTAGTTGATCGCGCCGTTGACGACGATCCCGTGATGTTCGATGCAGTATGGTGCTACATCTGTGCCGCCGCCGCCGAAATCGATCCGCCCCGGTGCGCGTGCGTGCAGGACTCGTTGTTGCCGCATTCCTATTCCTCTCATCCAAGCTTCAGCCTGCGTACCCCCGTGCCACTTCGACCATCGTCTTTACGTTATCCGGCGGCACGTGCGGGGCGATCGAGCAGGCGGTCGAACAGATGAACCCCCCACCCGGCGCAGCGGCGTTGACGACACGCCGCACGTCGTTGGCCACACCGTCACGATCCTTGTGCAGGAGCGTGTGAACCGAATCGACGTTGCCCTTGATGAACACGCGGCCGCGCGTCCGCTCGACGGCGTCCTCGATCTCGACGTCACCCAGCGGTGGTGGATCGAGGCATTCAAGACCATTGGTATTTGTCGCCATCATGTCTTCGAGCCGGTCGCCGATCCGACCGCAGGTGTGCGTGTAGATGAAGCCGCCCTCGGCGCGCACGGCATCGGCCAGCGCCCGCTCGTACGGCACGACGAACTCGCGGTAATGCTCGCGGCTGATGAAGCCGGCGCCGACCCACGGCGAACTGACCTTGATCGCGTCGCAGCCACGACGGATCTGGGCGACGGCCCAGGTGATGCTGCTCTGTGTCGCCCAGGCGAACAAGGCGTGAATCTTCTCTGGATGCGTGAACAGCGCGACCATCATGTTCTCGGTGCCGAGCAGATTGAGCACGTGGTCAAACGGCGCGCGGGTTTCGCCGTGAAGGCTGATCCGGCCCTTAGTCTTGTCCGCGAGATAGTTGATGCAGCCGTACCATGATTCGGGGATGTCCTCGACGCGGTGGAATCCGTGGGTTCCTTTGAAATGATGCCACCTGCGATAGATCCCGGGGAAATGCTCACCGAACGGGTCCGCTGGATCGATCGTCTCGACGTCCGGCCACTGAAAACCCGGCGCCGGAATCAGCACGGGGTCTTCCTCACGTTGCACGCGGACGACGCCGCCCTCGGGCGCGACGAACTCCCAGCCCTCGGCGCACTCTTGCCGCCGGCAGCCATCGAGCCAGCCGGGTTCACGGCCGGGCTTGTGGATCAGAATCCCGTCGAAATCATACTGGTCCCGCATCTGCAGCAGCGACTCGGCGAACGCAACGGAATCCGTCGCCTCGGCCACGGGGTCGATCCCGGTGTTCAGCAGGATATGGCCGGTGGCCATCTGGCATTGCACGGGCACGACGTCGGGCTTGCCGAGCGCCATCGCCACACGCACACGTTCTCTGGGTGTCACACGCAACCTCCGTGCACGAAACGAGACGGAGCGAATCGTACCGGGAACCGGCCGGCCGGGTCAATGGCGGAAGACGCGCGGGCGTCAGGGTACGAGTGCCGCGGCCGCGCGGGCGAGCGGCGCGGCATAGAGATGGACGGCGTATTCGTCGGCGAGCAACTTGACCGCGCGGGCACCGAGCGTCCCGAAGAGCAGCAGCACGACGGCGCACGCATTGACGAGCACAAGGCCGCCGACGTGCGGCGCGAGCGGCGCCGGCCGGCTCCATTCCGTGCGGAGGAACATCATGTAGATGATGCGAAGGTAGTAATACAGACTGAACAGCGTGTTGAGCACGAGGACAAGCACAAGGCCCCAAAGCCGGTCGTGTTCGGCGGCGCCCGAGCCCAACGCAACGAGCAGCCACCATTTCGCCAGGAACCCGCCCAGCGGCGGCAGTCCGACAAGCGATAACAGACAGACCGCCATCGGCACCGCCAGCCACGGCGCCCGCCGGCCGAGGCCGATGAAATTCGACAGCGCGCTCGAGCCAGTTTCCCACTCGACGCATGCCGTCGCGGCGAACACACCGAAGTTCATGAACAGGTACGTGAGCAGGTACAGCAGCAGAGCGCTGGCGGCGAGGTTCGGTTCGGCTTCGGAAGCAGCGGGCACGAAGACCGCCGCAGCCATCAGCATGTAGCCGGCATGCGCGATCGACGAGTAGGCCAGGATGCGCTTGACGTTCTGTTGCCGATACGCAGCGAAATTGGCCAGCGTGCACGTCGCCGTCGCGACGATGCCCACCGTGATCGCCAGCGCATCGTCGAGCGAGCCCATCGCGGTCACAACCCGCAGCAAGAGACCGAGCCCGGCCGCCTTGCTGGCCACACTCAGCCACGTCGCCACTTCGATCGTCGCCCCTTCAAACACATCCGGGCACCAGAAGTGAAACGGCACGGCGGAGATTTTGAAGCCGATCCCCACACACAGGCCCAAGAGCCCCAGGGCCGCGCCGACGCCTGCACCACCGCCAGCCATCGCCGCCGCGATCGTCGGGATATCGAGCGTACCGAAGGCACCGTAGAGCAACGAGACGCCGTAGAGCGTGATCGCGGCCGTTACCGCACCGAACAACACGTACTTCAGCGATGCCTCGGCGCCGGCCGGATCGCGTTTATCGTAACCGGCCAGCGCGTAGCTTGGCAGGGACGCCAACTCGATCGCGAGGATGATCATCAGCAGGTTCAGCGTCGAGACCATTACCATCATACCCAGCGCGCTGCCCAGCAGCAGCACAAAGAACTCCACGCTGTGCGCAGCGAATCGACGTGCCAGCGCCGGCCGCCGGCCGGTCAGACCGAACAACCACAGCACGGTCACGAGTGTCAGAAACAGCAGCAGGAACGCCTTGAAGAACACAGCAAAGTTGTCGGCAATCAGCATCGGCGGCGCACCGGGCGGCGCCAAGCCCGCCGCAGCCTCCTCGGCGACGCGACGGCCCACATCACCGGTCAGCAACAGCGCCGCGACGACGCCGAGCAGCGCAACACAGGCCGACAGGCGCGCCCGCCGCCCAAGGATGATCGGCACCGCCACGACGGCCACGATCGTCGCAATCAGCGCCAACTCCGGCGCGAACCAGCCCAGTTGGCCGGCAGGCGGAAACCAGAACTCTGTCGTCAGTTCCGTCATTTCATTCACGGTATTGCGTCAATCCACACGGCGGCTTCTGTCAGCGGCCCGGTAACGATGTGCGTCATCAGTCGGCCCAGCGTCTCGTTCACGAAGCCGAACAGCGACTGCCTGGGCAGGACGCCCAACACGACCGCCAGCACCGCCAGCGGCGTCAGAATGAAAACCTCGCGCCCGGTCGCGTCCGTCAGGCGCGCGAACTCCGGCCGCTGTGGGCCAAGATACACGCGCTGGATCATCCACAGGATGTAGGCCGCGGTCAGCACGATGCCGAACGCCGCGGCGACGGCCATCGGTTTGGCCCAGGTCATCCACGGATGCACGGCCTCCGCGTTGAACGTGCCGAACAGCACCCAGACCTCGCCGATGAACCCGCAGAGGCCAGGCAGGCCGAGCGAGGCGAAGAACCCAAGCGTGGCGAATGAACCGTACACCGGCATCGTCAGCCATAACCCTCCGAGGCGATCCAGCCGCCGCGTATGAACGCGGTCGTAGATCACGCCGACCAGGAAGAAGCACATCGGGCTGGAAATACCGTGGGCGATCATCTGAAACACGGCCCCCTGCAGCCCCGCGTCGGTCATGACCGCGATGCCGAGCAGAACGTAGCCCATGTGGCTGATCGAGCTGTAGGCCACGAGCTTCTTGAAGTCGCTCTGGGCCATCGCGCAGAGGGCCCCGTAGAGAATGCTGATCACGGCCAGCGTCGCCAGCACGAGCGCCAGCGTCTCGTGGCGGGCGGCGGCCGGCAGGATCGGATAACTGATTCGCAACAACCCGTAGCCGCCCATCTTCAGCAGAACGCCCGCCAGGATCATGCTGATCGGCGTGGGTGCTTCGACGTGCGCATCCGGCAACCACGTATGGAACGGGAAGACAGGCAGCTTGATCGCGAAGCCGATGAACAGAAGAACGAACATGACCATTGGCCATTGCCAGCCGGCGAACAGGAACGAGGTCGGCTTGGCAAACTCGGCCTGAATGGCCGGATTCGTGGCGTATTCGATCAGGCTGAGCGTCGGCGCTCCGGCCGCCGCGCTCTTGAAATAGAACGCGATGAGCACGACGAGCATCAGGACCGACCCGGCCAGCGTGTACAGGAAGAACTTGATCGCGGCATACTCGCGGCGCTGCCC
>JAFGKA010000157.1 GCA_016928855.1 Phycisphaerae bacterium
CTGAACCTCCCGTATTCCCGTCCGATCTATCGCTGCTACCGTTGCTCGATCAATTCGCCTGCGTTCTGCCTGCCACCGCTGGAGCTGCTGTACCTGGCGGCGGTCTTGCGCGAAGCCGGCGTCGAAACGAGTTTCCTCGACGCCGTAGCCGAACGGGTCGGCCAAGCGGACACGCTGAAGCGCATTCACGAGATCCAGCCGGACCTGATCGTCTCGATCATGGGCTATGAACACTTCACGGAAGACGTGGCCACGGTCAACTTCATCCGCGAGAACGCGAGCGTGCCGCACTATACGGTGATGGGCTATCTGCCCTCGCATTACCCGGCGGAGACGCTCCGTCACCTGCAGGCCGACAGTATTTTGCGGTTCGAGCCTGAGCAGACCTTACGCGAGGTGGTCAACGCCCTGCGATCGGGCCGCGGCCTGGATGGGATTGCCGGCGCGGTGTGGCGGGACGGCGAGACGTTTCGGGTCGGCCCGGATCGCCCTCGCATGAGTTCCGAAGAGTTGGAAGGACTCCCGTTGCCGGCCCGGGATCTGCTGAAACTGGGCATCTATCGCGAGCCGTTCCTTTCGAAGCCGTTCACGACATATCAGGCCGGTCGGGGCTGCCCGTACAAATGCACCTATTGCACAGCCACGTACGGATCGAAGTTTGTAACGCGGTCGCCCGCGCATGTCGTCGCCGAGATCGAAGAGAACCGCCGCCGATTGGGCATTCGGCATTTCCGCTTCACCGACGACACGTTCGCCGTCAGCCTGCCCTGGACCCGGGAGTTCGCCGAGCGGATGATGGCGGCGAACGGATCGTATGACTGGGTGTGCCTGACGCGAGTCGATCTGATGGACCCCGAACGGATGCGCCTCTTGCGGGCCGCGGGTTGCCGTCGCCTCCACGTCGGGATTGAAAGCGGCTCGCAGAGGATTCTGGATTACTACAACAAGCGCATCCGGGCCGACCAGATCCCGGAAATGGTCCGCAACGCGCAGCGCGAGGGGCTGGAGGTCGTGGGGTACTTCGTCGTCGGTTCACCCATCGAAACCGAGGCGGATTATCAACAAACGGTGGATCTGGCCGAGCGTCTCAAGCTCGATATGGCCTCGGTCTACCCGATGATGCCCTATCCCGACACCGCAAGCTGCGCGACGCTCGGTGAGGCCGTCGAGTTTCAACTCTATCCCTACCAGGTTCAATACCGCGATGCGCAGATCACACAGGTAGCCAACCAGCGCGCCCGAAGCCTGATGAAGCGGATCTACCTCTCGCCGCACTTCATGGCGAGCAAGGTGAAGTGGGTCGCCCGTTATCCTGTCTACAGCCTCACGGCCGGCCGGGAGTTCGGCCGATGGTTGCTGCACCGCCCCTCGCACAAACGAAAAACCTTGTTGTAGTCCGGACAAGCACCGTGCGACGCTCCCTGACCCGGCTGCACGTATGGCGACCGGCGACGGGGCCGGCACTACAGGCTTGCCGTGGAGCGGTTGGGCTTGTTGCGGCCGCGGCCACGGCGACGGGGGGGTCGGGCGGCGGTGACGAGCCGCAGATGGGCGGCACCCGATTCATCGAGCCATCCGGGTTCGGTCCCGGCCACGGCGGCGATGCCTGCCAGATAGCGATCGAAGAACGCGACGGTGCGGTCGGCATACCGTTGCGGCTGCACGATGGCCGACTGGTTGTGCTTGGCGCCGGGAACGATCCAGATGTGTTTGGGCCGGCCGGCGAGTTCGTAGAGCAGGTGGCTCTGTTCCACGGGGATGTAGCTGTCCCGCTCGCCGTGGATCAGCAGCATCGGGCGCGGCCGACTTCGCTTCAGCGTCTTGCGGACGGACGGAAACTCGCAGTGCAGCACCCGGCGGCATTTCAGAAACAGCAGCCATCGCAGGAACCGCCAGAACTGTGGCGGGTGGTTCTCGTAAACGAAGCGGACCTTGGCAAAGATATACGCCCATCGCTTCATCAGGTGCTCGAGCGCCGTGTCGTTGCTGAAGGCGCTGTCCGCGGCGATGCACCGCACGCACGGGTTGTTGGCCGACGCAATGATGCCGGCGCCGGCACCGCGCGAGATGCCAAACAGACCGACCTCTCTCGGCCGCCCCTGGGCCTCAAGCCAGTCCTCGACGTAAGCCAGGGCGCCGGTCATGTCGGCGACCTCGTGATTCGTGACCCACTGACGCGGCTGGTAGTCCTCGAGATGGCTCGACTCGCCGTGCCCGCGGAAGTCGAACGTGAAGATGTCGTAGCCCGCCTCCAGCAGCGGCCGGCAATACCGGGCACAACTGTACATGTCGCTCGCATACTCGTGGGCGAAGAGGATCATGCCCTTCGGCTGGCCCGCGTGGTTGCCGGACAGAAACATGCCCTGCAGCGCGAGCCCGTCAAACGCCCGGAACTGCACCCGCTCGCCATCGATGCGGGCGAAATCCCGCGGGCCCATCGACAGCGGCGGTGGCGTATCGCGCAGGATGTTGAACGTGATTCGGACATACTTCCGCAGGACCAGCCATGGCGTAATGAGCAGAACGATGATCGTCAGGACCATCGACGCCAACGCCCAGTTGCGCCACAGCGTCTCCCACACGAACGTGAGGAAACCAGCATCCACCTGCGTTGTGAGCGAAATCGCCATGGATTCTGTACACACTTCCCGGAGTGTCGGACGCGGCCGCCAAACCGATCCCGTCCGCCGCGTCAAGGCGATGAGCATAGTGACCGCCCCGGCGCGAATCAAGCGAACCGCGATCGGCGGCGCGGCTCGGGGCCCTGGAGGCTGGACGCGGCCTCGCCGGCTGCGTAGCATGTTCCGGACATCGCGCGTATGCCCGTTCCACAAGGAGCCCTCAGCGATGACCAGCAAGGAACGCATGATGCTCGCCCTGCGGCGCGAGGTTCCCGACCGCGTGCCCGCCACCGTCCACCAGTGGCAGGCCTACCACCTCGAGAAGTACCTCAACGGCATCGACCCGATCAGCGCGTTCCGCCGGTTCGGCCTCGATGCGGCCATCATCTGCTTTCCCATCGATGAGCCCCAGACGCCGGATTGGCGGCGGCAGGTGATCGAGACCCGCAACGCCGACGGCAACATCATACAGAACATCACCGTCACGACGCCCGAGGGCACGCTGACCGAGACCATCGAAATCTCACCGATCACGCAATGGTTCACGGGGCACCCGATCAAGAGGCCGGAAGATGTGGACCTGATCGACAAGTACATGCCCGTACCCCGGCTCGACCGGGAGGCATTGGCACGCGAATATGACCGGCTCGGCGACGACGGCATTCTGCGCGGCTTCATCTGGGGTGTGCAGGGCGGCTGCTGGCAACACGCCACCGCCTGGTACGGCCTCGAACCGCTGATCATGGCCACGTTCGACAACCCCGACTGGGTCCACCACTTTCTCCGCGTCCTGCAGAAGAAGAAGATGCAGTTCATCGCCGAATCGTTGCCGGGCGCGAAGTACGATCTGATGGAAACCGGCGGCGGCGCCTCGTCGAGCACGTGCATCTCGCCCGACATCCACCGCGAGTTCTGCCTGCCCTACGACCGCGAGCAGCATGACGCGCTGCACGCACTGGGGTTCCCCTGTGTATACCACACCTGCGGCGGCATGATGGCGATTCTCGACCTGATCGTCGAAAACGACTGCGATGCCAGCGAGACACTGACGCCGCCGGGCATGGGCGGCGACGCCCGCCACGCGGAGATCAAACAGCGCATCGGCGGTGAGGTATGCCTCATCGGCGGCATGAACCAGTTCCAGATCCTGGACCGCGGCACGCCGGAACAGATCCGCGAGGAAGTGCACCGCCTCTTCGCCGACCTCGGTCCCAACGGGGGGTACATGATGTCGCCGAGCGACCATTTCTTCGAAACGCCGCCGGAAAACCTGCAGTGCTACGCCGATACCGCGAGGGATTGTCGCTACGGCTGATGGATGCGGCACGGTGGTGATACCGTGGGCGAACGGGGCGCAAAAAAGCGGCGAAGCAGGCCATACAATACGAGGTGGCGCTCCGGAAGCTCCGGATTGGTTTCGCCAGTTCTGGCAGTTGCCCTGACGCCCCGGGTCTTCGAAACCTCTTTTCCCGGTACTTGGGCCCGTATTGACCTGCTTCGTCTACAGCCATTATACACCAGGAATCGGCGGCGGCAAGAAAATCCTGCGATTTCGCGCAACCGGCCTCGCTTGATTCCCCGGCATCCCCCTGTATCATCCGAACCACTATGAAAACCACACTCTCTATCTGTTTTCTGACGTTGGTCTCACAGGCGTCCGCCATGAACCCGATTCCGCTCCCAGAGCACCCACGCCCGGATTTCGAACGCCGGCCATGGGTCAACCTGAACGGCACATGGCGCTTCGCGTTCGACGCCGAAGACGTCGGCGAGGCGCAGCGATGGTTCGAACCCGGCAAACACACGTTTGACCGCGAGATCGTCGTACCGTTTCCGTGGGAGAGCCGGCTCAGCGGCATCGCGGATACGGAATATCGCGGCGTCGCATGGTACGCCCGCGAGATCGAAATCCCGACAGGCGACGGCTGGCAAGCCAAGCACCCGTGGCTCGTGATCGGCGCGTGCGATTGGGAAGCAAAGGTGTGGGTCAACGGCCAGCTCGTCGGCGAACACATCGGCGGCTACGTCCCCTTCGCGGTCAATCTGGCCCCACACGCCCAACCGGGCAGCAAGGCCTTCGTGGTTATCCGCGCGATGGACATCACAGACCCGCAGCAGCCTGTCGGCAAACAGGTCAACTGGTACACGCGCACCAGCGGCATCTGGCAGAGCGTCTATCTCGAGCCGCGCGGCGCGGTGCACATCGAGAATCTGCGCTTCACCTGTAGACCGAACCTGGCCGAGCCCGAAGCGGACTGCCCGATCCAATACGACGTCACGTTGAACGAGGCGGCTGCCGACGCGAGCGTCGAGCTGTTCGTCAACAACCAGTCGGTCGGCCACGGCGGCGCGAAAGTCGCCGGGGTGGTCGCGAAGCCCAGACTGTGGCATCCGGACGCCCCGCACCTCTACGACGCCCGCCTCGTCGTGAAGGTCGGCGATACGGTTGTCGACGAGGTGCAAAGTTATTTCGGCATCCGCACCATCGGCACGATGACCGCGCCCGGGCGCGACTACAAGTACATCACGCTCAACGGAGAGCCGATCTACCTCCGCGGCGCGCTGCATCAGTCGTTCCACCCGGAAGGCATCTATCAGTACCCGGACGACGCCAGCGTCCGCGGCGATTACGAGTACTGCAAGAAGATCGGACTCAACTTCCTCCGCATCCATATCAAGACGCCGATTCCGCGCGAGATCTACTGGGCGGACAAGCTCGGCGTGCTGATCATGTCCGACATCCCGAACTACTGGAAGCACACACCGCAGGCGCAGGCGTGGTGGGAACAGGCGCTCCGTGGGGCCGTGGCGCGCGATTTCAACCACCCGGCCATTTTCGCGTGGTGCGATTTCAACGAGACCTGGGGCATCGGCGACGGCAAGTACGGCCCTGACCGGCACGCCTGGGTCGCCGACATGTACCACCTGACCAAACAGCTCGACCCGACGCGCCTCTGCGAGGACAACTCGCCGTGCCGC
>JAFGKA010000158.1 GCA_016928855.1 Phycisphaerae bacterium
CCGACGCAGGAGCAGCTCCTCGCCGAGATCCGCGACCTTCTCAAGAGCGGCCGGTAAGACCAAAGTCGCGCCGCGTCAGTGCCGCATTCTCGCCTTGATCTTCCCCCTCCAGGCGGGGGGGGAATGCCTTCAGTGTGCCTGGGTGTCGCTCCTTTTTGCCGAATGCGGTTCGACGGGGCGTGGCCCTTGCCACGTGAATACGTCGACAAGAAAAGGAATCATCTCTATCCCTTCCCGGTTGTGCGTGCAGCCCCCTTCGGTCGGCCGCTCGGCAATTCAAAAGACTCCCTTGTCTTTGCTTCACGGGTCGTGGATGACGTGAGTTCAACGCGCCTCTGAGATTCATTCGTAAGTCCTCGTTTTGCAGGAGGGCATTTTGGATTTGGGTCTCCCAAGCGTAGATTGGCCCCATGTTTGTCCGAAAGAAGCCCAACTGATCCGGCTCGGTCAGCGTGCAGGTGGTCGACAAGTCGAACGGCTACCGTGTGGTCAAGACCATGGGTTCGGCTCGTGATCCGGAGGACGTGAGAAGGCTGGTCGAACTGGGCAAGCTGTTCATCGTTCGCCTCCTGAGTTCCGAATCGGGTGTTCCAATGTTGAAGTCAGGAGACTCTGCATTGTCGCTTTCGACTTGCCCCTTGCCCATGATGTGAAACAGAAACGGCCGATACCCTGGGACCCCTGCCGGGCCGACCGCGCCGAATAACGAGGCGTGTACCTACTGTGCCTCTCGTCCACGCTCGTCCTTCGACGGCACGATCGCCAGGTGGTGGTGAACATCATGGATGCTTGACGCCGGACCGATGTGGCGAAATGCCCACACTGACCCCGCGCGCAATGCCGGCGCTCCAAGCAGCTGATCGGCACCGAGAGCGGGGCAACCGCGCAAGAGCGTGTAAGGGGAAACGTACCGACAACCCTGCGACGTACCTCAATCGAGTTGGGAAACAGTGGGCGGGACTAGTGGCCGGAATGGACTTCGCTTGCCTGCTTGTCCGGCTGGCCACTCTGGTTGGGTGTGTTCTGTTGCTCGTACGAGTTCTTTGGCAAAGCACGGTCAGTCGATCGGTTGACCGAGTCTTCCACGTCGTCCTCAATGCCGCGAAGCCCCTTCTTGAACTCGACGATGCCCTTGCCCAGCGAACGGCCCACTTCAGGCAGGCGGCGCCCGAACAGCAGCAAGCCGATGAACGCGATGATCAGCAGCTCGCCCCAGCCGGGGACGCTCGGGATGATTGCCAGTGTTGAATCGATGAGGGCCATAATGCACTCCTGAGCCACGGCGTAAACACTCCGTCCGCGGCGAACACACTATTCTACGGGATTGCGGGCGGGGGCGTCAACCGGCCTTGCCGGGGCCCCACAGCGGATAGGCCCAGCGGACCGGCGAGCCGAAGTAGAAGTGATATTCCGGCGAATCGAGCGGTTGGCGAAATTCGAACCGCAGGCGGCGCACACCCTCGGCATCGGCGTCGAGCACCTCGACGTCAAAGAGCGGCCCGGAGAACCGCTCGCCGGCCGCAAGCGTCTCGGGCAGACCCATCGCCGCCAGCAGCGTCCGGCCGCCCGCGCCGCCGAAGTAGCCGACACCGGCTGGTGCCGTCACGATGAGTGTTTTGTCGCCCACGCGATCGACATACCCGGGCTCGCTCATGCGGAGCAGCCAGGGCGAAAATGTCAGGATATGACCGTGAAGGCGCCGATCACCCAAGCCGGTCTGCGGCTCGTTGCCGATTGCGGGCACGGCATAGTACGCCAGCATCGGCACGTTGATGAAGAACAGATGGTCGCCGTCCTCGAGTGGCCGCCCCTCCTCGATCACGTCACGGACGACCGCATCCTCGACGCGCGTGCCCGCGCAATACGCCCAGCCCGACGCCCACGTTGCCAGCGAAAGCCCGACGGCATGCACGATGACAAGCAGGCCCGCCACAAGCGCGCGGCCGCCCGGCCGATCCCCCGCCAACGTCCCCAGCCCGGCGGCTAACAAGCACGCCATCCCGACGCCGGGCAGATACAGGTGATGGCACGACGCGAACACGGGCAGCAGCGGCAACATGAACACGGTCATCCACGCCAGTGGCATCAGCAATCGTCGCCGCCACGGCGACGTCGCGAAGATCAACGCCACGCCGGCAGCCGCGCCGACGAACGATCCGTAGAGCATCGCGGGACGCTGCCGGAGGAACTCCATGCCGGTGATCGGCAGCACCGGAATGTAGCCGAACAGGCCGATGGAGTAGTAGATGAACTTGTCAGCGATATACCGCACGAAGCCAGGCTCGTTCGGCTCCATCAGGTACGGCCGGCCCGGCAGCGGGAAGCCGCCCAGGGCCTCCTGGCGGGCCAGCAGGTAAGCGATCGCCAACACCGCCATGGCGACATACGCCCACACGTGCCGGCGCCAGCCGGCGCGGAAGACGACATCGCCGACGACGATCAGCGCCGGCCACATGATCGCATGCTCACGACAGCCCATCGCCAGCGCAAAGAACAGCAGGCTCAGCACCAGCCAGCCGATCCGCCGCGGCCGTTTGTCCGCCGAACTCGCCAGATTGCCCTGCGCGCCTGGCCTCGGGGTGCCACTGGCGGCTTGTCCCGAGGTGCCACTGGCGGCTTGTCCGCCAGTGCGTCCGCCAGTGCACCACCAGCCGGCATGTCGTGCATAAGACAACGTGGCCAGCAGGATGAACGCCGTGGCCATCAACTCGGTCTGGCAGGCGATCCAGTAGACCGTCGCAGTATGACCCGGATGCACCGCCAATAGACCGGCGGCTACGGTGGCCCAAAACCACCGCCCGATCAGTCGCCACGCCAGCCAGCCGACGAGCATCGAGCACAGGACGTGCCACGCCAACGAAAACACGTGCATGATCGCCGGTCGCCAGCCGCCGAGCGTGTATTCGACGCGCATCAGCCAGAACGCGACCGGACGGTAGAACCGCAAGCCCGCCTCGTGGTTCGACCACAGGTCCATGACGTCGCCGACGATGCCCAGCCGGGCGGCCGCCACTGCCGAACGATACGACCAGTCGCCGTCGCGGAGTTGACGGTAGTGCGCGTGGTCATCGAGAAACAGGCCCGTCGGGATCGACCACGCATGGCCGAGCGCCACGAGCACGCCAACGACCAGGCCCATCAGCAATAGAGGGTGCTTACGCATCGGGCCGCACACGATACGCGAAGGTCTCGTGACCGACAAGCGTCCGCCTGCCGGTGGCTTGCCCTGGGCGGAGGTTGCCGATACCGTTTGTGGCTTCCACTACCAACAGGAGGACTGGATGATGCGGTGGCTACGACGATGGCGCGGGACAGGTATTGCGGTAGCGTGCATCGGAACCTTGGCTCTGGCAACGGGCTGTCCGAAGAGCGAACCGTCGGACTCGAAGCCGGGCCCGGTGGCGGAAGCCGTGGAGCTGTTCAACGGAAAGAACCTCGACGGCTGGTTCGCCCAGGAGGGCCACGGTCTGGAGAACACCTGGATGCCGGCCGCCGCGATCGCGGTCGATCCAGCCGACGCGACGAAGTTCGTCATCACGGACGGCGAGGGCGTCCTGGTCAACGGGCCGACCGGACGGACGTGCAACCTGTACTGCGAGTACGAACACGGCGACTGCGAAGTGCACATCGAGTTCATGATGGCCAAGGGCTCGAACTCGGGCGTGTACTTCCTCGGCTGCTACGAGCTGCAGATTCTCGACAGCTATGGCAAGGACGAGGTCGGCTACAGCGATTGCGGCGGGATCTACGCCCGCTGGATCGACGAGAAGGAAGCGGACGGCCACGCCCCACTGGTCAATGCCTCGAAGGCGCCGGGCGAGTGGCAGACGTTTGACGTAACGTTCCGCGCGCCGCGATTCGACGCCGACGACAAGAAGATCGAGAACGCCCGCTTCGTCAAGGTGCTCCTGAACGACACGCTCGTCCAGGATGATGTCGAGTTGAACGGCCAGACGCGCGCGCCGCTGCTGCCGGAAGAAGGTCCGCGCGGCCCGCTGATGCTCCAGGGCGACCACGGCCCGGTCGCGTTCCGCAACATCCGCGTCACACCGCTGGAGTAGGCATCGCGGCGACAGTACGATAATCGAGCTTCACCGACAGGCCTTGCATCCAGCGATGCGAGGCCTGTCTGCGTTTGCCTGCCCACTCATTACAGAGGCATGGAGACGAACTCACCGCCACGCGAGCGTCGCGAGCCAGCGCCGATATGCCCGATCGATGTCCTGAACGCTCTGGCCGTTGCAGACTTCCGGAAGAAACCGCAGGCCCGTCGGGTCGTCCGCAAAGCCGTCGCGGAACCGGCGGTAGTAGGCTTGGAGCCAGCCCTGCGACTCCAGGTACAGACAGAAATACCGCGCGTGGGCATAGTTCAAGCCCTCCCGCGAGCCCCGGAAGTCGTCGGCCGTGATCAACTCGGACAGCGGCCGCAGCGTGCCGGCGGCCAGCGCCTTCTGTAGCGCCGGCAGCCGCCAGTTCACCATGCCGCGGATCCGGCCGTCGGCCAGCGTGCACTGTTCGTAGAGGCTGGCGAGGCCCTCGTCGAACCAGTCCGGCCGGCCGCGGAAGTCGTAGTCGCCGAGGGCGTGCACGAGTTCGTGCACCAACGTGCCCGTGCCGGTCGCGATGTTCATCACCAGCGTGCGCTCGCGCCGACGGTAGTAGCCGAAGTGCGGCAGGTCCGTATCGCCGAACAGCCGCTCGGCATAGCGCGTGTACGACGTCGCATCCGCCAGCAGCAGGACGGTAATCGGCTCGGTCGGCCGCCTGTCGAAGTAGCCGGCCCACAACGCCTCGGCCGCCCGGCAGACCGTACCCCGCGCGATCCGCTCCAGTTCAGCCGCCGAAACGTCGCCCGCGATGACAAACGGCACCTCCACCCGATACCGAAGCCCATCGCCAGCGACCCCCCGCAGCCCCTCCAGCCGCCGCTCGCACGCCGTCACAAGGGCGGCATCCGGCCAGGAAGGCCGAGAAGCCGTGCCACTTGCCTGATACGCTCCGGGCGCCGACGTAGCCGAAGCCCGACTCGCCACCGGCTCCGCCGCCCGCAACAGCCCCACCCGCGCCGGCCAAGCCGCCGCCGCAACCAGAGCCAGCCTCGCAATACCCATCGCACAAAGACGCATTGCTGATTCAGACGCTCCTGTCGGCCGTTGGTTCGCACCGAGTACCGAAATTGTGCCTTGGCCTTGCGGAAAGATCCACGACCCGTCCCGGCGTCTCTCACACCATCGTCGGCGTGGAATCGGGCCCATTGCACCGGACCCCCCGGGCGTGTCTAATGGAAAGATTATGGCCAGTGATGGAGACGTTCGATGAGCGATGGGCGGAAACAGCGGGGTATGCGTACGCGGGCGATCCATGCCGGTGAGCAGCCGGACCCGGTAACCGGGGCGTCGGCCCCCAACCTGGTGATGTCGACCTCGTTCGTGACGGAGAACCCCGAGGCATCCTTCTCGGCCCTGGAGCTGACCGAGGATGCTCCCTACGCCTACACCCGCTGGGGCAACCCGACGACCAACCAGCTTGAGGCCAAGCTGGCGGACATCGAAGGGGCCGAGGCGGCGATCGTCTTTGCCAGCGGCATGGCCGCCACGATCGCGCTGCTGCTGCATCGGCTGCGGGCCGGCGATCACCTTATCGTCAGCGACATCGCCTACGCCGGCGTCTCGGAGCTGGTGCGGGACACCCTGACCAAGCTCAGCGTCGATGTAACCTGTGCCGACCTTTCCGACCTGGACGAGTTTCGGCGGGCGCTGCGGCCGGAAACCAAGCTGGTGCTGGTCGAGACGCCGGCGAACCCGATCCTCCGGCTGACCGACATCCGGGCCGTCGCGGACCTGGCCCACAAGGCCGGCGCCGAACTCGTTGTCGATTCGACCTTCGCCACGCCGATCGCGACGCGGCCGATCGAGCACGGAGCTGATTACGTGCTCCACTCGCTGACGAAGTACCTCTGCGGCCACGGCGACGCGCTCGGCGGCGCGGTGCTCGGCCGTGTGGACCGCATGCTCACGCTACGCCGCGACACGGCGATCCATCTCGGCGGCGTGCTCAGCCCGTTCAACGCCTGGCTGATCATGCGTGGTATCGCGACACTGCCGATCCGGATGGCCGCTCACGCTGATAGTGCGATGAAAGTGTCACGGTTTCTCGAAGCCCATCCGCGTGTCACGCGGGTGATCTATCCCGGCCTGCCGTCGCATCCGCAACACGCGCTGGCGAAGCGCCAGATGGACAACTATTCGGCGATGCTGACGTTCCAGGTGGCCGATGGGCCGTCCGCCGCGAAGCGCATGGCCGAGCGGCTCGAGGTGATCCACTACGCCGTCTCGCTGGGCCACCATCGCAGTCTCGTGTTCTATCTGCCGACAGCCGAGCTGCAGAAGGCCTCATTCCGCCTCGACGATGAACACCTCGAGCGATACCGCACCTACGCCGGCGACGGCGTCTTCCGGCTCTCCGTCGGCCTCGAAGACGCCGACGACCTCTGCGCCGACCTCGACCAGGCGCTGGCTGACGTGTAACAGTCGTTACACATTGAAACGGAAGAGGATGACATCCCCGTCCTGGACGACGTAGTTCTTACCCTCGAGGCGGACCTTGCCGGCCGCCTTGGCGCCCTTCATGTCGCCGGCGGCCTCAAGATCGGTGAAGGCGACGGTCTCGGCGCGGATGAACCCGCGCGCGAGGTCGGAATGGATCTCGCCGGCCGCCTCGACGGCGGTCGCGCCGCGCTTGACTGTCCAGGCCCGCGCTTCGTCGTCGCCGCCGGCGGTCAGAAACGAGATCAGC
>JAFGKA010000159.1 GCA_016928855.1 Phycisphaerae bacterium
ATTTCTCGACAGCCTTCTCGTAGCCGCGTTCGCCCATGAGCCGCTTTTCGGGGCTCATCGTCAGCAGGTCGCGCGGAATGGGATAGGCAATACCGCTCGTCGGGTCGATGTAAATCATCGAAGCCGGCAGCGTTGCGATGCGCTGCGTCCACTGGTCAAACTGCGGCGGACTGGCGCAAGGAAACTGAACGGCATGGGGCAGGGGCGGATTCGTGCAGATTGCGCCCCAGCAGCATCCGTTCAGAAAGCATCCGATCCGCCCGAACGCCAGTCCCCCCATGAGCGATGGGGCGATGATGTCGAGGTACATCCGCACCGATGCCGGCTGGCCGCGGCCGACCTGGATAGCCCATCGCCACACACCACGAATGACGAAGAAGCCGATGACGAGCGAGATCCCCAACAGCACGAAGGATCTCGGCGGCTGGGCGCCGAGGGCAAGATTCAGGCACACCAGCACGAAGAGGGTCGTGATCGTCCAGACCACCGCCAGTGCCCGTGAGGCGCCCACACGGCCGTGTGCGGCGATGTACCAGATCGTGAAGAGCATCGCAAAAAGGAACCCGCCGTAGAACTCGAGGCCGCCCGCGGTGAGGTTGATGACCTCCTTGAACGGCCGGCCGGCGAAGTTGCGCTGCCAGTAGTGGATGACGAAGAACAGCCGGGCGCCGAGCACGCCGAAGATCAGTGCGACGAACCCGAGGTTCAATAGCAGGTCGGGATTGGCCTTGACCTTGGCCGCCCGGCGGCTGCCCCAGTAGATCGCGGTGAGGAACCCGATCATCAGCATGAAGCCGTAGCCCTTCACGCCGTAATGGATTCCCGGGATTTCGAACAGCTCGGGTCTCATGGTCGCTCCTGGTTCATGTCGTCCGATGGTGCTGGCAGGCTCGATCGAAGTGCGCCGCGCCGGGCGTCATCGACCGAACCGGATCGCTCAGCCGCGCCGGTCAAGCAGCGGATGTTACCCGCCGCCGTCGGAGACGTCTACCACAACATTGTCAATCAGCCGGGTCGAGCCGATCCGAATCGCGCCGGCCAGCATGCACGGCCGGTCGATCCAGGCCGCCGGTTCAAGGGTCGCGAGATCAACGGCCTCGATATAGTCGATCGTGCAGCCGCCGGTCGCCTCGATGCGGGCCCGTATGGCGCGCGTGATCGTGTCGGGCCGGCGCTCGCCGTCGCGGATCATCGCCTCGCCCAGCCGCAGCGCTTCGATCAGGCAGCGTGCCCGTCTTCGCTGGTCCGGCTCGAGATAGGCATTCCGGCTCGACAGCGCCACGCCGTCCGTGTCGCGAACGGTCGGACAGACCACAATCTCGGTCGGGACGTCGAGATCTGCGACCATTCGGCGGATGACGGCGACCTGCTGGCCGTCCTTCTGGCCGAAATAGGCCGCATCCGGCTGGACGATGTTGAAGAGCTTGAGCACGACCGTGGTCACGCCGTCGAAGTGGCCGGGCCGGTGGGCTCCGCAGAGACGTTTGGTGAGTCCGGCAACGTGGACCGTCGTCCGGCCGTCCGGTGGGTACATCTCGGCGACGGACGGCAGGAACACCACATCGACGCCGTCCTGCCCGCAGATATCGAGGTCGGCCTCGACTGGCCGCGGATAGCGTTCGAAGTCCTCGCCAGGCCCGAACTGTGTCGGATTAACGAAGATGCTGGCGACGACCAGTCGTCCATCCGCCCGCGCCGCCCGCAAGAGCGATCGATGGCCCTCGTGCAACGCTCCCATCGTCGGGACGAGATGGATCCTCTTGCCGGCCCCGCGCGCCGCGGCAACGGCCCGCCTCACATCGGCTATCGTTCGGGCGGTTTCCATGGCCGAATCATAAGCCAAACCCGCATCACTGGCGAGAAGTGGATTCATATGTGCCGTCGTTCGGCAATTCCCGCCTGGGCAGCAAGAGGCGTCCGATTTCCAGGATGCTATCGACGATCAGAGGGATGGGCGGCTCGGGGGAGTGCAGGAGTCGGTGAGGCGTTCGCTTGCCGTCCGTATGCTATTCGCGTTACGCTGGCAGGTGCCATGGATCCGCGACACGACAAACAGCATCCCTTCGGGGCTGTGGAAAGGCTCGATCTGGAGTTCAAGCGGGCCACCGACCGCTTGCCGTCCAGTTTCTTTGAGACCGCCTACGCCCCCGGCGCGGGCCGGCCGGTGTTCGAGGACGGCGACATGTTCACGGTGACGGTGCCGCTGGCGGCGACCGCCGCAAAGACTGCCCCCGAAGTCGGAGCACAAGTCACCGGGGAAGTCACCGGGGAAGTCCTTCGGCTTCTGGCTGCCTGTGAAGGCGTTCTGACGCGACAGGAATTGCAGTCCCGGGTGGGTATCCGGCACGACGAGCATTTCCGGTTGGCGTACATCGTTCCGGCCCTCGCAGCCGGGCTTGTCGAAATGACCATCCCCGACAAGCCCCGCAGCCGACTGCAGAAATACCGGCTGACCGACAAGGGCCGAGCGACCCTGTTGAAAGGGAAGGAATCCTGATGGCCAAGAGCAATACACGTCTGGAACTGACCTGGATCGGCAAGGAGAACCGGCCGAAGCTG
>JAFGKA010000160.1 GCA_016928855.1 Phycisphaerae bacterium
CCCATCTTCTCGAAGTCGAACTTGGTCACCAGGTCGTAGCTGCCGGAGAAGCGGTGGCCGTTGTGTGTGCGGAGGCCGCCGCGGAAGTTCTGCTGGAACTGCTGCTGGTACGACAGCTCCACCTTGACGCCAAGATCAGCCAGATCACTGCGCAAGCCGCCCCAGTCGCCCGTGAGTGTCTTGCTGGTCGAGAGATCGAAAGACTTGCTCTCTTTGACCGCAGCGGATTCCGCCGGTTGAGTTGTCTGGGCGTCGGCATGCGCGCCGCACAACGCGACCAACAGCCCTGCGCACAAGCGAGACAGTCTCCGCAGGAAGCATATGAGCATTCAGGGGTTCCTCCTTGCACGGGGTGTAGCGCCACATCGACCGCCCGCGCCACGCAAACGGGGGCAGGGCCGATGGCCGAAGAATATTTGGATCCGTTTAGGCGGCTGTGAAGCTCTTGTTAAGAATCTGTTAAGGCCGCTGGTTTTTTTGCGGACCTGCGTTCAAATCTGGCTGTGGCACGATAACGCTGACACGCGTGCCGTCGCCCGGTCGGCTACGCAGCGTTAGCGTCCCATTCATCGCCGCCACCGCATGGCGGACGATCGACAGCCCCAGGCCGGTACCCCGATCGGCGCCGGACCGGGCCTTGGCGACCTGATAAAACCGTTCGAAAACGCGGGCCTGTTCGGCCTCCGGGATGCCGCAGCCGGTGTCAACCACCTCGATCGCGATGCGGGCCTCTGCCTCGGCTGTTGCCGGCTTCGGGCAGCACGTGACCGCGATACGGCCGCCGGGCTCGGTGAACTTGATGGCGTTGTCGATGAGATTGTCGAGCACCACCTGCAGCAGATACGGACTGACGCGCAGTGGGCCCAGGCCTGGCGGCACATTGACACTCCATTGGAGTCGGCGGGCTTCGAGTCGGTCGGCATAGCGTGCGTGCAGCTCGTCGGCCAGCTTTGTCAGATCGATCGGCTCCGGCTTGAACTGGCTAGGGGCGGATTCGATGCGGGACAGATCGAGCAGGTCGGCCACCATCGCTTCCATGCGGCGGGCCTGCCGGCCGATGACGTCCACGAATCGCTTCACGGACGCCGGCTCGTCCGCCGGCTCGATGTGCATCAACGTCTCGGCCGCGGCGCGGATGGCCGACAGCGGCGTGCGCAGCTCGTGGGAGGCATTGGCGGCGAAGTCCGTCTTGACCTGGACCGCATGCGTCAGATCCGAGATGTCGCTCAACACAAGCATGCGGCCGACGGCCTCGGGAGGCCCGGCGTCGCGACGATCCGCCGCAACAGGCAGCGTGATGTCGGAAACACGCGCCAGCACGGCCGCTTCGCTACCGTCGGCGGTCTGTACGCGCAGGTTGCAGGCATCGGTCGCGCCAATCCCGCGCAGCATCTCCTGCAACCGCGGGTGGCTGACACACTGCTCGATCGCCAGCCCGATCCACGGCCGGACGGCATCATCGCCGCGGCTCGACAACGCAAGCAGGTGCACCGCCGCGGGGTTGATCAGTAGAATCCGATTCTCGGCATCGCTGACGATGACGCCCTCCCGCAGTTGTGCCAGCAGCCGTTCGAGGGTCCGCCGCTGCCGGTCGATGATTTCAAGCTGAGCGGCGGTGCGGTCGCGCATCTCGTTCAGCGAGCGGGCGAGCATCGCGATCTCATCGTGGCCGCGCACCGGGGCCCGAGCCGAGAGATCGCCATGCGAAAGGATATGGGCAATCCGGGTGATGCGATGGATGGGACGACTCCACACGACGGCAAGCCCCATCGCAAAGACAGCCGCCGCCAGCACACCCACAAACGCGATGGTCCGGATCAATCGCCGAATCGCGGCCGTGCGTTCGCCGACCGTTCGCATCGCCACGGCTAGGCGCACGACCCCGGCTGGCGACTCCGCCGAACCGACACGAATCGCCACGTATTTCATCTCACGGCCGACCGTTTGGGAGAAGCGTATGTCCTCTCCCCAGCCGGAAGCGAGGGCTTGTTGGACCTCGGCGCGATCGGCATGCGATCCCATGAAGTGCGGGTCGGCCTCGGAGTCGGCCAGTACGGCCCCATCCGCGCGAACGGCGGTAATCCGCGTGCCCATCAGCCCCGCCGCGGCCAACTCGCGGATAAACGCCTGCAATTCCGCTCCGTGCTCGGGCGTGAACCAGTCGCGTGTGGCCTGGCGGATACAGGCCGCCTGGGCTTGGAGCGAGGCGGTCAGACTTTGTCTGTGGAACCGTTCCACTTCAATCGCGACAAGCCAGGTGCACGTACTGAGCACCAGCACGATCAGCAGCACCGTCCCAACGAAGAGTCGCCAGAACAGCGTTCCCTGCCCGAACAGGCGACTGGATACGAAACGGTTCAACCCGGTTGCCGACATGTGTATCCGATCCCGCGGACGGTCTGGATCCATTCGGATGCCGTGCCGAGCTTCCTTCGCAGCGCGGTGACATGCACATCGATCGTACGATCGGTCACGGCAACGCCCGTGCCCATGGCCGCGTCAATGAGCTGCGCACGGCTGAGGACGCGCCCGCCGGCCACCATCAGCGCCCTCAGGAGCCGGAACTCCGTCGCCGTCAGTGAAGCCGGTTTGCCGCTGACGGTCAACTCCACGCGCTCGACGTCCAGCACGATTGGCCCCGC
>JAFGKA010000018.1 GCA_016928855.1 Phycisphaerae bacterium
CCAGCACGAACTACGCGATCAGTTGACGCACGACGCGATGCACGCACTGCTGCGGCATGGGGTATTGCGGAGCCGGCTTGCCGATCTCGTAACCGATGCCGCCCGGGCGGCCATCCTGCGGCTGAAGGGCTATCGATGCGACGTGATCGAGTTCGTCTCACCCGAGCACACCGGCAAGAACGTGATGCTGCGAGCCGAGCGCCGCTCGTCGAAACCGCTGCCCGGCGCGGTCGAAGAGTACGCCGCGCTCCGACAGGCCTGGCGGATTGCCCCGATACTGGAGCGCCTCGTGGACGCCTGAGTGTTGCGAGCTGTCGTGCCTCGTCTCATCGGCGGGTGCCGTTCTGGGTGGCCCTGAGACGGGATTCGCTTCCCCTGCCCGGGCAGTCAATCGATAGTGCCTACATATGGCACTTGTTCGCTTCGTGTGGGCGGTCAACAGACGGTGTCGTGACGAACATACCTGCCTTCTCTGTTTCGGCGGTCAATCGGTAGTGCCCTGAAAGGGCACAGGTGTGTAGCCAGGGGCGCAAGCCCCTGGGGCTGATGCGGCCGGCATCAAGCAGCCCCGAAGGGGCGACAGAAATATGGCACCATCATGGGCCGAGCCCTCGTCTGCCTCTATCTCCATCTTGTTTCGGCATAAACAGAATCTGCCGCCCCGCTGGGGCTTGTTCTTGAAAATGGCACTAATCCCAGGGGCTCACGCCCCTGGCTACATACCTTCGCCCCGCTGGGGCGATACCACCAAGACAGCCCGCTTGCCGGCACATCGAAAAACGGCCGAACACCCGTTCGTCCCTCGGGGGGCGACGGTGACAGGGTCTATCGGTGCGGAACCCGGCCCCGTGCGGAACCGGTACCCGTTCCTTCCCCAACTACTCCGCTTCGAGGCGGATCGTGGCCATCGCGTTGGCGCCTAGCTGGATCGAGACCTTCCCGCTGTTGAGCGGAACGGCCTTCTGGACCCGCTCGACCAGATCGCACTGTGCCGCCTTGGCGATGTGCGCGAAGTTGACGTCGATCGTCGCGGTGGTCGGCTGCCCGGCGATCTCACGGACGCGCACGATCAGGCCCTTGCCATCATCCGCCGGCTTGACCGTCGTGAGCTGCACATTGGCCGGCTCGACAACACAGTAGCCCCCGGTTGGCGGCAGATCGCTTGCCTGACGCTTCCCGCCCAGTCGCAGCGCCCGCATCGGCGCCACGGCCGACTCGCCGAACCGGCCGGCGGCCTCGGGCGCAATCGCCCGATCACTCGTGAGGCTGTAGCGGAAGGTGAACGGCCCGTCCTGGCCGGCCTTGTAGTTGGTCAGCCAGTAGTTGTTCATCACGTACGCGAAGATCGTGCCGTTGGTGATCGGCAGCGACTTGAGCCACTTGCCCGGCGTGAAGTCGCAGAGCGTGACCAGCGGCGTATCCAGCGGCGACCACGCCACCGCGGCATCGTCCGTGTGTACCGTCACCCAGCGCTGCACAGCGAACCAGTCGCGGCAGGCGCCGGAAAACTGATCCTCGTTCGGCCGCACGTTGCCATTCGCGATCTCGTAGCGGAACTGCGGGTTCGCGCCGGCGATCGGGAACGCGATATAGACGGCCTCTTTTTCGTACGTCATCTTCTTGTTAAGCCGGCAGACGAAATCGATCCGCCGCTCATGCTCGTAGAGAATCGTCTCAAGTTCGATGCGGTGGAACAGGTCATGCCGGCCGACGCTCTGGACACTGCTGAACAGCGTGCCGCGCGCGCCGCCCCGCACGCCGGCGCCGACGGAGGTCGAGAACTGCACCTTGGCCGGGTCGGGACAGGCCACCTGC
The DNA here is from genome assembly GCA_016928855.1 of Phycisphaerae bacterium. Taxonomy (GTDB): domain Bacteria; phylum Planctomycetota; class Phycisphaerae; order UBA1845; family PWPN01; genus JAFGKA01. The sequence continues at coordinate 1,816 of JAFGKA010000018.1, forward strand.
GTCTGGCCCTTCACCTCTTCGCCGCCGGCGGCATAGACCAGTTGCCCAAGCTTGTACGGGCTGCTTGCGTCCACAAGTTCCTTGCCAAGCGTCTTGTCGAACACGCTGGCGAGGCCGCCGCTGGCTGGATCGACGGTCACACGGTAGTAGTCGTTCTCCAGGACGCTCGTGCCATCAAACCGCTTCGGGGCGGCCGCGGATTCGGGCGCCGACTCGACGCGATACGTCCGGTAGCCGACCGCCGGCACATCCGTCGCCAGGAATGCCACGGTGCACTCCTGCCGCGCATCGGCTTCGGTTACCTGCTGCGCCACGGCCCCGCTGTCACAGACGACGACCATCCCGCGCGGGATCTCCACCTCGACCACGCCCGTACGGCTGCGCCCGGATGGATTGAACACCAGCACGCTGCCGTTCGGCGCTTCGACGCGGGCCGCCAGCGTCGTTAGCGCCCGATCGAGCAGGCGCTGGGCGCTCTGCGCCGCCTTGTAGGCAAAATCGGCCTTGTAGGCCCACTGGCGATGCACGAAATCGCTATGGGGGTCGTGAATGCTGTTGTGGGCCCCCCATGTGTGTTCATCGAACAGCAGTATGTTGTCCCACGTGCGGTTGAGGTCGCGCTGCGGAACATCGACGTCGCACCCGCTGGCGCTGGCGACGGCCCATGCCGCTTCAGCGGCGATCACATCCTGGTGGGCCACGCGATTGATGCCGGTCTCGACTGCCGTAGAAGCGGCACCATCTTCCCAATAGCTCCCGCCACAGCCACGGACGGTGGGAATTCTGTCTTCAAAGTTTTCGATGATGTAGTCAGCGAACTGGTTGTTCGCCGCGAGGATAACCTTCGGGTACGCATAGCGCTTGCTGTAGTCGGTGATTGATTCACCGATGCTGCGCCCAATCGCGACATTGTCGAAATAGGCCCCGTGCAGCAGGATCGCGTCGTACGGATAATCCGTCCGCTGATCCCAGCCTCGCATATGGGCCTCGATCGCGTTGTGCATCGCCGCCGGGCCGTCGCACAGGCCGATCAGCCGGGCCTGGGCATAGCTGTCGGCGAACCAGGTCAGCACGCGAGCGCCGTCCGGCCCCTCCCACCAGAACGGCGACTTGAGATGGATGCCCTCGCTGAACAGCGGAGCCCGCGTCTGGTTGACGCCGACGCTCAGGCAGTTCAAGCCCGCGCCAGCCAGGACGCTCGGCAACGACCAGACGTGCGACGGCGCGTCCGTCAGCGTATGGCTCTCGAACGGCACGCCACGAAGCCGGTGGATGCGAGCCGAGTAGTACATATTGCGAATCAGCTCTTCGTCGGAGCACAGCCCCGTCAGCATATTGAGATAGGTTGTCTCGATGCCGATGCGCCGCTGCCGCGCGGCCTCGTACAGGTCGCGGTGGCGGTGCAGCGGCCGGTCCCGGAACCAGACCTGCGCCGCCCACGAGGATTCGAGGTTCCAGTGGTACAGCGGAAACTCATCGAGTAGTTCGAGGGCCAGGTCGGTGTTGCGGTTGTGGCGGTCGATAACGCGCTCCTGCAAGTCGGTGTAGCCGATATCGGTGTGTGTCGCGGGGGCGACGAAGATGCGCCAGCGTCGCTTGGGCGTCTGCTTACAGGACGCGGTGCCCAGCTCCGTTTCGGCCGAGAGCCGAACCGTCAACTCACGATCCGCCTCCGTCGGTGGCACGTGGATCAGGCCGTCGAGCATGCCCAGATTCGGCCGGTCCAGCTCGATGGTCGCGAGCGCCTCGGTCCCGACCAGCACCTCGGCCCGCACCGGCCCAGACGTGAACAGCCCGCTGGCGGCAATCGTCAGCTCCTGTCGCAGCCCATCGGCGGCCTCGACGAAGAAAATCGTCGGCGTCACCGTGACTTCGAGCGGCGGACGCTCGTCGGCGCCGAGTCGGCGGAAGGAAACGCTGTCATAGATGATCCACGCCCCATTGAACGTGCGCAGTTCGATCCGGTTGCCCGTCTTGCGCAGCGTGCCGGCGGGCACCTGGAATCGGAGCGTCAACGGCTTGCCCATCTCGGGCCGCATGAACGAAAGATCGCTGGCGCCGCGCGGAAGCTGGCGCGCGACGTTCTCGTCGTTCACGGTTACGCGCAGCATGGGGGGCGACTGGCTCTGGGTATCGACCAGGTCGATCCGAAGCTCGTACACCCCGCTCGGGGCGGTGTCGAGGTCGAAGAGGATCTCGAACGGATGCTCCCGCGCGCCGGCCCATTGATCCAGGTTGGTCGGTTGGATGCCGGAAAAATCCTTCTTGGCCTCGCTCTTGCCGACAATGAACTTGACGTCGGTGGGGAACTGGCGGACATAGGCATGGATGTCGCCGTCGAATGCCAGGTCATTGTAGTGCCGGTCGGGCGTGCCGATCTGCCAGATCGTCTGGCCGTCAGCCCCCACCGCGGCGGACCCCGAAAACAGAATCGAGACAATGATTGCAGTGAGAACGACAGTTTTCACGTGAACGATCCTCCGCGAGGACTGAAGGGAAGCACGGGTCCACCCCGTGGCCGTCAGCCCCGCATGATAGGTGCTCGATCCGGCAATGCAAGGGCGGCCCCCCGTACATTGGACGGCACGCGGTCGTTCCCAATCGCCTATTTGAACGACAGACGGAACTCCGCATAGACCATGCGCGGCACCTGCGCCGAGGCGAGGTACACCGATGTGCCTTCGTAGTGCGCGTTGTCCAGCAGATTGTTGACGCCGACAGCCACGGAAGCCCTGTCCTGCCAGAACTCGTACTCCGCCCGCAGATCCAACCGGAAGTAGGGATCAATGTGCCGGCCGAAGAGAAAGTTGGTGGAATCCGGCGCCTGCACCGCATCCACGTAATGCAGATAGCTCGACAGATGCAGATCATCCGTCGGGCTGTAGAGGGCGCCGAGCATGAACTTGTGTTTGGGTGGATAGATCGCGTCCAGCCCAAGCCGGAAGGGCGTGGATGATCGCCAGACTACCTGCTCATACGTGTAATGACCGAGCAGCGTGACAGCATCCGTGAGGCGATAGCGCGTTTCGAACTCCGCCCCATGCGTCGAAGCCGAACCCCGATTGTCAAAATCGAACCGGACCAACCCCGGCGGTCCAGGCAGGAGCTTGAATGCCCCCATGTCGCTGTACTCGTGCCAGAAGAAGCTGAGATCAAAGCTGAGCCGATCGTCGAGGAAACGACCTCTATAGCCGAACTCGTAGGCGAGCAACTGCTCGGCTTCGAGGCTGCGGGTGCCCTGGACTCGGGCAAGACCAAAGGCAACGGGTGCGTCAAAGAAACGGATCGGTGCCCGCGGCATCAGAAACGCACGCGAGATTGCACCCCATACCATCGAGTCGTCGTTCAGTTCATACGTGAGCGCCGCCCGTCCACTCGGCTGAACGCCGCCGTAGGTGTCGTAGTCGGCCCGGCCGCCCAGCGTCAGTGCCCACTTCGGCGCGAATCGCCATTCATCCTCGATGCGAAATCCGATCAAGGCCGAATTGACATAATCCTTCGACAGCAGCCCTGGGTCGGCGTTGCTCGCATCCATTAGATCGAATTCGGTATCGATTCCCCACGTCAGTAGGTGGTGCTCGGCCGGTACGAACGTGTGACTGATCTGCAGGGCAAGCTGCTGATAGCGATAATCGACGATCGGAAGCGGGGCGCAAACGACGTTGTCGTTGACGAACCCGATCACGCTGAAGCTGTTGTCCTTGGCAATCTCGCGATCCCATCGCGCAAGCAGGTAGTTCGACTGGCTGCTCTCCTTCATAGTGTCAAACAACGTGATGGGCGCCAGCGTCGTCCATTCGCCGGCAAAGCCGCTGCCGGCCGAAAACGTGAGCGAGTCGTCCTCATCCACCTGATAAACGGAATGAAGACCCACGCGTCCATTTCGAAGGTTGTCGTCCAGGTCGAGCAGGAAGGAGCCACCGTCCCGAAAGCCGTCGTGCGCATCGTACTCGCCGGACACACGCATCTGGAGCTTGTCATCCGCAAAGGCGTAGCCGAGATGGGTCTTGTGGGAGCCGTACGAGCCTGCCCGAACCGTCGTCGTCAGGCCAGCCTGATCCGCCGGCTTCTTGGTCACGATATTGATCATCCCGTTGACAGCGTTGGCGCCCCAGGCCGCACTGCCCGGCCCGCGAACGACCTCGATTCGTTCGATGTCTTCCACCTGGAAGGGCCAACTGTACCATGCTGTACCGCCAAACAGCGCATCAAAGATCTGGCGGCCGTCCACGAGTACGAGCACACGCTGATTGTAGAAGCCGTGGAACCCGCGGATGGAAACGGTGTAGTTCGCAGCGCTCGCCCTGGCCACGTCCACTCCGGGCGCCAGACGCAGTGCCTCGGGGACGGAATGGGCTCCCGCCCGCCGTATGTCTTCCGCCGTAATGACGCTGACCGCGTAGGGCAGCTTTGCCGTATCCTGGCCGCGCCGGGTGGCCGAGTAGACAAGGTGGACCTCTGGCACATCAAGCGTCAGCAGGTCGATATCGTCGAGCCTCTCGTCGGCGGGCTCCGCCGCAACGTCCTGCGAATCACCCGCGGCTTCCTGCGCCCGAGCAGTCGGCGGGCACACAGTGAAGCCGGTTACACTCGTGAGGATGAAGCAGAGGAAGAAGTGGCCGCATGTCGAACGGGTCACTCGCCAATCGCGGGTAGTCAACGCGACGTACCGCATCCGACTCGACGGCGAGTAGTGCACGTTCGCAGACATGAGCACGCATTATAACCAGACCGAGGAACGGATCAACGCTCTTGCCGACGGGCTCAGCCCGGCGACCGTTGCAGCACGACGAGACACCGCCAGCCGATCCAGCGGGCCAGCGGCCCCGTGCAGCGTTCGATCACCCGGGCCAGCGGCCAGGTGAAACGCGGAAGCAGGCAGGGTTTCTCGAAGCCGCCGGAGAGTGGATAGAGGAAGGTGCTCAGCGCCTGGCGATGGCGGATCGTCAGGTGCGGAAACCGTGCCGCGAGTTGCACCTGATCACGCCAGAACAGTATTGTCGGAATCGCCTGATTCGCCGACCAGGGGCTGCCTGGCTCGAAGACCGGCTTGTCCGGATCGCCGGCCAGCGGCTGCACACGGCAATCGGTCAGCTCGCCGTGCAGAAAGCGGTACGCCGGCCAGCTCACCCACGAAACATAGGGCTCGCACAGGATCATTCGCCCGCCGGGTGCCAGCACGCGCTGGGCCTCGGCCAGTACGCGGGCCGGACGCGGCATGTGATGGAGCACGTCGAACAGGACGAGGTTGCCGACGCCACCGTCTGAGAATGGCAGACCGGCGGCGTCGGCCACGAGATCCAGCCATGGGCACCAACTCACATCGCTGCTCAGCGCCGCCGGGCAGAAGGTCTTGAAACTGCCCGGCCCGGCACCGAGTTCGATTGTCGGTCCGCATCCCTCAGCAAGCCACGCGGCCATCCGCTCGTAAAGGTCGGTGTAGATCTGGCGCAGCAGCGGCCGTTGCTCCCAGATCGCTCGATGGCGTTCGAGTACGGGATCGGCGGCTAGCAGCCCGTGGCGGTTGGCTTGCGATGAATCACTCAATGAGAGATTTTCTCCGAGGGAATCCTGTATTCGGCGGTTCAGGACAGTTACCGCCCCGGAGGGGCGAAGGTATGTAGCCAGGGGCGTAAGCCCCTGGGAAGGCCACGTTGACCAACAAGCCCCAGCGGGGCGACAGAATCCGACGCGTACCAAGGACAACATGGTGACGATCGTAGCCAAGGGTGTGGACCATGCTCACGCCTGCCCTCTGTCGCCCCTGCGGGGCTGATTGCTGTTGGCGGCATGTGTCCCAGGGGCTTACGCTCCTGGCTACACACCTGTGCTCCGTTGGGGCAGCGTCTGCCCAGTAGCGGGAACGCGGTTTGTTATTGCTTGAGCCGGTGCAATCCACCGAACACATATCAGACAGCTCAACAGATAACGTGCTTCGCAGAAACAGACCACGCCCGGCGAGCCCGCGTCATCACTCAACGATAGTCTTCCGGCTCGATCGGGGGCACGGCACGCCGTGGCGTGTCGGCCTGCGGCGGTATCGTCGGCGGCTGGACCGTCCGCACCGAGACCTTGCCCTTGCCGGTGATCGCCAGGAACTGGTAGCGCACGCTGACAAGGTTGCTCATGTTGTACCAGATGTGCGTGTCGGCCTCGAAGCCGCTGCGCGTGATCAGGTGCACCTGGTCGAGCTGGCCCGTCGGCCCGAGGATTAACTCCAGGCGATCGACCTCGTCCTTGAACGTATCGACCTTCCCGCCGACGTGCACAAGCTGGACAACCAGGTCGGAGAGCGGCGCCGGTTCGGCCGGTGCCGACGTTGGAGCCGGGTCGGACTGCCCCAGCAGCACGGCGGAGACTACCAGCAGGCCGCCAATCGAGAGTGCGCGTAGCGTCATCGCCCGATCCCTCCTACTTGAAGACGACCTTGTCGTTGACCTGAATCTCCGGCGTCTTCTTGTCCACCGTCTCGACCACGAGCGCCTCGCAACTGCCCGGATTGGCGCCGATCACGTAGGCCTCGCCGACGTAGATGTCACGGCCGAGAAACTCGCCGGTCTGCGGATCCTTGATCATGTCGCCGCGGGCCGCGATCAGCACCCACATTCCGACCTGCACGCCGTGGTCGCTGCCGAGGTTGATCGTAACGCGGCTGCCTGTCCACGACAGCACGAGCCCCGAATCGAGTTTCGGAAACTCGCGTTCGATCCACTGGGCGATCTGCTGAATGTCCTCGCGGCTCGCATCGACATTGATCGTGCCGGTGTACCGCACAGTGAACGAACGCGCGGCCATCGTCGTGCCGTACGCGTTCATCACGTTGACGTTCAGCGTCATTGTCCGCTCGGCCGGGTTGAAGTGCGTGATACTGCCGACGACCAGGGCATCGAGACGGGCCTGATACTGCCGGCGGATTGCGTCGATGTTGCCGGGATCGGTCCCGCGCACCTCCGCCCGCTGCATCAGCTCGAAGCGGCCCGTCTCGAACAGGGCCACGTGCAGGTTCTCGGAGACGCTTTCGGAGAGCCGGCCGCCCGAGTTCGTCGGATCGAGCAGGTTGAACACCGCCAGCTTCATCTTGTACGACCGTGGTGTGATGCCGCGGCGCGGCATGCGCGGTTCGAGGCTGGGCGGCGGCGGAAGCTGGCTGCAGCCGATCAGAGTCAGCCCGGCAAGGGCCCACGCAATCTTGCTCGCTCGTGTTCGTTGCATCATTTTCCCGCCGCCACTGTCCGCTGATGTTGCCGGCTCCACTGGGCCGCCGGCGAGGGGTTGTCCAGCTCGATTGCCCGGGCGACGTGCGTGCGGGCTTCGGCGGCCTGCTTGGTCTGGAACAGCACATAGGCCATCCAGGAATGTACGTGCGAGTTCTCGATGCCGGAGTTGAGGATCAAGCGCAGGTTCTTCTCCGCCTCGGCATATTCCTGGCGCAGCGCGTGGACCTGAGCCATGTACAGATGCGCCTCGGCATAGCCCGGTCGGCGTTCGAGGGCCTCGCGGAATCGCGACATCGCCGCGGAGAAGTAGTTGTCCTTGGCGGCCGGGCTCGAAGCGGCACGACCGAGGATTAGATCGATATACCCGATGCTCAATGAGGCGTAGCCGCTGGCCGGCTCGCGGGTCAGGACCGCTCGATACCAGTTCTTCGCTTCGCGGCCGAAATGCTCGATCCGCTCCAGCGATTCGCCCTGCGCAAACCGCCGCACGCTCTCAGCCCGGTATCGGTCGGCTCGACGAGTCAGTTCGAGCACATCGTTGATGCGCTCCGCCTCCAGCTCGGCCTTGCCGTAGGGGTAGGGGTCCTCTTTCTCGTCCGCGTGCAGCGCCGGAACAAGCCACGCGCACACGATGCCAGCCAGCAACATACGGCCCGATCTGACAACCATTCCAAGGGCCCTCTGTGAAACGCGCAAACGACGCTCGAAGACCTGCTCGCCAGCGTCACCCAAACCAACCGCTCGGCAAGTATGGCCGTGGCCGAAATGGCTGTCAACCGGGAACGCACCGCAGGGGCCAGCCACCCACCAGTGCCGTTTTCAGTGGGCCCGCTTCGTTGTGGCGAAGGTATCTCGTCTGCCCGCCGGAAGTCTGCACTGCAAGGCGTGCCGCTCGCGTGCCGAAACCGGTGATCTGCGATTGCCAAACCGCAATCGACCATTCGACGATGCTCACCGTCGGCCGCCACCTCTCGACGCTGGCGGTACAGACGCTAGAATGCGGGAGCTATGAACCGAACCGATCCTTCATCCGTTGCGGCCTCCGCCCGGCTGGCTCGGCGAGCCGCATTTGTGCTGCTGCCGGTGGTCACCCTGCTGATTGGCTGTGCGGCGACCGAGATCCGGCCGAATCCGCTGCTGATCCCGCGGCCGCTGCCGACGACGTTCGATGACAAGGACTGGGGCGCCATTCTGCGGGACCACGTCAAGAGCGGACTCGTTGATTACGAGTTGCTGGCCCGCAACCGCGAGCCGCTCGACCGCTACTACGCACTGATCAGCGCCATGGGGCCCGCGACGGCCGCCGACCAGTTCCCGACGAAGTACCACCGAATTGCATACACCATCAACGCCTATAACGCTCTGGTGCTCCTCGCCGCGCTCGAGGATCCCTCGCGGAAGACGATATACGCCCTCGATCAGCCCCCGTTGGAAACCGCGATCCGGTTCCGGCTCGACGGCAAGCCCGTGCGGCTGTTCGACCTCGAGAAAGCCCTCCTTGCCGAGAGCGAAGGCGATGTGCGTGTGCTCTTCGCGCTCTCGGGCGCGGCCCGGGGTACGCCCGCGCTGCATTTCGAGCCCTATCGGCCGGCCTCATTCGAGCGCCAGCTCCAGCAGGCGGCAGCCGACGCGCTCGACAACCCGTACCTGCTTCAGATCGACCACGAGCGGCGATGCATCCTGGTCTGGCAGGAGATCCTGTCGCACCGCGAGGCCTTCATGACGTTCTGGCAGCAGCGACGGCGCACCCGCGCCCCTTCACTGCTGAGCGTGTTGTTGGATCTGGCCTCGCCCCAGCAGCGCCGAGCACTCAACGGCGCGATCGGCTATGAAATCCGCCCGATCGCCTTTGATCGACGACTCAACCGGTGGCCGGACCCCGCGGCGGCGCCGGATCGGACCCCGTAACGATGCCTGAAACGATCCCCGCTTCCGTTGTCGACTTCGTTCTGCACCAGGCCGGCAGCGACCTGTATGCCGCCTATTGCCGAAACCGGTTATTGGAGCTGCTCGAAAGCGACGCCGCCAACGCCGCCTCGCCCGAGACACCGCTCGATCAGGCGGCCATCGCCACGTTGATCGAAAACGAGATCCGCCAGGTGCTCGGCGACCGCGTGACGATCGAACGCCGGCCGCACGCTGCCGCCGGGGCGTTCACGTTGGTAGTCCGACCCCAGGCGGCCGAATCGGCCGGCGGCACCGGCCTGTTCTTCACGACACGGCTGTGCGTTCGGCCGCCGACGTTCATGCCCCGTAGCACGGGCGAGCGCGTATTCGGGCGCGGTGCCGCGGGCACCATGGCCCAGGTCGCCATGATTCTCGGCCACATCAAGCTGCTGGCAGAGGTCGGCGAGAAGCTTGGATCCGCCCCGCGGGTTCCGCTGGCGTACCACTTCGTGGTCGGCGACGACCGCGATGCCGACCCGCCCGCTGACGCGGATTCTAGCGGCTGGAGCGCAGTCGTCCTCGAGAGCACCAGTGGCATCCCACATACCACTCAGCCCGGCGCGGTGACGTTCAAGTGCACCTTCCAACACCCCCGGGCGCTGTTGATCTTCCCGTTCGTGGCCCAGGCCATCAGTGCCGAGGGCGACAGGCTGCGCGCCGAATCCCCGGTGGGCCCCCTGCCCGCGACCGCCATGCGAACGAACCACGGCCGGCTCGGCTGCTACGGCGACTACCCCGACCTGGCCTGCGATCGGCTGGCGATCCGGGTGAAGGTCACGGCCAACGCCAACCCCGAGCGCATCGCGATGCGCATGACCGAGGTGCTCGACGCCACGGTTGCCGAGTACGTGCGGCATCGCATCGACCTGACCAAACAGACCGATCCGGCCACCGGTGAGCCCAAGTTACGGCAGCACTACGCGCTGGCTTTCGAGCCCGCCCGCGACACGCTGCAATACCGCATCGACGTCTTCGGGCACCGCGCCCGTGCCGGCGCCGCCGATGCCGATAGCGCGATTGCCAAGGCCGCGTTCATGTTCGGTGCCCTGCTGCGGATCGGGCGAACGTTCCCGAAGGTCCGTGCCGACGTCGAATTTGCTGACGAGCTGGGCCCCTGCGAGACGCTCGTGCTGGAAGGTGTGCAGACGTTCGGGCCGCCGCCGTCACGGCGGAGCCAGGTTCGCGAGCGCCTCATCGCCGCCGTGGCCGCGGGCGTCGCACAGTATCGCCAAGTCACCGGCGAGCCGGTCAACGCCAACGCCGTCCGCATCGAGTTCGGCCGGGCCGACCACGAACCACTCCAGCAGGAGACTCATAGCGCACTGTGGGCAGCGTACAACGCCGCAACCGAGGCCGCATCGCTGCCGCCACCCGACGGCACGGGCTGGATCGGGCTTTCCCCTGCCGCAGCTCTGGCGGCCCACGGCCACCCCGCCGTCATCTTCGGCCCGGGCAGCACCGATCGGGTCGATGCCAGGACGGAGTGCGTCGAAGTCCCTGAAATACAGCGATGCATCGCCCTGACCACGCTCGCGGCGCTGGCCTTTACACCAACATCATGATGAAGAGCGAAGACGGCCGGCCGCTGCGACCGGGCGCAACGCGATAGGCTGTAAAAACGAGCTAGCCGCACGACTCGCGAAGCGAACCGCACGGCTAAATCGAAAAAAATGTCGGCAATAACCTACTCTCGCCCTGTGGGACTACCATCGGCCATGCGGGCTTAACTGCCGTGTTCGGAATGGGAACGGGTGTTTCCCCGCACGTATAGTCACCGACGCACACATAATACTCGATTCTCGCCGTCTGTCAAGGCCTCGGCGAAGAATTCCTAAGTCATTGCAGCGAAATTCGTTACGAATAGTCTGGAAAGAAAGGTCTGCCAAAATCAGGTGACGAATGCCCCTGGAATCGCGAGATCAGCGGCTTGTCCCGATTCCCTCGCCCATCAGGGCGTCGACGACCTGATCGAGGTAGACAGCCTCGTCATAGCGACCGGTGATGATGCCGCGCCGGGCCTCGGCAACCCGCCCCAGACGCAGGTCGGGCAGTGCCTGGATGTTTCGGAGCCACTCGTGGAGATGGCCCGCGGTGACTGCGGCGGCGGGCGAGACACGGAGGTGGCCGCCAGCATCCTGTGGCGGACGAACCCTTTCACTCGTCAGGGCAAGCATATAACAAGCTCCTGGCGACTGCCGGCACCGCTCCGCGGGACGGCAGTCTGCTGCTGTGGCTGGCATAATTATCGGACAGACAAGTGCTTCCGGTTGAAGGCAATCGGCGGTAACCAGCCCGGTTGGCTGAACACTGGACTTCGGATAATCGGCTTGGCGGCGCGGGGCAATCCGACGCCGCAGGTGGGCAACAAGCTGCATTCTGCGGACGAAGAGATATCGGAACTGGCTAAACCCGGGGCCGCTCGTAACCGATCGACATGCAGGACGGTATAAGATGGGCAGGGTTTCCGGCGGGGGCCTGGTTTACCGAATCAGACGGTTCGGCAGCCGCCACCGGCCGATGCCCGGAGCGATGAGCGGGCTGTTCCGAGGAATCAAAGGACACTCGCATTGGACAGACAGGAGAACCCCGATGAAATGGTTCCCACGACGTGAACGGATCATGCGATGGCTGGCTGCGTGCACGACCGGCGGCCTCTTTGTGTTGGACGGCTGTGACGACCAGATCGCGGCGACGGTTCTTTCCGGCGCGCAGGCTGCGGCGGACGGTTTGGCCACGACATTCATCGATGCGCTCTTCATCAAGTTAACGAGCGATCTCGAGACCACGGCGTCCATCCATCGGACAATCGAAGAACTTGGCCGTATGCTGGCCTAGTCATCCGGCGGACCATCCACGTTGCGTGCGGTCTGCAGGCCGCATGCCTTACGTGCTGAGCCTGATTCCAACCGAGTCACTTGGCGCCTCGGCCCGGCATGACGCCGGGGCGAGGCGCTCTGCTGCGCCGTAACGCATGCATCTCCAATGGTCCTATAACCTACGCAACACATCACGAGACGTGGCCGTCGCCGGCTTCCCGTCGCAACGGGCTAAGGCTTTCGGAGGTCCGTGGCCGATAACGGTGAGAACGGAAATCCGGGCTCGAGCAAGGGAGAAGACCATGCACAACTTCTGGCAGAACCGTCCGTGGCTGAAGTGGATGATGCTCATCCCCGCGGCCACCATTTATGCAGCGCCGAACTGCATGACAGATGCGATCCGCGAGGTGGCCGACGGCCTCAGTGATGCCGCCGACGACCTGGATGGCAAGGACGACAACGAAATCGATGAGTTTTTCGATGACTTGAAGGATCTCTTCGACTGAGCAACCCGGGACGAGTTCCTGCTCGTCCCTCGACCAATGCCTTGGCCCGTCCGAGCGCAAACGGACGGGCCAATGTTTTGCGCGCCACGAGGCCGAGTGGGCGTGTTCGCCAACCGAGAGCGCAATGACGTGCCGTGTCGCGCAGCCGGACGCCATGCATTTCCCTGCCCGCCGCTATATGATGCCGCGGCGCGGTCTGCGCGCGTGATGTGGTAGGGATGCCGTCGGATGCCGGACCTTGTCGTGCCGCTGGTCTTTGCGTTCGTGTACCTGGGAATGATCGTCGGGCGATTCCCTCGGTTGGCGCTGGATCGCACGGGCGTGGCTCTGCTCGGCGCCATTGCGCTGCTGGCCACTGGCCGCATCGAGGTGGCGGAAGCGTGGAACGCGGTTGATGTACCGACGATCTGCCTCCTGTTCGGGCTGATGGTCGTATCCGCGCAGTTCCGGCTGGGCGGGGCCTACACGGCGATCACGCACCACGTCGCGGCCGCGGAACTCTCGCCTGCGCGATTGCTGGCGGTGCTCATCGGGGTTGTCGGCCTGCTATCGGCTCTGCTGGCCAACGACATCGTCTGCCTGGCCATCGCGCCGCTGCTCGTGGAGGCCTGTGCACGGCGGGGGCTGAATCCGAAGCCGTTCCTGCTCGGTCTGGCCTGCGCGGCGAACATCGGCTCGGCCGCGACGCTGATCGGCAACCCGCAGAACATGCTCATCGGCCAGGTGCTCGGGATGTCATTCGGTGGGTATCTGCTCGATGGGGGCGTGCCGGCGCTGCTCGGCCTGGTCGCCTTGTGGTGGATTCTGCAACGACTTTCTCGCGGCCACTGGCATGCCGTGCTGCCGGTGCCGACGGTCGAGGCGGTGACCTTCAATCCCTGGCAGTCTGTCAAGGCCGTGGGCATCCTGATCGCCCTAGTCGGCGGTTTTCTGTTCTCGCCGATCCCGCGGGAGATTCTGGCCCTCGTCGCCGCGGGCCTCATTCTGACGAGTCGGCGGATGCATACCCGCCACATGCTCGGGCTGGTCGATTGGCAGTTGCTCGTTCTGTTCGTGTCGCTGTTCGTGGTGAATCACGCGGTGCAGGCCACCTCACAGATGGACCGGGTGATGGCCGGGCTGAGTGGCGCGGGCCTCGACGTTACGCGGCCGGCGGGCCTGTTCGTCACCTCCGCCGTGCTGTCGAACGTCGTCTCGAACGTGCCCGCCGTCATGTTGTTGCTGCCGGCCGCAACGCACCCGCTTGCCGGCCAGGTGCTCGCGTTGTCCAGTACGCTTGCGGGCAACCTTTTCCTTGTCGGCAGCATCGCCAACATCATCGTCGTGGATCAGGCAGCGCGTCTGGACGTGCGGATTGACTGGCGCGAGCACGCGCGGATCGGCGTGCCGGTCACGCTGGTGACGCTGGCGATCGCCGCGGTATGGCTCGGCATCCGGATCTGGCTTGTAGCCGGTTGACGCGATCTGTCGGTGGGCCCAGACACGGAGGGACTCGCACCGGCGACCGGCGATCTCCGGCCGTTCCCGCAGCATGCGAAGGAACGGCTCGCGGCGAGCGAAGAAAAGCAAAGGAAACACCACGACCTGCGGCCCTGTCCATGAGCCTTCTATCGAGCCTGCGTCCAGTTCGGGCTCCGGCCGGCCGGCGGGTTTGTCTTGGCCCGGTCCGGCGGGTAGACTGCCGGGCTTCGCACGATGGGTGTTTTTGTGGCATTGGTTGCATTACGAAGGGAGCCTCTGGCATGGCTGCAAAGATCTACTACGACAACGACGCGGAC
>JAFGKA010000161.1 GCA_016928855.1 Phycisphaerae bacterium
ATCCGCCGCATGTACCATGAGCAGGAGTCCGTGTTCTACTACCTCACGCTTTACAACGAGAACTATGCGATGCCGCCGATGCCCGACGGCGTGGCCGAGAGCATCGTACGTGGCCTGTACAGGCTGCAGAGTCGCGACGGCAAGGCGGGCTCGCCGCGGGCGCAACTTCTCGGCAGCGGCCCGATTCTGCGCGAGGTGCTGCGGGCGCAGGACATGCTCGCCGAGCGGTACGCCATCGCCAGCGATGTCTGGAGCGTGACCAGCTATAAGGAGCTGCGGCGGGACGCGATGGCGGCGGAGCGATGGAATCGTCTGCATCCCACCGAGACGCCGCGGTCGTGCCATCTATGGAAGGCGATCGAGGGCGTCGATGGGCCGTTCATCGCAGCGAGCGATTATATGCGGCTGGTGTCCGAGCAGATCGCCCCGTGGCTGCCCGGCGGGTTGGTGGCGCTCGGTACGGACGGCTTCGGCCGAAGCGAAACCCGCGAGGCCCTGCGGCGCCATTTTGAGGTGGACGCCGAGTGCGTGGTCGTGGCGACGCTGGCCGCGCTGGCGAAACGCGGTGAGGCCGGCGTCACGCGGGAGGCGGTGGCAGAGGCGATCCGGGATCTTGGCGTGGACCCGGACAAGGTTGACCCCGTCGTTGCTTGAGCTGCGGCGCTTGGCTCCTGCGGGAAAGTAGGATAGGGTCATCGGCGGTATTGCGGGTAGGTGCGAAGGCCGACACGGTAGCGGCCGGCGTCTCGCCGGCCGGGTCTGCTGCCCCAACCTACGAATCTGCGCAGGTGTGGGGACCTGGGACCGTGAGCGTTCGAAGACACTGACGACACGAAAGTGGCACACAGACGGCCTGATCTGACGTACTGGAATACGAGGCGTTTCGAACAACGAGTGAGCGAGTATGGCGATCGAATTCAAACTGCCCGACCTTGGCGAGAACATTGAAGCGGGTGATGTGGTGAACGTGCTCGTGGCCGAGGGCGATACGATCGAGGCCGGTCAGAACGTCCTGGAGATCGAGACGGACAAGGCGGTCGTCGAACTGCCCTGTCCGCACGCGGGCCGTGTGGCCAAGATTCACATCAAGGTCGGCGACCGTGTGCCCGTCGGTGCTGCTGTGCTGACGATTGACAAGGCCGGCGGCGCTGCGGCTCCTGCCGCCGCGGCCGCTCCGGCGGTGGCTGAAGCCGAGGCCGAGGAGGCCCCGGAGAAGCCGGAATCGCCGACACAGGCAACCCCCGCGCGCAAGCCGCCAACCGCACCGGCCAAGCCCGCAGCCGCTGAAGCGTCGAGTCCGGTCCCGACGGTCGAGCGGGCGACTCGGGCGGCACCTGGGGCGGTTGCGGCGGCCAGCCCGGCCGTACGCCGACTCGCCCGAGAGTTGGGCGTCGATCTTCATCAGGTTGAGGGGACGGCGCCGGGCAATCGCATCACAGCCGACGACGTGAAGCGTTTCATCCGGGAGAGCCTCTCGGCCGCTCCGGCCCCGAGCGTGGCGGCGCCCGGAATCCCGGCGCTGCCGGATTTCACCAAGTGGGGGCCCGTCGAGCGGCGGCCGTTGCGGGGCATTCGCCGCAAGGCGGCGGAGAATCTCAGCATCGCGTGGCAGGTGGCGCCGCATGTGACCCAGTTCGATCTGGCCGACATCACGGAGCTGGAGGCTGCCCGCAAACAGTACGTGGCGAACAAGCGTGCGATGGCGGCCAAAGCCAAGGACGCCGGTCGCGAGAGCGCGGCAGTGCCGCCGCTGACGATGACGGTGCTGGTGATGAAGGCGGTGGTCAAGGTCTTGCAGCAGTATCCGCAATTCAACGCCAGTCTCGATTTCGCGGCCGGCGAGTTGATCATCAAGCAGTACTACCACCTCGGCGTGGCGGTCGATACCGAGCAGGGATTGATCGTGCCCGTCGTGCGCGATGTCGATCAGAAGGACATTTTGCAGATCGCGGCCGAGGTGAACGAGCTGGCTGAACGGGCGCGGGCGCGCAAGATCGATCTCGAGGAACTGCGCGGCGGCACGTTCACGATTTCGAACCTTGGTGGCCTCGGCGGTACGGGCTTCACGCCGATCCTTAACTACCCTGAGGTGGCTATCCTCGGCATCGCGCGTTCGCGTCAGGAACAGGTCGTGATCGACGGCCAACCGCGGGTGCGCACCATCCTTCCGCTATGCCTGTCGTACGATCATCGTGTGATCGACGGCGCCGACGGCGTGCGATTCCTGAGTGACGTGGCAGCCTTGCTCGCGGATCCGTTCGCAATGTTCCTTGACGCGTAACGTAGGCACGGGATCAGCGAAATCTCTGAATCGAACAGAAGAAGAACGGCATCTTCGGATTCCGCAGATTCAACGTAGCAGTCGGCGTCTCGCCGGTCGTGTGGGTGTGCCGATCGTAATGCAGCGGCCGGCGTCTCGCCGGCCGTGGCTTGCGAATACCCAACCGGGGTGGCACTGGCGGCTTGCCCGCCAGTGGACATTCATGCCGTAACAATGACGCCTACTCCTTCAGTACCATGTCAATGCACATGACGGCGGCGAGGATCAGCAGGCGGATCGTGTTGTCGGGCTCGACCGCGTCGGAGATCTCGAGCACGTAGTTGTCGGCGCTGGTGAAGAACTCCTTGCCGAGGCCGCTCCATTTCTTCGTGACGTGGGCGAACTCGAACCCGTCGTCGGAGAG
>JAFGKA010000162.1 GCA_016928855.1 Phycisphaerae bacterium
GACTATATCATCAAATTCTCGTCCGATGACCCCCGCAACCCGGCGAATCAGGCGGGCCCGGACGAACTGAAGATGATTCAACATTTCAACGCGAATCCCGAGGTGAAGCGATGGACAGGCGAAATCGAGTTGGACGGCTTGCCCTACCTTGCCCACTTCAGCGCCCGGCGTATGAAAAATGACTGCCTTCAGTGCCACGGCGATCCAGCGACAGCACCGGCATCGATGGTCGAGCGTTATGGCGCAACGGCGGGGTTTCATCGACCGGTCGGCGAGGTGATCGCGCTGGATACGGTTGCGATCCCGATGGACACGGTCCACGCGAAGCTCGTCAAAGACGCCTCCCGGAACTTCGCCGTAGTTATCGCCGGGCTGACCGCGCTGTTCATTGCGATTGGCCTCGTTTTCCGGTTCGCCGTATCCAGGCGGATCGCGCGAATGGCCGAGCACTTCAAGCGCATCGCGGACCAGCCGGAGGCGCAATGCATCGTTCCCGTCACGGTCAGCGGCAACGACGAGATCAGCGATCTCGCGGCGAGCTTCAACACGCTGGCCGCGAAGCTGCAGCAGGCTCAGGCGACGCTTGAGCAGCGCGTGGAAGAACGCACCGCCGAACTGGCTTCCGCCAATGAACGACTGCACGCCGAGATTGTGGAACGCGAGAAGACGGAACGCGCCTTGCGCGAATCGGAGGACAAGTTCCGCAACATGGTCAAGTGCTCGCCAATGGGCACCTACCTGTACCAATTGGAGGAGGACGGCCGGCTGGTTCTGATCGATGCGAATCCGGCGGCGGCTCAGCACACGGGCATCGACAACGACGCCGTGATCGGCAAGACGATCGAGCAAGCCTTCCCGTCCCTGGCCAACACTGAGGCATCGGATCGGTACCGGGCCGCGGCGGCGACCGGAAAGCCGTGGCAGACGCAGAACATGGTCTACACCCACGACACCATGACGCGGGCGTACGATGTACACGCGTTTCAAACATCGCCGGGCAGAATGGCCGTGATGTTTCTTGACGTCACGGACCGCACGCGGGCGCAAGAGGAGCTGCATCGCGCCAAGGAGGCCGCGGAGGCCGCCAACCGCAGCAAGAGCGAGTTTCTCGCCAACATGAGCCATGAAATCCGCACGCCCATGACAGCCATCCTTGGATTCGCGGACGTACTGCTGGAACATGGCAATATCGACCATGCCCCGCCCGAACGAGTCGAAGCGGCTCAGACCATCAAACGCAACGGCGAATACCTCCTCAATATCATCAATGACATTCTTGACCTGTCCAAGATTGAAGCGGACAAGATGACGGTCGAACGAGTCCGTTGCTCGCCGCATCACATTGTCACGGAGGTCGCGGCCCTCATCCGCGTGCGCGCCGACGCGAAATGGCTGACGTTCGATGTCGAATCCGTGGGGAGCATCCCGGAAACAATCGAAACCGATCCGACACGCCTTCGACAGATCCTGATCAACGTCGTCGGCAACGCAATCAAGTTTACTGATGCCGGCAGTGTCCGACTGACACTTCAGTGCGTGAGTAACACGCCTGAGCCCTGCCTGCAGTTCGACGTAATCGACACCGGCCTTGGCATGTCCGACGAACAGCTCGCGCAGCTCTTCCAGCCCTTCACGCAAGCCGATGTATCAACGACGCGAAAGTTCGGCGGCACAGGACTTGGGTTGACCATCAGTCGACGCCTGGCGCAGATGCTCGGCGGCGACGTCACGGTGATGGAGACACGCCCGGGCGCCGGCACCCACTTCCGCATCACCGTGACCACAGGCCCACTGGACGAGGTGCAGATGCTCGACGGCCCAAGCTTCGTGGCCGACACAGCCGAGCCTGCTCCTGAACCAGCCGTAGGCGAAGGCACCCTTGTGCTGCAAGGATGCCGCATTCTTCTCGTGGAAGACGGCCCGGACAATCAACGGCTGATTGCCCACCTGCTGAAGAAGGCGGGGGCCACGGTCACGGTGGCCGGCAACGGTAAAGCCGGTGTCGACGTCGCACTGGCCGCCCGCAACGAAGCGATGGCGTTCCATGTCATCCTGATGGACATGCAGATGCCCGTCATGGACGGCTACCAGGCCACCGAAACGCTTCGCCAGAAAGGCTTTGCGGGACCGATCATCGCTCTGACGGCGCACGCCATGGAAGGTGATCGCGAAGGATGCCTCGAAGTCGGCTGCAACGCCTACGTCGCCAAACCCATAAACCGACAGGAACTCATCGAGACAATCAGCAGCCACCTGCCCGTCATCGTCGGCGAAACGAGATAGCCCTCCATCGACCGTGGCCGAAGGCCTCGGGTCGTTCGAAGCCCATGCTCCCACTGCGAACATAGATCCTCGCCCCCTTCTGTTTCTGCCTTGCCATGACCGATACGCCGTTCGTGCCTTCTGGTATTCGGGTCCGACCTCGCTACACTGGGCAGCCACGGCGACGTCATTGACCCAAACCGCAATCGAGGCAGCCCATGCACGAACCGACGAGCCTCCGCAACCGAAACCTGATGCTCAAGCCTTGCCGGCAGCGCCCCGGGGGCGGCCTGTGTCTGTTCGCACTCTGTATCGGCCTCGCGACAACCGCCTGGGCGTGGCCCGGCCACACGTGGGAGACGTGGCGCGATGCAAGCACGTGGACCAAGCCGGATTTGCGCACTCTACAGGCCGGCCGGAAGGAACTTGTGCCGCTGCTGGCGACCGAGGCCGACAGCAACGCCCGCATCGACGAGATCCGGGCGTGGGAGCATCGCCGCAAAGATACAGGCGCCGTGATCCAACGCATCCTTGGCAAACCGACCAACCTGCCCGCGGCGCCGCCGCCAGAGGTCGAGGTCCTCGGGGAAGAGACACTGACCGACCACATCCGCCGGCACATCCGCATCCGCTGCGAGGCGAACGACTGGATCCCGGCGTATGTGCTGCTGCCCCGCAAGCTGCCAGCGCCGCGCGTCGCAGCGATGATCTGCCTGCACCAGACCGCGGCATCCGGCAAAGACGAACCCTGCGGCATCAACGGGGATGATGATCTCGCCCTTGCCCTTCAGCTCGTGCGGCGGGGCTACATCTGCATCGCTCCGGACATGATCGGTTTCGGCGAGCGAATCCCGGATGACACACAGCCCTACCATGACAGCATCCGCTTTTACCGGCGACATCCGGGCTGGTCGTTCATTGGCAAGATGGTCTGGGATGTCAGCCGCGTCGTGGACTACCTTGAGACGCTGCCATACGTCGATTCGCTCCGCATCGGCGCGATCGGCCATTCACACGGCGCCTACGGCGCGGTCTTCGCCGCCGCCTTCGAGCCGCGAATCTCGCTGGCGATTGCGAGCTGCGGTTTCAACACGTTCCGGGCCGACCCGACGCCCGAGCGATGGTCGCACATGACGGCACTAATCCCGCAACTCGGCACGTACCTGCCCGACGTAGCCGCGATCCCCTTCGACTGGCACGACATCTTCGCCCAGATCGCCCCGCGCCCGCTCTACATCTGGTACGCCACGCAGGATAGGATTTTCCCAAACACCCAAGGACTCGACGCCGTCCTCAAGGATGTCCGCACGGTATACGGCCTCTACGGCGCCGCTGACGACCTTGAATGGCACGCCTTTGACGGCCCCCACAGTTTCCTCGCCCCGGCCCGGGCCCAGGCCTACACCTGGCTCGACGCCCGCTTCGCCTACAAGGGCGTCATGCCAAAGCCCGAACGTGTCCATACTGAGCAGCCTGCCGCCACGTCTTCCTCTACTGCTCCACTGCTCAACTGCTCAACTGCTCTCGCCCGAAGGGCGCCGGGTGCCACTGGTCCCGACGTGACATCGGGACCCGCCAGTGCTGAAGTGGGCGGCAGGCCGGAACGCCAAAGGCAAGGTTTATCCGTGGATGCGCGAACTGAGCCCGCCGCAAACAATCCGCGCGAAATCATCCAACGAATCATCCGCCGAACCATCGGCACGCCACCGCCGCCACCGGCACCAAGTGTAACCGTGATCGAAACAACCAAGCTGCCCAACTACGAGCGGCACCTGATCGAATACAACGTCGAGCCGGGCGAGCGCGTGCGTGCGTATCTGTGCGTACCGAACACCGGCCAGCGACCGCTGCCGGCCGTGCTCGTTCTGCATCAGACCGCCGCCGCCGGCAAGCGTGAAGCCGTCGGCCTCGAAGGTGATGGCGTGTACGCGTTCGGCGCCGACCTCGCCGAGCGGGGCTACATCACGCTCTCGCCGGACTCGATCTGCGCCGGCGATCGTATCGACGCCTACGGCCCGTTCGACACACGCGGCCACTACCAGCGCCACCCCGCCCTGTCGGCCATGGGTAAGATGCTCCATGACGCCCAGCAAGCCCTCGACGTCCTCGCCGCAACCGACGGCGTGGACCCGGCGCGGCTCGGCACGATCGGCCACTCACTCGGCGCCGAGGAGGCGCTGATGCTCGCGGCGTTCGACGAGCGCGTCTGCGCCACGATCTCGAGCTGCGGCTTCGCCACGTTCGCCGCCGAGTCGAACCCGCTGCGATGGGCGCGCGATCAGTGGTTCAGCTACATGCCAAAGCTGCGTCCCATCTTCCTGACCGATCGCCAGCCGGCGTGGGACTGGCCCGACGTGATCCGCCTGCTCGCCCCGCGAGCCCTCTTCCTGCACAACACGAGCGAAGACACCATCTTCCCCGAGGCCGAAAGCGCCCACGCCGCCGCCGAAGCCGTGCGGCCGACCTGGGCCCTCTACGGCCACGCCGACCGGCTCGTCAGCGTCCTCAAACCCGGCGGCCACACAATCAGCAACGCCACCAAGGCCGACATCTACGCCTGGCTCGACTGCGAACTCGCGTCGGCAACGCCGGCAACGTCTCGACCGGCCGATGCTCGCCATTCCACGCAAACCAGGCCTCACCGCGAGGAGCACTGAGGGCATCCTTTGAAGATCATCGCCCATGGATGCTGATCCAAGACGGTGCGGCGAGCGCGCCATCATTCAGAACGGCGAGATCGGCGTACACGCGTTGGAGGCGATTTGACAGGTCGCGCCGACAGCACCACGATGCCGTCCGACCCTGAAGTAACGACGACCTGGCCCGATCATCGCCCGTATTCACACAGTCTCGGAGGATGTATGAACAGCCCTGCTCTCGGAACCGGCATCGGATTGGCCCTTCTCCTGGCGACCCGGGCGAGCCTGGCCGAGCCCGCCTCGCCGCCCACCGCGACGGACCGGCCACACATCGTGGTCTTCATCTCTGACGATCACACGTGGAATGACTGCGGGGCGTACGGCGCCAAGGACGTCCGCACGCCCCAGTTGGATCGCTTGGCCGAGGAAGCAGTGCGGTTCGATCTGGCCTTCGCAGCCTCGCCGACGTGCGCCCCGTCGCGATCGGCCATCTACACCGGCCTGCTGCCGTTCCGCAACGGCGCGCACGCCAACCACAGCCTCGTGCGCGACGGCCTGCGAACGCTGCCGCACTACCTGGGCGATCTCGGCTATCGGGTCGTACTGGCCGGCAAGAGTCACATCGGCCCCCGGCCGGTCTTCCCGTTCGAATACCTTGAAGACGCAAACATCATGCCGCCGGGCAAGAAGGGCACGCTCTGGACCGACCTCAACACCGCGGCGGTCGATCGCCTGCTGGCCGAGCATGATTCGAAGCAGCCGCTGTGCCTGATCGTCTGCTCCCACTCGCCGCACGTCTTCTGGCCGCCGAATGACGGCTACGATCCGGCGAAGATCACGCTGCCGCCCTACCTGCTCGACACGCCGGAAACGCGCGCGACCCGCTGCGAGTACTACACCGACGTAAGCTGGATGGACAAACAGGTCGGCGAGGTACGCGAAGCCCTTCGCAAACACGGCTACGCCGATCGCACGCTGTTCATGTACACCGCCGACCAGGGCGCCCAATGGCCGTTCTCGAAGTGGACGCTCTACGATGCCGGCATCCGAACGCCGCTGCTGGTGCAGTGGCCGCGGCGCATCCGAGCTGGCAGCACGACGAAAGCGATGGTCAGTCTCGTCGATCTGCTGCCAACGATGATCGAGGCCGCCGGCGGTACGCCACCAACCGATATCGACGGCCGCAGCTTCCTGCCCCTGCTCCTCGGACGCACGGACCATCACCGGCAGGAAGTCTTCGCCTCACACACAGGCGATGCGCGCATGAACCGCGCTCCAATGCGATGCGTCCGGACAGCCGACCACAAATACATCATCAACCTCGCTCCGGAGATTCCGTACACCACGCATATCACCAGCGCTGACCCGCCGGCGGCCTACTGGCCCTCCTGGCTGCGATTGGCCGAGAGCGATCCGAAAGCCGCCGCCCTCGTCAGGCACCATACACATCGGCCGCCGGAGGAACTCTACGACATCAGAAACGACCCGTTCGAATTGAAGAATCTCGCAACGGACCCCGCCCACGCCGAGCGGCTGCGGGAGCTGCGTGACAAGGTCAGACAGTGGCGTGTGCAACAGGGTGAGGCGCTCGACAAAGTGCCCATGCCCGAGGACGCCCGCGCCGGCAAGCTGCGCTACGCCGGCTGAGCCGGCACGGAGACCCGACGCTTTGCATCTTCGTGTAGGGCGCCACTGGCAGCTTGTCTGTCAGAGAGTAGGGTCCGCACTCGCGGACCATTCGAGCACCACGGCCGACCACAGCCAAATGGTCCGCCAAGGCGGACCCTACCGGACTCATCATCGGCGTGGCGCGGTCTGCAATGATCAGGAACGTCCCCCAGAACGGGTGGCACGAACAAGCCCGGATACCAAAGAGATCCTGCACCACCATTCCTTTCGCACAGATAGCATCCCGGCACCTGTCATGCCGAATCCAGCGCGAATGAAGGTTTGCGGCTCTTCCATCCTCCCCGTGTGAAGTCCGGGCACTCGACAGGCACGCTGCCGCCGGCGATGGATGCCTCCGATAGCGGCGTGATGACGCTCATGATGACCGAATCGTACACATCGATCGGCGTCTGCGTCCGGTTCCGAACCGCCCGTATGAACTCCTGCAGCTCGAGATGGTCCGTCCCGCCATGACCGGCCTCGCCCGCGGCGTTCTTCATCTGGCGCCACCACCCGTGCTCGAACCGCTCCTGGTAAGGGCCGAACGGCTCCCATTCGTGGTATTTCGGGCTGCGGCCGAGCAGGTACACGGCGTCGCGCTGCTCGTTGTAGACCCCCAGCGTTCCCTGGGCCAGCCAGCGGTTGTCGTAGGGCCGCGGCAACTGCATATCATAGTTGATGACGATCGAGCGGCCCTTGTAAGTCTCGATGACACTCGTGACGATGTCGCCCTGCGCGTAGGTGCGCTTGGCTGACGGGTGATCCGGTCCGAACTTCCGGGCGAAATGGGCGTTGATGCCCCGCGAACTCGTCGCCGTCGCCGTCAGATGCTTGAAATAGTCGCCACAGTTGATGTCCAGCCAACTGATCACCGGCCCGAGCGCATGCGTCGGATACTGGTCGCTGTTGCGCTCGATGAGGTACTTGGCGGGCCAGCGATCGTTGCCTTCACGATCGAAGAACCAGTGATCGATACAATCGTGCGAATGGGCGCAGTGGCAGTGCACCATATCGCCAAACA
>JAFGKA010000163.1 GCA_016928855.1 Phycisphaerae bacterium
CATGTTGCCACTGTGGTTTCGTGAACGGCGAGGAAGCGATGCGAATCAGGGATCCAGGCGACGAGCGTCACGTCTTCCGCCACGACGCCGGAGAGCTTGCCGACCGCATCCCCGATGTGCAGGCCGTCCTCGCTGATGATCGCTACGCGCTGGCCGTCCGACGACCAGAACAGCCGCCGCGGGACACAGCCGGCCACCATCGACGCCACCAGAACCAACGCGGTAAGTCGAACCGTTCGTTTCATGATGCACCTCGAATGCGTGGAACCCGCACAGGTGAATCCCAGACCAGTCGAGTCGTTTCCTGTCGTGGCGCCTCGGCTACCTGTTCACGGAGCCGCTCGCCGGACCAGAACCCGGCGTCTTCGCCGATTTCTTCTGTTCGCTGCTCCGGCCCGTGCACCGCAATGAGGCTTGACGCTGACATTCCAGTTTCCGGCGTTGCCGCCGGGAAGAACATGGCATGTGCGCCGAATCCGAGCACGACCGACGCGGCGATGCCGGCCGCCGCTCGTGTCATCCGCCACAGCCAGTCCGTCCGCTGTGCCTCGCGCAATCGCTCGGCCGGAAATGCCGGCAGCGTTGCGGCCGACCCGTCGGTCAGCGCCTGTCGCGCCAACTCGACCGCTTGTTCAATGCTCCCGCATTCGGCGGCCGCGTCCGGGTGCGTCTCCAGATACGCAGCCAGCAGAATTTCGCAATCCGGCGGCATTGCTCCCAGAGCCCTGTCTATCATCAGCTTTTCGAGTGTTTCCGAGTCCATCTCAATCCTCGCAGGTCTTCAGACGCCCTCGTAACCCGTTGACCGCCTTGTGCAGCCTCGAACGGACCGTGCCGATCGGAACACCCAGCACGTCGGCGATCTCCTGATAGCTCAGCCCGTCCCGCAGCCGGAACTGCAGCGCTTCGCGTTGAAGCTCCGGCAACTCCGCGATGGCTCTGCGCATCGGCTCCAGTCGCGGATCCTCTTCGACGGCCGGCGTGGCGGCGATGGCTTCAATCAGCGGCACGGTCGGCCGGGCGCGACGCAGTGCGTTGATTCCGAGGTGGCGCGCGACAACGAAGAGCCACGCTCGGCGAGAATGGGCCTTGCCGATCCGTTCCAGGCTTCGCATCGCCTGGACGAACGTCTCCTGCAGTAAATCCTCCGCGACCTCCCGCCGGCCGGTCAGCCTCCTCAGGTAGCGCAGCAGGGCCGGCCCATGCTCGTCATAGAGAGACCGCACTTCCGATATTCGGTCGTCCATTCGCGATGCTCTGACCCGGGCGGATACCGCCGGTCCGCTACCTGTACATCACACAAGAGGGGAAAAAGTTCATGAGAAAGCCGCGCCGTGTTCCTGTCAACCGGTGGGAGGTCGCCGGCGATGGCGATATGGAATGGGTGCATCCGGAGCGGGGTGGCCCATCCCAGCGGCTTCGGCCGCATCAGCGCGCGGATTCCGACAGGCGGGGGATACGATGTTTATGCAACGGCAGCGATCGATGTCAGTTCGCCAGCGTCTTGCGCCGGACGACCTTGGCCGTCCGCTGGACGGGCTCACGCGGGCCGCTTGGATCGGCTGGCCGGGCGCGACGCGCGATGCGGCGCGGCAACGGCGTCGTCGCCATGAACTGTTCGAGCGTTGTGATGCGGATGCCCTTGGCGTGCATCTGCCGGATCGAGAGGTCTGCCTCGGCTTCGCTCCAGTAGCCGCAGGCGTCGGCGATGACCGCCACCTTTTTGTGGCGGGCCAGCAGCCCCAGCGCGGCCGCCTTGACGCCCTGTTCGAGGCCGACGCCGAAAATGACGTACTCGCCGGGCTCGAGTTCGGTCAGGAGCCGGTCCGCCTTCGGGTTGCCGAAGAAATCCCGGTCGCGCTTCCGGAAGAGCACCTGGCGATAGCGAGACATGATGTTGTAGGGCAGGTCGTAGCAGTTGTTCGCTTCGATGAGAATCCGCGGTGACAGCAGGGTGAACGCGAGCTTATTCTGTCCAACCGTGCCATCCACGCAATGCCGGGCCATGCCGTCGAACAGATCATGCTCGCGATGAGCGTCCATCGAGGAGATGATCGGTATCCGCGCGGTCCGTGCGAATGTCATGAGCTGTCGTAAATACGGCAGCAACGTCTGCCGATTGCAGACGGGAACTGCCCCGTTCGCATCCAGGAAGTCATGTTGCGTGCTGAGGTCCACCAGGACCTGACGCAATACCATATCCGCTCGTACCCACCGCATGCACTTTTCCTCCCCTCGTCGCCAGCACCAACACCGATCGTGCCACAACGTAGTCCGGCTCGACTTGGCGAGCGGCACGTTCGGCGCAGGCGCCTAGCGGCCTCTCACTTGATCGTAGGCTGTCCGATTCGTCGTGTGGGAGCCGAGAAGGCGATTCCGTGAAAAAAAAGGTTCATCCGGGATTTCCGGGATGAGTGGCAACTGGCGGGCGATTCTTCGAGGGCCCAGACCAGGAGGGCGTGAGGCCCGGAAGACTATCGTCAGGACCCAGCCATGGGCGTCGGCATTGCCGTTTCTAGCCTGTTCTGGCAAGGTTCCTGCGGGGAGCCGCGTGCCCATAAACCTTTGCCTTCAAAGACTCTGTACGCGGAATCGTCAATCCCGTTTTTCCCGGATGAACCAAAAAAAAGTGCGGCTGACGTCCGAAAAGGTCTATCGCGCGAGACGTTGCCGGACGTTGTCGTGATTATGGCGCAATAGACAGGCCCCGGCAGGGGGGCGCCGGGGCCTCTCGCGAGCTATCGCACGTTCCAGCATTACAGGTCCCGGCCGGGGTAAACCGGGACGTCAGGAAGGAAGAACGTTCTGGAGCCTGCGACAAGCTGCTTGTCGTTGGGCCCGCAGGCCGAACGACTTTGAGAAGACGAAAGCAACCGTTTAGATCATACCGTGCGAGCGAGGCCCGATAAAGGCCCGGCATCGCTCCTCGTATATTCTTCGGCTGGTTGTGACCGTTTTCTATTGTGAATCTAAGTTCAATGGCAGCAATAGGATAAGGATTGGCTCCGTCGTGTCGTTAAGGCGTGGAGCCTGTTCGGGCCGCAATGTCCGCCAAGCCTTGCCGCCTCGATCGCGCCATGGCGGATGCGGTTCCGCGGAATCCGGCCAGGCGGGCTCGGGCGGCGCCACAGATTGGGCCTGTTCCGTTGTGTTTGCGGTGGCGGCGGTTGCGTTCGGAAATCGCGGGTGGACAAGGCTGTCGCGCGGCCGGATCATACCGGTTTGCGGCGTATCGAGGAGTTCGATGGGCCGATGTTGTGGGCCAAGGCAGGTATTGAGGGCGGAATGAACAAATCGGACTGGCTGAATCTGGTCGCGCAGAAGGAGTGGGAGACGCTCGAAGATCGCTGGATGGCGGCGGTTGAGGATCCGAACGCCGGCGTGGAGGGGATGATTGCCGCGCTCGAAGCGTTGGCCAAGCAGAAGCAGGACGAGCGGGCAGCGACACTGGCGTGGATGTGGCTTTCTGTCGTCAAGGCGCGCGCCGAGGCGAGCGAGGTGCTCGAACTGGCGCGCGAGATCATCCTGCATGGCACGAGCGAACAGGTCCGTAAGGAGGTCGCCAGCCTCTACCAGGAGGTATTCGCGGACAGGCCGGGCGTCGAGGAACTGATCACGGCCAGCGGATTGCTCGGTGGCAAGTCGCCGCGGCGGGCGTTACGCACGTTGGAGCTATGTCTGCAGGCCGAGCCGGGTACGTGTCTGATCTCGCGTGGTGATGCCGGAGCCGCCGAGGTAGTTGAGGCCGATCTGGCGGGGGGGCGGTTTGTCGTGCGGACGCGTCGCGGCACCACGGAATACGATGCCGACACGCTGGCGAACGAGTACGACCTGGCGGATCCGAACGATTTCCGCGTGCTAACGGAATTGCATCCAGAGCGGTTCGCGAGCCTGTTGGCCGACGACCCCGCGGGATTGGTTGTCGGCATCGTCCGGGCGCATGGCGGGAAGATGGACGCGGACGACCTGAAATACATGTTGACGCCGACACATATGTCCGCCGACGCGTGGTCCAAGTGGTGGACGCGGGTGCGTTCGGCATTGAAACGGCATCACCACGTGCGAGTGGAAGGGCGTACGCCGGTGACGTTGATGTACGACGAGGCGGGCGTCAGCCTGGAAGACGAGGTACGTGAACAGTGGGCCAAGGTGCGCACGCCCGAACAACAGATCAGTATCATCGATGGCTACGTGCGCGAGGCCAAGTCGCGCAAAACGCCGGTCGACAAAGCCCTGCTGCAAGACTGGGCGCGCGCGTTGTCGAAACGCATCGAGAAGCATCATGGCCATCCGGCCGAAGCGTTGCGGCCGGCTATTGTGCTGGAGCATCTGCATCGTAGCGGGTACGTAGCGTCGGAGCAGGCGTCGCTCGTCGAAGCGTTGCTGGCGAATGCAGCGGACCTGGCCGCCCTGTTGAAGAGCCATGCCGAGTCGAGCGTGTTGCCGAGGCTGCTCGAGGCCGCGCGGGCCGCGGTGCCGGAGCGGTGGCCAGCGGCGTTTCTCGAGATCTTCCCGACCTGTTCGCCGGACAACTGCGATGCGGTGGTCGCTCATCTGGTTGAGGCGGGGCACCGCGACGCCGTGCAGCAGGTCATCGGACAGATTGCGATGGAGCCGCTGGAACACCTTCCGCTGCTGGTGTGGTTGTGGCGTGGTCCGGCCAAGGCCGATGTGTTCGACCTGCCGCCGCGGGTGGAGGTGCTGGGGCGAATGCTGACGCTGCTGGGCGATCTGGCCCGGCGCGAGGATGTTCGGCCGGACGTGCACAAGGAGGTGCGGGCGACGATTCGTTCGGCGCTGGCGGCGCGAAAGCACGCGGCCTTTCATGAGGCGATCGAGGGGATGGAGGCGGACCTCGCCGGTACGGTATACCGGCAGCTCTCACGGGCCGCGGGCCTGAGTCATGCGTTGGTAGATGATTTGTGCAAGATCGTTCGCCAGAAGTTTCCGGTCCTGTTCATGCGGCCGCGGCTGGAGCCGTGGGAGGACCCCAACATCCTGTACACGACCGATGCCGGCCGGCGCAAGGCGGAGGAGGAACTGAATTACATCCTGCACGTGAAGATGCCGGAGAACGCAAAGGCGATCGGTGAAGCGGCGTCGCACGGCGACCTCAGCGAAAACTCGGAATACAAGTTCGCGCTCGAGGAGCGGGATCTGTTGCGGGCTCGCGCGGCGGGGATCCAGGA
>JAFGKA010000164.1 GCA_016928855.1 Phycisphaerae bacterium
ATAAACGGCCCGTACAACTTGCATGCCTTAGCCACGCCGCCAGCGTTCGTTCTGAGCCAGGATCAAACTCGTCAATTAAATATCGAGGCTTTGGCGAGCCGACACCGAAGCGTCGGCCGCCGTTGCGTTCGATAAAGGAATTGGCTTCGCCGGTCCAAACAGGCCCCGACGACCATTCCAGGCTCTCACGTCTGTCTGCATACGAGAACGTGAGATATCACCTCGGCCGAAGCCGAGGCAACACACCTCGCCTTCCGAACCGCTCCTGGCAGGAGAGTTCGAAAGACTGAGTTATTAGTCCCGCCCGGCCTATGCAGAACCAGGGCGAGCCTCACATTCTCGCGGCACGTCACACTGTTCACTTGACAAAGAGCCTGCTCCAGCGGCTAATCGCTCAACCGCTGAGCCCCGCATTGTACTGTCCCGAGCCGGGCTGTCAAGCCCAAAAGTTCCATACTTTCCGGGACGCCAACGCTTTTTTTCAGCAAGGGGCGGTCCGTGGCGGGCGCAAAAGAAATCCGGCCTGCTTATCCGTCTTGCCGCCCGCCGTAGCGGTCACAGGTTCAATCACCCGGACGTCGGCGGCCGACGGGAAACACAACCGGTTTACCTTCGTCCACGCCACAAACAGCAAAGCTAAGTATAACACCATCCTGAAGCCTGTCAAGCCCGTTCGGGACTCACCCAGCCCGTCTGCGCCGGAAATGAACGCAGGTTCTTCTGTATCAAAAGGTTATGGCGATACGGTACCGTGGCCAGAGAGGCGTGGCATTACCGACAGGCCGTGGCATAAGCGGACCCGCCGGACGCGGGGTTGGGAAAGCCGCATTCATCCGCCGGATCGGCGGCCACGGGTGGATCGCCCAGGTCGGGCCAACGACGGGCGAATGAGCGGCTGGCATGGCAAGCCCGAATCGCCCACAGAAGGCCGCTTGCGGGGCCGGGGGGCGGGTTCTTATCATGGCGGCGCGATCTTGCGACCCGCACTACAATCGTCAACCACAGCCACCGCGGTACGGTACGCCGCGTTCGCGAACGGCAACGAAGGAGTAACCATGCGCAGCGACATGATCAAGAAAGGGTTCGAACGAGCCCCCCACCGAAGCCTGCTCCGAGCGACAGGCAATTTCCATGACGGCGACGAGAACAAGCCGTTCATCGCCATCGCCAACAGCTACGTGGACATCATTCCCGGCCACGCCCACCTCAACGAAGTTGGCCAATATGTCAAGGAATGCGTGCGCGCGGCCGGCGGCGTGCCGTTCATCTTCAACACGATCGGCGTGGATGACGGGATCGCGATGGGGCATCTCGGTATGAAGTATTCACTCGCCTCGCGCGAGTTGATCGCCGACACGGTCGAGACGATGCTCGAGGCGCACCGGTTCGACGGGATGATCTGCATCCCGAATTGTGACAAGATCGTGCCGGGGATGTTGATGGCAACCATGCGCTGCAACATCCCGACGATCTTCGTCTCCGGCGGTCCGATGGAGGCCGGCCGGACGCCGACCGGAAAAACGGTGGACCTGATCAGCGTGTTCGAGGGCGTCGGCGCCCGGAAGGTCGGCACGATCGACGATAGCCAGCTCACCGAACTCGAGAAATTCGGCTGCCCGACCTGCGGCTCCTGCTCGGGAATGTTCACGGCGAACTCGATGAACTGCCTCTGCGAGGCGTTCGGCATGGCGCTGCCCGGCAACGGCACAACGCTGGCCACGAGCGAAGACCGCAAGCGGCTGTATCGGCGCGCCGCTGAGCAGATCCTCGAACTCGTGCGGCGCGACATCAAACCGCGCGACATCGCCACGTTCGGCGCGTTCCAGAATTCGATGGTGCTCGATATGGCGATGGGGGGTTCGACGAACACGCTCCTGCACATGCTCGCCATCGCGGCGGAGGCCGGCGTCGAGTTCACGATGCAGCACGTCAACGATCTGGCCAACCGAACGCCAAACATCTGCAAGGTCTCGCCGAGTTCGGCGTACCACGTCGAGGACGTGCATCGCGCCGGCGGTATCCACACGATCCTCGGCGAGGTCCGACGTGGTTGTCCCGGTCTGCTCGACGAGACGTGCAAGACCGTCACCGGCAAAACGCTCGGTGAGAACATCGACGCCTACGACATCCGCAGCGACAAAGTCGAATCCGAGGCGCTTGAACTGGCCGCCGTCGCGCCGAGTGGCCAGATCAACCCGGCCGGGACCAGCATCCGCAAGAAGCATGCCTCCATCCGCGACGTATCGGCGGCGGAACTCGGCTTTGATCCACTCGACTGCATCCGCCCGGTGGGCAACGCCTACTCGAAGACCGGCGGCCTGACGATCCTGTATGGGAACCTCGCACCGCAGGGCAGCGTCGTCAAATCCGCTGGCGTTGCCGCGACCATGAAGACGTTCGAGGGCGAAGCGATCATCTTCGAATCGCAGGAAGACGCCTGCGAAGGCATCCTGGCCGGGAAGGTCAAACCGGGCCATGTCGTTGTGATCCGCCGGGAGGGTCCGCGCGGCGGGCCGGGCATGCAGGAGATGCTCGCGCCGACGAGCTACATCATGGGCCAGGGCCTCGGCGACCAGGTCGCACTAATCACCGACGGGCGGTTCTCCGGCGGCACGCGCGGCGCCTGCGTCGGGCATGTCTCGCCCGAAGCCGCCGAGGGGGGGGCGATCGGCCTGCTCCAGGACGGCGACCGGATCCGGATCGACATCCCGAATTGCACGCTCGAAGTGAAGGTCTCCGACGCCGAACTGGCGGAACGCAAGAAGCGGTGGAAACGGCCGGAACCCCGTATGAATTACGGCTGGCTGGCCCGCTA
>JAFGKA010000165.1 GCA_016928855.1 Phycisphaerae bacterium
ACAGCGCGCGCGGCATCGTCGAGCGCCTGAACGCCGCCGCCCGCGGCAACACGTGCACGGCCTGCTGGTACAACTGCCGCGGCGAGGTCGAGATGCTCTACCGGCCAAGAAGCCTGCTGCGAAGCCTGCCGCTGATCCTGTTTGACCGCGGGCGAGCGTGCGGCAGGCTTTAGGCATGCCAAGGCGACTACGAATCACGATGGGCGGGCTGACAGGAACGGAAAAGGTGTCAGGATGATTTTTCACACACCCAATATTCATCCTGACACCTTTTTTTGGCCCTTTTTTTGGCCGCCAAGCCAAACGGTCCGCCAGGGCGGCCCCTACGTGGCTGAACGCGCGCGACTGTCCCTTGAACGACACCGTGGCCGTCTGGTATCATGAATCCATGCTCCCCGCTCGCAATCATGCCGCGGCCCTGCTCGGTACCAGAGCACCTATCGGACTTCGATTCGGCGCGGTCCTTGCGGCGATTGTGCTCATGCCCGCCCTGGCCGAGGCGGGGCAGTTCGTCGAGCTCGGCGTGCATCCTTCGGCACAATATCAGTCGACCGCCTACGGACGGCGGCTGGCAACCCTCTACGGGTTCAACAACAAGATCTATGCCGGCTATGGCGATTACAGCAGCAATACAGGCCCGATCGCCATCCAGCCGTATGACCTGGCCACGATGCAGTTCACGCCGACGCCGCTGCTGACCAGCAATACCGAGGCGATCTACCTGTTCCGCGAGATCGACGGCGTGCTGTATGCGCCGCACATCGACTCCAAATGGGGCGCCAGCGGCAGTTACGCGTACGGAATCGCCAACGGCGCGGTGGATACGTGGGCGGATGCGCCGGCGATGACATCGGGCGTGGCGCTGCACGTGTTCGACATCGTCAAGTTCAACGCGGCGCTCTACCTGGCCTCGACCGACAACCTCGACGCCGCGATCTACAAGAGCATCGATAACGGTGCCACCTGGACGGTCGATCATCGCGTCGTGCCGACCGCGTCCGGCGACTTCCTGCGTTTCTACGGCTTGGTGGATTTCAAGGACAGCCTCTGGGCCCAGGCGGATTCGTACTACGGTCCGCTGACCACGCAGTCGGAGGTCTACGACGGCACCGCATGGACGACGGGCGACCCGATGATCAGCTCCGGCACCAATCACGCACTCATCGCTCAGCCCGAAGTCTTCGACAGGGTAGTCATCTTCAAGCTCGGACATCCCGGCTCGTTAGGGCCGCTCTTCTCCTTCACCGGCTCGCGGACGTCCTGGCTCTATCCGGGTGACTCTCGAAGCATACTCGACTTCAAGGTCGAGGGCTCGACGCTGTGGGTGCTGAGCTCGGACCACCGGATCCTCAGCACGGAGCGCCTGAACAAATGGACCCACGTGCAGACTGCACCGGAGGGAGCGTGCAGTGTGCTCCACTACCAGGACAGCCTCTACGTGGGCACGACCGACTCGCGGCTATTGGTCTACGACCCCGACGCGGTCCCGGATACCGGCCCCGACTTCGACGCCGATGGTGACGTCGACCTCAGCGATTTCACGACATTCCAGGGCTGTTTCAATGGACCGAACCGCCCGCCCGTGCTCGCCGACGAATGCGGCGGGCCCGATCTCGATGACGACAGCGATGTGGACCTGGCCGACTTCAGCCTATTCGCGGCCTGCTTCAACGGGCCCAACCGGTCGCCGGCCTGCGAGTGAAGCCAAACGGGCCGCACGGGGCCGGCGAATTCATCGTCAACTCCCCCCGGCGGAAACGCCGCAGACACCCTCACGTCACCGTGAGACCCCGCCCACGAAGCGAATAGACGAAACGAGAAACCGCGATACAATGGCCCGCCATCGCCCGACGGCGTCGACGGGCACGCACGACACTGAAGCCTTACCCTCTGCCAGGAGAATCTGTCATGTTGTCGCAATCCATCAGAACGCCCCGTCGGCATGGTGCCACTTTCGCCGCTGCGGCGTGCGGTCTGATCCTCGCGTTTGCGGTCTCGCCGTCGCGAGCTGCGTCGTTCGACGAGGTCCGCCCGATGATCATCAAGGCCTGCGGCCAGGCCAACTCCTACACCGCCACGATGGAAACCAAGATGGACATGGCCATGGGCGAAGGCAACAGCATGAAGAGCGAGACCGCCGGCAAGATGATGTGGCGCAAGAAGGGCGAGACGGTCTGCTACCGCATGGAATCGAAGACGAAGTCCGTAACCAAGATGCAGGGCAACGAAACCAAGCAGGATTCCAAGACGCTGTCGGTCTGCGACGGCAAGTTCATCTACACGCTCACCGACGACGGCACCAACAAGATGGCCATGAAGATGAAGGTCGAGCCGGACAAAAGCTACGATACCGAATCAGCGATGAAAGCCTGGGAGAAGAACTACGACCTGAAGGTGCTTGACGATGAGAAGGTCGACGGCGTTGACTGCTGGGTAGTCGAGGCGACTCCGAAGAAGGCCGCGCAGGCAAACGCAGCGGGCAAGATGCGGCAATGGTACCGCAAGGACTGCGGCATCACGGCCAAGGTTGTCTCCTTTGGCCCCGACGGCAAGCCGTTGACGACCACCCTGGTCAAGGACGTCAAGCTAAACGTAGACATCCCCGACGAGAAGTTCAAGTTCAAGGCCCCCGAAGGCGTGACCGTGATGGATATGACCAAGAACCAGCCGCCGCAGGCATCCGATTCCGATGACGCGTCTGACAAACCCGCCAAGAAGAGCAAGCCCGAGGCATCGGAGGATGCACCCAAGAAGGAGAAGGCCGACGACAAAGACGACAAGGCGACGGGCGCCAAGAATCTGATAAAGCGACTGTTCTAGCAGGCATCCGCGTCGCGAGCCCTGACGAATCATGCGGGTCGCCGGAGCCGAGTGAAGAAAACGGGTCGGGAGTCTCTTGAAATCATATGACACTGTCGGCTCCGGCTGGGACGGCTCGACCTGGCCGGCGAATCCGGGCGTTGCAGATGGGATGACGTTCCACTTCGCCGACGGGCAGGACCTCCTTATTGAACGTCGAACACGCTGGACACGTGCGACGCCGGCCGCGTTTGTTGTGTGCAATGCTCGCGCACCAACGAAGACGACTGGCAGGGACGCCGGCCGCTACACAAACTTCACTACACAACACGGCATCGCTACTGCCGTTTTCGGCCGGTCAGTTTCGTTCCGTGGCGGCTGGGCACGGCGGTCGTCCGAACACTGGCAGATCCCGACGTGACGTCGGTACCAGTGGCACCCACCGGATACACGAAAGTCACCAACCGAAAGCGGCACTAGAGACCCGAATGCTCCGCGCTGCGGATTGCCGCGATGGTGACGATCGCGATGTCGTAGAACGCATGAGTCCCGGCGGCGATGCCGAAGCCCCGAAAGACGAAGATGCCGGCGAGATAGACCCCGGCGACCGTGCGGAAGAAGAAGCGGCTCGTCTGAAAGGGCTCATCGCCGAACGGGGGATGGTGATGGGCGGAAAACAACAGTGCCGACGCCGCGATCACGATCACGATAGCCACGTGCTTGTTCAGCGAGAGCACATCGACGAACAGGATGCTCAGCAGCGTGATCGCGATCAGGCGGAAGACCAGCTCCTCGTAGATGCCCGCGCCGAGACTGAGGATGACGTCATCGATCCATCGCGCCTCGACGCCGCCGGTACGAGCTTGATAGACGACCGTGTTGAACGCGCATAACGGAATGGCCCAGACGACGCTCTCGCCCAGCATACCGAGCAATGTGGGCCATTCGATCGACCAGCGATGCTTCGCCACGACATGACACGCCAGGAGAATCACCACCAGGGCGAGTCCCGGGAAGTAGAACCCGCTCGCGCCGAGCAGTTCGACGAACTGCCCGATCACGCGCCATGCCACGAGCGACGGCAACGGCCGGCCGGGCTCGACGGTATGCCGCCACAGCACGCCAAGCTCAAACGCGATCAGGAACGGCAGCACGAAGACGAGGCAATGCAGCGGCCGTTGCACCCGGTGCGAATAGCTCTCGCCTTGAGGGCTCAGGAGATCGATCGCCTTCCGTGTCGTTTGACGCTTCGCCATAGGCAGACGATTATCGTCGCCACGGGCAGAGTTTCAATTGCGGCTGCCGCCGAGCCGCGCGGGAGACGAACGCACACGACCTTGCAGGAGACGCCCCCCCACGATGAGCACACGCACGAAAGACGTTCTGAAAGCATTCTACGACGCCCTGTACACCGCGCTCGGCCCACAGCACTGGTGGCCGGGCGATACGCCGCTCGAAGTGATCGTCGGCGCGATCCTCACGCAGAACACGGCGTGGAAGAACGTGGAACGCGCCATCGCCAACCTGCGCGCCGCCGGCTGCCTGGACTGGGCCCGACTGCGCGACATCGAGACAGCCGACCTGGCGGAGCTGATCCGCCCCGCCGGCACGTTCAATGTCAAGACCAAGCGGCTCAAGGTGTTCGTCGCGTGGCTCTGGGAGCGTTACGACGGCGATCTCGACCGCATGTTCGCCACCCGCACGGCCACGCTGCGTGAGGAACTCCTGGCGATTCCGGGCATCGGACGGGAAACCGCCGATGCCATCCTCCTCTACGCCGGCGAGAAGCCGAGCTTCGTCATCGATGCCTACACATTCCGCATTCTCCGACGCCACGGCGTCGTGGACGAAGACGCCGACTATGAGCTGCTCAAGGAGCTGTTCGAGGCCAACCTGCCAGCCGAGCCCGCCCTGTTCAACGAATACCACGCCCTGCTGGTCGCGGTCGGCAAGACCTGGTGCCGCCCGAAGGCTCGCTGTGAAGGCTGCCCGCTCGAAGCGTTCGAGCACCATCTCGAATACGACGACGAGTAAGCCGTTCGAAACGAGGCAGAAGGCTGGAGCAGGCCAAGTTGAAACTCCCGCGGGGCTTGCCTACTATCGATTCGCTTTCCGGAATCCAGAAACGGAGAAAA
>JAFGKA010000166.1 GCA_016928855.1 Phycisphaerae bacterium
ATGTGGTCTTCGCGCGCGACCGCGGCGACGAAGCCAACGTCATCCTGCACGCGCATTTCCCCGACCGGACGCTGTACCGGTTCGTCGACGAGGCCGAGTCCGAGCCTCATTTCGAGCGGATCGCCCCGCCCGCCACCGGCAATGCCGAAACATCGACCTCCGACGGGCCATGATCGACCGCCTACCGGAGCCCCCACGCCGAGCCAGCCGGCCTTCTGTCCAATCGGGGCGGAAACCGCTATACTCCGCGTTCGCTTTACCGACGAAACACCGACTCCCGAGGTAACGTAGCGAGATGTGGCCCTACATCCAGATTGCCCGCATCGACCACTGGTTCAAGAACGTCTTCATCCTGCCGGGGGTCATGTTCGCATTGTTGACGCAGCCGGAACTGCTGCGCTGGTCCGCCGTCTGGTCGATTCTGCTCGGCACCGCCGGCGTCTGCCTGGCCGCGTCCAGCAACTACGTGATCAACGAAGTGCTTGACGCCAGACGCGATCGGCTGCACCCCGAGAAGCGCCATCGCCCCGTGCCGTCGGGCAGGGTCAATGTCAAGATCGCCATTGGGCTCTGGATCACCCTGGGCATCATCGCCCTCGCGATCGGCTTCGGCGTGAACCGGCCGTTGGGATACTCGCTGTCCGCCTTGCTCATGAGCGGCCTGTTCTACAACATCCCGCCGGTACGGATGAAGGACCTGCCCTATCTGGACGTGATTGCCGAGGCGATCAACAACCCGATCCGCCTGGCCATCGGCTGGTATGCGACCGGCTCCGTGGTATGGCTGCCCGTTTCCCTGTTGGCCGCGTACTGGGCGCTCGGGGCGTTCTTGATGGCGGTCAAACGGCTTGGGGAATACCGTCATCTGAACGACCCGCGCCGCGCCGGGGCCTACCGGCCGTCCTTCCGTCACTACAACGAATCGCGCCTGCTGATTTCGACGATGTGCTATGCGACGGCCTGTTCGATGTTCGTCGGAGTCTTCATCGCCCGCTACCACATCGAGCTGGTCCTGACGGTGCCGGCCTTCGCCGTCTTCATGGCCGCGTATCTGCGCGTCGGCCTCAAGCCCGACAGCCCCGCCCAGCACCCGGAACGACTGTTGCGCAGCCGCTCGATGGTCGTGATAGTCCTTGTGATGACGTTGATCGTCGGCTTCGGCCTCTGGTTCGAAAGCCCGACCCTGCAGCGCTTCTTCGAGCCGACCATTCCCCACCAGTACCTCAAGCCCGCTGAACCTGCCGAGAAGCCCACGGCAACAGCCCCGGCGACCGACGATACCACCGCGACGACACAGGCGGCGAGCCACACCTGAGCGCCGGCACGCCGGCAGACATGACTTGCGGCAACCTCAGGACAGCAACGCCTCCGCACGGAACCATTCGACAA
This sequence comes from Phycisphaerae bacterium, assembly GCA_016928855.1. Taxonomy (GTDB): domain Bacteria; phylum Planctomycetota; class Phycisphaerae; order UBA1845; family PWPN01; genus JAFGKA01. The sequence continues at coordinate 1,390 of JAFGKA010000166.1, forward strand.
ACCGGGCCAGCCCGGCCGCCAGCTTCGTGGTCGGCGCGTAGCCGAGTTCCTCGCGGGCCCGCGTGATATCCGCATACGTCCGCTCGACGTCGCCCGGCTGAAGCGGCAATCGCTCGATCGTCGCCTTCTTGTCCAGGGAGACTTCAATCGCGGCGATCAGATCATTCAGTGAGACAGGTTCAGACTCGCCGAGGTTGTAGATTCGATAGCCGTTGCAGCGGTCGATGGCCCGGCGCACGCCGGCCACGATGTCATCGATGTACGTGTGATCGCGCTGCATCGAGCCGTCGCCGAACACGGGAATCGGCTGGCCGGCCTCGATCAGCCGCGTGAACTTGTGAATCGCCAGGTCCGGACGCTGGCGGGCGCCGTACACCGTAAAGAAGCGGAGGCACGTCACATGCATCGCGTACAGATGATGGTACGTGTGGCACAATAGCTCGCCGGCTTTCTTCGTTGCGGCGTAAGGCGAAATCGGCCCATCCACATTGTCCGACTCGGCGAACGGCACCTTCGTATTGTTGCCGTAAACGCTGGAGCTACTGGCGAAGATGAACCGGCCCACGCCGTGTCGGCGGGCAGCGTCAAGCATCACCATGGTACCGTTGACGTTCACATCGGTATACAGCAGCGGCTGCTCGATCGACGGCCGGACACCGGCGCGCGCCGCCAGATGCACGACCACGTCTACGCCGCTCTCCATCGCTGCGTCCACGGACTCCGCGTCGCGAATGTCGCCCTCGACGAGCGAAAAGGCGTCGGACTTCATCGCCACTGTCACGTTGCGACGTTTGACGCGAGAATCGTAGAAATCGTCGAAATTGTCGAGGCCGATGACGCGCCACCCGTCGGCCAGCAGTGACTCGCACACGTGCGAACCGATGAATCCCGCCACGCCGGTTATCAGTGCGGTCTGCATGATGAGGGGCTCTTTTCTCCCGCGGTCACGGCGACGATTCCGCCGCCCCCACACGGGACGATCGCGAGTATAGCCTCGCCGGCGCATGCCCGCCAGCCTCACGCCCACCGAACCCGTTGCGATGATATGGCCTGCTGCGCCGGAGCGTCACCTCGGCGGCGTGTACGACGGCCCATCGATGCGTTCGAGCAACTCTCGCGAAACCTCGATGCTGACGGATTGGCCGAGTGTCTCGACATTCAGAACCAGCCGCAGCCGGGACAGCCGGCGGCACACGATGCCCTCCACCCCAAGCAGCGGTCCTGCCACAACCCGCGCCCATTCGCCCACACGGAGCCGGCCACTCCACTCCAGCCCGGCATCAGTCGTCAAGACCTGATGAATATGTCGAAGCTGGCCGATGAGCTGGGCCTGGTCCGTGACCACCAGCGTATTGGCGATCCGGTTCGTGCGCAGCGCCAGATAGCGATGCTCGTCCGTCCCGTTGAAAAACACGTAACCGGGGAACACCGGAACGAAGGACCGCGATATGCGACCGGTCGTCCGGCTCCGGGTCGCTCGCGGGCACAGCGGCAGATAGTGCCGCACCCCCAGAGCCGTCAGATCCGTGGCCAGGGCCTTCTCGTTGCGGGGCTTGGTGTGCGCAACCCACCACCGGCCGGTCAGGCCGTCGGGGATGGCCTCGGCCGGGGAAATCTCAAGGGCGCCGGGAACACCTGAGTCGTCGCTGATGGCGTCTGCCTCCATCGTGTGCTCGCTCGTCGGGCCCGGATCCGGCTGGCACGGCACGGCCGTTTGCGCTGCCGGACCCTAAGCTGCCGGACAGTACACCGAAGCGCAAGTTTAGTCAATAGAGGCGGTTACAGCGTGAATCGCCTTCAATCCCCCGCCGTCGGCCCCGGACCCTGCTACGCGTCGGCTGGCCGACCGGTTCGCCTGCCCGCCGTGCCGCCGGCATCGACCGCAGGCCCCAACCTGCCTGACCGCCTTTACACAGGCCCCGCCACAGGCCACAATCGTGCACGAAGCCTGGGTTTTCCCGCTGCGGTTGCCGATAGGATGAGGGGGGCGGCCCGCTGGCGCGGGAGCCGTTGACGAGTCACGAGTCTCAGACGAAAGACCACATGGACAGCCAGCCCAACCCAACACAAGCGGAATCGAATCGGAATGCCGGCCTGGAAGCCCCGGCCGTCGCGCTCGTGACGGAACGACGCCGATGGTTCGCCAGCTTCCCCGAGGGATCACTCGAATTCGTCGCCGTCTTCCGCATCCTGTGGATTCTGGCCTTGTTTGTGGCACCCGTAACCGAAGGCTTCGTCCGGCGTTTCGCAGGGGCCGGCATCATCGGGCTGCTGCTGGCCGATTGCGGCCTCGCCATCTGGTGGCTCACGCACACGGCGCTCGACCGGATGAGCCTGCTGGAACCAGGCAAAGCCTTCTCGTCAAAGCAGATTCAGCGGCGATGCCTCGCGGCGAGCGTCGCGGCTGTCACGGCACACGGGGTGCTGCTGGTATTCATCCTGTCGCTTGTCGGCGTGGTCAACCCGCTGACGCAGGCGGTGCCGACCGGACCGCTCCGATGGGCGATCGTCCCGGTTTACGTCGTACTCGTGATCGCCACGGTCATAACAGGCCGATGGGCGGCTCTGGGCTGCCCGATTCGGACCGTGCTGCTGACCGTACCGTTCATGCACTGGTGGGCGATCCGACATTCCGCCTTCGATATCGGCAAGGCGTTCGCGGCCGCACTGGCGGAGCGGACGGGCAAACCGCCGATCACGTTCGACACCACCCGGGCGGTAGCCAACGCGATGTGGGTCCTCTTCATGCTCATGGTGGGCGCCATGCTGTATGCCACGAGCCGGGGGACGATCGCCGAATGGAAAGCCATGTGCGGGGGCATGGTCGCCGCCGTAGCCGCCGTAGCCGACGTCGCGGCGATGGAATCCGTCCAGCAGGTTTATCTGCGCTACTTGCGTACGGCCAAAATCGCGTAGGGTAGGTCCGCCTCGCTTGAACCACCCTAAACAACCGGATGTATTTTTTACCAGTTTGATGCCAATCTGGACGGTATTGCGACCGGCACAACCAAACGGTCCGCCAGGGCGGACCCTATGCTCCTCTCGTCACTCCGGCGGCAGGCCGTGCCCGGGCTTGTTGGCGTAGAGCAGCCAGTAGGTTACGGGAATCACGAAGAGTGTGAATACGGTCGAACTCAACAGGCCGAAGATCAGCGCCCACGCCAGCCCGGAGAAGATCGGGTCGAACGTGATTGGTACCGCGGCGAGCATCGCCGTCACCGTCGTCAACAGGATCGGCCGCAACCGGACGACCCGACTCTCCATGATGGCCTCGAAGAGCGTGCGGCCGCGCCGCAGCGACAGGTGGATGAAGTCCACGAGGATGATCGAGTCGCGCGTCACGATGCCCGCCAGCGCAATCATGCCGATCATCGCCGTCGCGGTGAAGAACACCGGATCGCCGTAGCCGGCCACCGTTCCGCCGCTGATCACGTTGAGCAGCCAGAAGCCGGGCATGATACCGACGATTGTCAACGGAATCGCCAGCATCACGACCAGCGGCACAATGAAAGACCCCGTCTGGTTCACGAGCAGGATGTAGATCCCGATCAATGCCGCCGCGAACGCCAGGCCGAGGTCGCGGAAGACGTCCAGCGTGATCTGCCATTCGCCCTCGCCGGAGAATCGTACTTCGAACGGCTCGGGCAGCCACCACGGCACGCCGCCGCCGGACCGCAGAAACGTCCGGCCTTCGACGGGCCGGCCCGGCGTCATCGCCACGCAGCCGGCGCCGGTGTGGCTGCGTTGATCCGCCGGCGGCATGGCCTCGATCGTCACCACGCGGTCGGCCTGGATATCCAGAATCACATCCGCCGGCGCTCGGCCGGCCGCTTCCGCGAAAACGTAGACGACAGGCCGAAGATCCTTGTGGTAGATCGTCTGGTCCTCACGCCGCTCGGTCCACGTTCCGATTTCGCCAAGTGCCACGCGCTGGCCCTGCCGGCCTTTGACGTGAATGCGTGCCAGGTCCGGCAGGGACGATCGCTGCGGCTCCGGCACGCGCAGAACGATTTCGAGCGGCTGGCGCTCGCGGAACACGCGCAACGTGCCGACCGGCTTGCCGGCCAGACAGGTGGCAACGGCGTCAGCGACATCCTCGTTCGTCACGCCGTTCAAGGCCGCCTTGATCTTGTCGGGCACGAAGACGTACTTCGTTTGCGGCGCTTCGGTCGTGGCGTCGAGATCCTCGATGCCCGGCTCGCGATCGAGCCGCAACCGAACCGTCTCAGCGGCGAACTGAATCTCGTCGTACGCACTGCCCGGCCCACCGAACACCTCGGCGACCACCGTCGCGATGACCGGCGGACCGGGCGGAATCTCGACCAGATTGACGCTGGCCCCGCAGCGATCGGCCACCTCCGCCAGGGCGGGACGCAGCCGCAGTGCGATCGTGTGACTCTGCTGTTCGCGGCGGCGCTTGTGCGCCAGGTTCACGCGGATCTCGGCCACGTTCGGCCCCTGACGCAGGTAGTAGTGCCGGACGAGCCCGTTGAAGTCCATCGGCGACGCGAGCCCGACGTACGACTGGAAGTCGCGTACCTCGGGCACCGTCCGAAGCATCGCCTCGAATTCCCGTACGCCGGCATCCGTGCGTTCGAGCGTCGTGCCCTCGTCGAAGTCCAACACGAGCAGAAACTCGTTCTTGTTGTCGAACGGCAACATCTTGAGCGGCACGTGCCGAGTCATAGCCAGCATCGCCGATCCGGCCGTCAGCACCGCCATGACACCGAGGAACGCCCACGCCAGCCGGCGGGAATGCAGCAGCGGCGCCATTAGCGGATAGAACAACCGGTAGAGGAACGTCCGCTTCACATCCGCGGCCGCCTCGTCATCAGACAGTGCGAGCGCCTCCGTCGTCTCACGGTACTCGCCCTTGAGCGCGTGATACGCCACCCACGGCGTAATCGTGAAGGCGACGACCATCGACATGAACATCGTCACCGGCACGTTCATCGCCATCGGCCGCATATACGGCCCCATCATCCCGGTGATGAACAGCATCGGCAGGAACGAGACGATCACCGCCAGCGTCGCGGCGATCAGCGGCGGCCGGATCTCGTTGACCGCTTCCAGAACGATCTCGCGCGTCGCACGCCGACGGAGCCGGAAGTGCCGGTGGATGTTTTCCACATCGACAATCGGATCATCGACCAGCAGCCCGAGCGCCAGGATCAGCGCGAAGAGCGTCACGCGGTTGATCGTGTAGCCGGCCAGCAGGTTGACCGTCAGCGTCAGCCCGAACACGATCGGCACGGCCATCGCCACCACGACGGCCTGCCGCACACCGAGCGCGAACGCCAGAAGAAGAATCACAATGACCACGGCCACGGCGAGGGCCTCGACCAGTTCGTTCACCTTCTCGTTGGCGGTCTCGCCGTAGTCGCGCGTCACGACGAGTTCGACGCCGTCGGGCAGAAGTACATCCCCGAGCCGGCGAGCCTCCTCGGTGACCGCCCGGGCGACCCACACGGCGTTGGTTCCCTTCTTCTTCGCTACGGCGATCGTCACCGCCGGAATCGTTTCGGTCTGGCCCGCCGACAGCTCCGCGGGGCTCTCGCCGTGTTCCCACGCCGGCCCGCACCCGAAGCGCACATACGTCGCCGCCTCGGCCGGCGCATCCTGAATCCGCGCCACGTCCTTCAGGAACACGGGCTGGCCCTCGTGGACGCTGACGACGATCTCACCCAGTTCGTCCGGCTGCAGCAGCGCTTGACCGGCATCGACGATGCTGTAGCTGTCGTGGCGGTTGAACCCGCCGGCCGGCATCCCGACATTCACGCCGTGAATCGCACGCTCAATCTCGGCCGGCGACGTGTCGTAGCCCGCCATCGCCTCCGGATCCAGGTAAACGAGCACCTGCCGCGGTCGGCCGCCCAGCACCGCCACGCGAGAGATATCCTCGAGGCCCGCGAGCCGCTCGGCCATCTCTTCCGCCACACGACGAAGCCCGTAATCGTCCTCGCCGCCGGCGAGCGTCAATGTCACGATCGGCACGTCGTCGATCTCGACCGGCTTGACGACCCAGCCGGCCACGCCTTCCGGGACGATATCGCGGTTCTGCTCGATCTTGTTATAGAGCTTGATCAGGCTGCGCTCACGGTCCTGGCCCACATGAAACCGCACGGTCACGGTCGCCTGACCCGCACGCGACATTGAATAGACGTGTTCCACGCCATCGATCTGATACAGAAGCGTTTCGAGCGGCGTGCTGACAAGGCGCTCCACTTCGGCGGCCGAGCGACCGGGGAACTGCACGAAAACGTCCGCGAGCGGCACGACGATCTGCGGCTCTTCCTCGCGCGGCGTCACCAGCAGCGCCACCGCTCCGACCACGAGCGACAACAGAATCAGAATGATCGCCAGGTTCGAACGCAGGAACTTGTTGACGATCGCGATCGTGACTGAGTGTTGGCCTTCAGTTGCCATCGTTACCCGACCGGATTCTTGAAGCTGCCGCCGGCAGCGCCACCCGTTCACCCACCGCCAGTCCGCTGAGAACCTCTACCTCGTCGGCGAACACGCGCCCGAGCCGGACGAGCCGCCGAGAGGTGTACTCGTCACCCCCGGCCGGCGAGACGCCGGCCGCTACAGTGCCCGTTCCAGTCGGCGGGACGCCGGCCGCTACATGACCCGCCGACGGCGTGCCAGCGTCTTCCGCAACCGCCACGACCTCCACGAGGTCGAGTTGGCCCACTTGACGCACCGCCACCGCCGGAATGAGAACGACTTCTTCGGGGTCCAACGGGATCTTCACGCGACCGAACATCCCGGGAAAAACGTCCGGCGGGCAGGGGCCGGCTACCTTGACCTCGAACGACCGGCTGACGGCGGCGGCCTGCGGCACGATCTCCTCGACCACGCCATCACATTCCTTCTCCATCGCCTCCAGCCGGACGGTCACAATCTGCCCGAGCGTCAGCCGCTGCGCCAGCGACTCACGGACGACCGCGACGAGCTGCATCCGCGTATGGTCGTACAGCGACACGAGTGGCTGTCCGGGCGAAGCCGTATCGCCGACATCGACGCGCTTGTCCACGACACGGCCAGCCATCGGCGCCCGCACGGCGGCGTACTGCAGGCGGGTCTCGGCCCCCGCGCGAGCCTCCTCCGCCCGTTCCTTCTCAGCCTCCGCGCCGCGCAGCGCGTTCGTCGCCCGCGTCAGTTCCAGCTCGGACGCCGCCGCCTGGGCCCGAAGGCCCTTGATCCGCTCGAACTCGATGTGAGCCTGATCCAGCGCGGCCGACGCCGCAGCCACGACCGCCTCGGCCTGGGCCACCTGGGCCCGAAGGTCGGCATCATCCAACTCGACGAGGAGCGCATCCTTTTCGACGATCTGGCCGGCACGGACATGCACCGCGATCACCCGGGCCAGCAGCCGCGAGCCGACGGTCGTCTCGTGCACCGCGCGCGTCGTGCCGACCGCCCATTCCGCGTACGGCTGCGTCCGCGTCATCACGGCGACGACCGGCCGCCCGCCCAAGGGCGTTCGCAACGCAGCGATGCCGTCATCCGGCGAAATCTTGTGTGTGAATGTGCCCGCCAGCCACAGCAGCATGGCGACGATAATCGCCACCGCCGCCACGGTTGCGGCCGACCAACGAAGAATTGTCTGCCAGCGTTTCATCGCGGTGCCCCTGTCTGCCTCGCCCCGCCGCGCCGCACCTGCCGCTTCAATAGGATACCTTCACACCCACCTATGACAAGAGCAGGTAGCGAGACTGCGCTGGAGGGGGTATCCGCGGGACGAGTGGTCTGTCCGCCAACGAGAGACTTTCACTTCAGCGTTTTTTGCGCCGCGGCCGCGGCCTCGCCCTCGCCCTCAGTCGGAACGGCCGCCGTGGCGACGACCTCGCATCGCCAGGTTCCCGCGACGGGAAACAGTTGCGGCGTCTGCGGAAAATCTCCCTCGACGAGCATCGCGTCATCGATGCGATACTGCAGGCTGGTGTTCGGTGTATCAATATGCCAATGCGCTTCATTCAGCGTTCCGGTCCACGTGGGCGTAATCGCGCCGCTGAGCTTGGTATAGTCCGAGCCCGCCCAGGTCTGCCGTACAAAGAACCACTGGTAGCCGTCGGTCGTATCGAGCCGCAGACCAACGGCCATGTCATTCGTGCTCGAATAGCCTCGCACCCAGACCTCCGCGTAGTACGTAACACCCTTCTCGATCACGTCGGTCACGTCCTGACTCGGCCCGGCATACTGATTGGCGCGATTGTAGATGCGCAGACACGCCGCGCCGTTGTGCGGGTAGTCGGTAACCTGCTCGACGCTGCAATTGCCCCAGAAATCGACGCCGCTCCAGCCCGCGGTGCTGTTCTCGAAGTTCGCGTTCTCAAGCAGGTTCGGCGGCAGGCCCGGCTGCACGACCACGCTACAGAGGCGTACCGCATCGCCGACACTCGCCATGCCATAGACCCGGAGCGCGTGCAATGAGTTGTTGGCCAGGTCCGTATCCACCTCATCGACGAGCTTGAAACGACAGGTCGCCTCACCGGCCGGGAAACCGGCTGTCCAGACATCGTGCGTGTACGCAGTGCGCCAGTTGGGATTCGCGTCAAGTCGCGCCAGGGCGACCTCGACCGCCGACTGCGCCCAGAACGTCGCACGAACCGCGTCATGCGAGCCCTCGGTCATGCGAAGCCGCACGCGCCCGACCAGCACTGACGACAGGCCGACCACGGTCACAAACGTCGCCGTCGCCAGCACCGCCAGATACACGCTGCCGCGCCGCCGCCCCAACAATGGGGACAGGTACGTTTTTCTCTGCCATCGTCTCATGTTTCGCGACCAGCCTGTCCTGTTGTATCCCGCACCATCCAGCACCCACCTGCGCCATCTGCCGGTACTACGGAACAACGAGCGCCGCCGGCCTCTGCCACACCCGCGCACGCACCGCCTGCAGCGAGGCGATCGGCACCCCGTCACAGCTCACGGTCACGGTAATCCGCTTGACCCCGCTGTCGGTGCCGACGAGCGTGTCCAGGTTGTCGCGGCTGACCCGTTGGACAATGACGGCGCGGGTCCAACGCTCGAACCCCGTCATCGCCGTGCCGTCCCGCTCCTCAGGCGGCGAGGCGGACCAGTTGTGGTAGTCATCCACGTCGTCGTAGAGCGTCCGGTTACCGGTGGCCGCCTCGCCCGCTTCCTGGCCGAAGCCCCCCGCCGGCATCGCTGGCTCCTCGTAGGCCTGAGCCACAATCTCGGCCATCAGCGACCGTGCCAGTAGCATCGCCCGGTCGCGATCCTGCGTCCGACGCTGCGTCAGACTTGATGCACCGACCGTGTTCAACGCCGCCACCATCGTCAGGCCCACGACCAGCGTCGCGAGAACCGACTCGACGAGCGTGAAGCCGCGGCGCGAAGTGGGTAGAACCCAGCGAGGGGCCGCGTTGGAGCACCGCAAGGGCCTGTCGGCCCTGACCCGACCTACGGCCATGACGGGTACGGCGACAGCCGCGCCCCGTCGTGCCCGGATCGTGTACTCACCATGCCTGCGTTCCGCGGTCATGCTCATTGCCCCACGCGAACCGACACGAAGTCATAGTGCGCCGACGTACCCGACACGCCGACCTCGACGTACTTGGTCATACTCGCCTGATTGATACGGGTATAGCGATAGGTGCCCCACTCCTGATCGTCGAGCCGGACGTTGACCGTATCGAGAATGGGGTCGGCCATCAGCCGTACCGTATGAAAGCCCGCCGAGATCCCAACCACGCGCAGAAGTGTCTCCGACGTCGAAACACCGAGTTTGTGCGAGACCGTCAGCACCTGGGTCCCGTCCGCCTGCAGGATCAACTGCGCCGAGATGGATGCCGCGGTAGTACCGGACCAGTCGGCATGTACAGTCACTGTGGCACCCGTCGCGCCGACCACTGTACCTCTCATGCGTGCCAGAACAGTCGTCAGGCCGGCGAAATCGCTGATCGGATTCGTTTCGATGCAGGTCGTCGCCTGCCAGACGCCACCGGTCAGCGCACTGGGATTGAACCCGCCGGAGCGACAGGTCCAGTCCCCCACGCTATCGCCGTTCCAGTCGAGTCGCGGGTCAATCTTGAAGTTCGCCTGCCACAGGCCGGACAACACCTCCGGCGCATTGGCCGTCGGCGCCGCCGTCACGACACGAGTGGCCGGATCGTCACCGGCACGCAGCGCGACACGAACACCGCTGACGAAATGACGTGTGGCGGTCTGTGGCGGGCCGGGCACGGTGTACGTTCCGTAAACCATGAACCGCAAGGCTTTCGCCTCGTCGACAAACCACGTCGAGCCCTGGCTGTTCGACACCAGCATGCCGGCGTCGGGAAACGTCACGCCGCCGTTGTGATACTCGGTCTCGCACGACACGAGCGACGACGTGGTTGTCAACAACAGACAGAGCCCTTTGTCCTTCGGAATGTCCTTGACGGATGTGAATGACACCGGATACCAGGTGAACGGCGCAGACGAGATCGGGAGAGCCGATTCCGCAACGCCGACTTCCTCGAGCGCCATTGCGTCCGGCGTATGATCGGCCGCGGGCATATGGATCCTGACGAGCGTCGTGCCGTTCGCCGTACCATACTGGCGCGCCCGGAAGTAGATCGAGTTGACACTCCAACTCACGGCCTCGGGCGGCAATTGTGGCTTGAAGTACTCGCCGATCCATTGGTTATTCGTGATCGTGGCCTGGGCCAGATTCGGCCCGGTGGTATACGCCCGGAGCGATGTTTCCGCGGACTTGATGACTGGCCCGGGATACGATTCAACCTCCGTCGTGGTGTCGTACGCCAGGTCAAATTCATGAACGTCCGGCAACATCTCCACCGCCGCCCCGCCGTTGTATGCCCGGGTCAGCGGCTCGCCGGCCGCACCCGACCAGGCGTAGCGGATCCGCTCCGGCAGCCCATCGCCGCTGCGGTCGGCAACGGTGAAGGTCACCGCCGCGGCCGTGCGCTCCGACATCCACATTGCCCCGCGCAGATCCTCGGCGAGCTGGTCGGCCACCCCGACGGTTTCGGCCGCGGTGTTTGCGGTCGCCCGTCGGTCGGGCAGCGCGTGTGTCGCGACAAGCATCGCAGACGCCATGCCGGCCATCAGCACAGTCATCACGCCAAGCGAGACCGTGAGTTCGACCAGCGTGTACCCACGGCGCCGGTACGCGACGGGCGCGTGGAAGGACGGCCGGCAGGAACGCCGACCGCTACAGGACGGGCGCACGGGCGGCAAGGCCGTAGGTCGAGTCAGCAGGCCCGACACTCTGCCGGCAAAGTCGTCGTGTCGTCGTTCCGCCAAAGGCATCTCGCGCCCCTTTGCTCAGTTCGCCGTCGCCTTGCCCGTCGCGGCATCGACGGTGACCGTCACCTGGAAGCGACCGACACTGACGACGATCGAACCGCCGCAGTCCGGCGCGCCGTAGCCGTCGAACGTGATCGTGTTGTTGCCGCCCAGATCGACGGACGCAATCCTGGCGTTGTACGGTTCGCGTGTGAGCACAACCGAATAGGTCGCTTGTTGGTTATCGAGTCCCGCCACGCCGGCAATCGAATAAGAATGGGCCACGGAATCGAACGTAATCGTCCGGCTCGCACTCGACTGGCGGGCCTGCTGCCGGGCCAGCGTAAGATCCACCACCAGCCGCTCGCCGGCCGCCTCCGCCCGGTGCAGCGCAATCGAATTCGCGAACCGCGGTACCGCGATCCCCGCGCAGAGCCCCAGAATCGCCAGCACGAGCACCACCTCGACGAGGGTGTACCCCGGGCATCGCTCGCGGCTTCGCGCGCAGGCCGACACCGTTCCTCCGCCAGACCTCATGTTCCCTGGATCGGTCCGTCGTCTAAGCGACTTCATCCATCAACGACCGGAGCCCCATTCCCGCGAGGGCGGCCGATAAAGCCCCGCCAGCCGACGAATCCAGGCCGCGTCTGATAAGCCGGACCAGCGGCCGCGACGAAGGGCACTAAACACGTACGACGCCGGCCGCACCATCAGATCCGCCTTCACAGGACAATCCATCCACTCCTCCCGCGGAACTTTCCGTCACATCGCCGTGTGGGTACGATACGCACGATGGACGCGAACGGTCCGCACGATGACACGGCCTTCCCCACGCCTGCCCCTGTCGCCCCGCCAGCGTGGCATACCCTTGGAGTGCCCTGGCGCTACGCGTTCCAGCCGCGGACGGCCGCTACGCTCATGGTCGCCGCGTCCCGGCGAGGGTTCTGGATCAGTTTCGGCCTCTGCCTGCTCGCGATCCCGTGCGTGCTCGTCTGGCTGTTCCTCTGGGCTGACATGGTCACTGTCGATTGGAGCGCCTCGCCTGCTGCCACCACATCCGCTCCCTGGACACCCAGCGTGGTTGAACGCTCTGCTGCCGAAGTGTGGCGCGACTGGCACACGTATGGCTGGCTCGGCTGGGCGGAATGGACCGCTATTGGGGTCGTTCTGGGCGCGCTTGCCACAGTCGCATTTATGGCATGGCTGCACTTGGGCACCGTGCACGAGTCTGGGCCCGCAGGACCGTCGTATCGCCGGGCGTTCCGCGCGGTCGCGTCGGTCAGCGGCCTGGTCGTCCTGGCCACGCTCGTGTTCGGATCGATCATCGTCGCGCTCGACAATGCCGAAGATCGATTGCGGGGCACGGACAGGACCGTCAGCTTCGACGAAATCGGGCCTCTGCTCGCCGTCGGCATCATCGCCACCATCTGCCTGCTGCCGGCATGGATCGGCCGGGCGGTCCGCGACGTCCGGCAGGGCCTGACACCGCCGCCGCTGCCGCCGCGATGCGAAGGCTGCGGCTACGACCTGACGCACGTCGCGGCCGACGGACGATGCACGGAATGCGGGCTTGATGTTGCTTCGTCGCTGACGCCAGATCTGCGACGCCCGGGCTGCCCGTGGGAAGATGAACCGGATCCGCTGGCGTGGCTCCGCACGTCATATGCCGTCATCGTCTCGCCGGCCACGTTCTACGGTCGGCTCCGACTGCGTACGCCTGAGCGGCCGGCCTTACATTTCTCGCTTTGGCACTACGCCGTCCTGGGCATCGTCGGAGCGGTCTTCATGTTCTTCTTCATGATGGCCGTAGACGGAGCGGGCGATTCAGAACTCGTCTGCCTGCTCGTCTGCGCCTTCCTCTTCGCCGCGCCGGCGGTTGGTTGGATCACACACCGGTTCATCGGCGCCGTCGCCACATCGTGGTGGCTGACGCACGCAATGCTGCCCGATGTGCGCTGGGCACGCAAGGTCATCGCGTACGAAACCGCGTATCTGTGGATCTTCGGCTTGTACAACATGGCGCTCTTCATCCTCGGTGCTTTGACGGATGGACGGTTCGCGCCTGAGAGTGTCCGCACGTTGTGCCGTAACGTGTTTGGCATGCGACCCGAAGAGGTCCTGTTCTGCGGCAACAGCCTGCTGTGCTTCTTCTGGCTGTGGCGGTACCGCACGGCGATTCGTGCGATTCGGTGGAGTAATTTCTGAGAAGGAAGAGGCAGAAGCCAGAAGCCAGAAGGCAGAAGCAGACGAGAAAGAAGATCAATCTGGTAGGTCGGGGCAGCAACTTGCCGCTGTAAAGATCTTCGGCGATGGGGTAACGCCCTGCGGTCGGGCCGAACCGGGACCAAACGCCCCGGAGAAAACCCTTACAGGGTTTCTGAGGACGTGGTGCGGCACGGTTACCCAGGGGGTGACGACGAGTTCCACCCCACAATCAGCCAAGCCCTGAAAGGGTTTTACAGGCATCTGTGCGAGAATTGGCCATCTTGGAGGGTGCTCACCATGTTTACAGCAGTGGTCAGCAGACCCGACCTGCGACTGCGACGGCTTGCGTCACGCCTATACGCCATAAAAAGACAATGCTAACAATTATATGGCACACAAGGCTCACCGGCGCTACGCTCTCGCGGCGGGCAGATCGCGGGTTGGCTTCTTTGTGGTCATGCCGGCGGTGATGGCAAAGCGCATGGCCTCCTCGATCGAGAGGTTGACCGGCGCGAGCTGGCGGCGCGGGACGATCACCGTATAGCCGCCGACCTGATAGCTCATGGGCAGGTAGACGGCAACGAGATCGTTGCCTTCAAGGGATGCGTCAAGATCGGCGAACGCCTCACGGGTCACGAAGCCAAGCACCCGCGCGTTGAGCGACTCGAACGTCACGAGCACGACCTGGCTGAGCCCCTGCTTGTCCGAGCCGGAGAAGAAGCTCATCAGGTCGCTGACCGAGCTGTAAAGGCTCTTG
>JAFGKA010000167.1 GCA_016928855.1 Phycisphaerae bacterium
CGCGGCTACAAGTTCAGCACCTACGCCACGTGGTGGATCCGGCAGGCGATCACCCGGGCTATCGCCGATCATGCACGTACGATTCGTATTCCCGTGCACATGATTGAGACGATGAGCCGGCTGCGCAACATCTCGAAGCAGATGCTGCAGGAACTCGGTCGCGAAGCCACCATCGAGGAAATCGCCCGCAAGGCGAAGATGCCGGTGAGCGAAGCGCGGCGCGTCATGAAGATCAGCCGGCACCCGATCTCGCTCGACCGCCCGGTCGGCGAGAGCGAGGACTCGTACTTCGGCGACTTCATCGAGGACGAGCGCGCCGAATCGCCGGTCTCGACGGCCGGCAGCGAAATGCTCAAGGACCGGATCGAAGAGGTGCTCAAGACGCTGACGTACCGCGAGCGCGAGATCATCAAGCTCCGCTACGGCATCGGCGACGGGTACACCTACACACTCGAGGAAGTCGGCCGCATCTTCAAGGTCACGCGGGAGCGCGTTCGCCAGGTCGAGGCCAAGGCGATCCGCAAGCTCCAGCATCCGGTGCGGGCCCGCAAGCTCGAAGGTTTCCTGAGCCTGTCCGGTCCACAGCCCCAGGCGTAACAGACTTCGACCCGCAAGGCTAAGCCTCCCGAAACGCCCGTGCCGATTGGCGCGGGCGTTTGCGTGGAGTACCGGGCCAGCAGGGTGTACCTGCTTCTGAAGGGCACGTCGGAAGGCTATGGCCGCTCATTCACGATGACTTCGAGTTCATCGATCAGCGGCGGCAGGTCATCGCGAACGATGTCCCACAAGATGTCGAGATCCACGGCGTCGTATCCGTGAATGAGTCGATTGCGCAGACCAACCATCTCCGGCCACGGAAGTCGCGGGTAACGCTGCTGGCTTGCGGATGACACACGAGCCGCGGCCTCGTCGGCAATCTCGACAAGCCGCGTCAAGGCCAGTTCCAGTGTCCGCTCCGTATTGAGATCCTCTCTGGTCTTGCCGTGAGCGAGCTGGACCGCCTCCCGAGCGTGATCGAGCATGTGACGCAAACGGACGCCATCGTCATGCCGCGTCATAGAGCACCTTTGCCTCACGGAGAATCTCATCCCGGAAGTGTCGGCTCAGAAAACCGGGCGTGTTCAAATCGACGTTCCGCCCCACGATTTCCGAAAGCTCACGCTCGATCCGGAAGAATTGAAGCCCCACCCTGGCGCCCGGCTCGAACTCCACCAGCACATCCACGTCGCTTTCGGGCGAAAAATCGTCGCGGAGCACGGAGCCGAAGAGTGCCAGCCGCCGAATGAGGTTATGACGACAGAATGCTGCGATTTCCGCCTGCGGTATGTGGATCCTGACACTCACGCCTGCACCTCGGCACACGCCCATGCTTGGGGTAGGCCGCCACGGCCCCCCCGCCAATTGTCTGCTTCGCGCTCGCCGTTGTCGAGGCCAGCGGCCCCGCGGATACGCCTTGACGGCCTTCCAGGCACGTTTTCAGTACGATTCTCGCGCTCGCTCGTCGCTGGAGCCTGGCGCCAGGCAGCGTCCGATGGGCGCGGACGGTTTCCACGCGGGGCGAGCGGCCGACCCTGCCGATATACAGGGCTACTGGGTGGGGAGGACAAAGGTACGAAGTCAGGCAGAAGCCAGAAGCCAGAAGGCAGAAGCAGAGGCGTGGGATGCTGGCGTGGGGGAGCACGTGTCGTTTGGCAGGAGCGCCGTTTTCAGAATTCTGTCATCGTGACCCCAATCGCCGCAACGCGGCGATAGAGCAGGTGAGCTGCAGAACAGTTGCGCAGTAGAGCGAAGAAGGTCATCGGGCGAGATTGGGCTGGTTGGACGGATGCATTTGCTCACCTGCGGTCTACTGTTCTACTGATCGGCGCAGGGGTGGGCCAACCGGGGCAGAAGGCAGAAGCAGAGCAGGAAGGGACATAGGCGCGAAGGCGCAAAGTGGAAGAAGCCAGAACGCATGATGATTCGTTTCTTGTATAGCCGTGATGTCGGGATCCAATCGACGTACGGGAATCGCCAGATCGGGGTCCGGCTCCATGCGCATCTGCAGAGGCGGTTCGGCGAGGTGGAGTTCGTGGACCTGGCCGACGCCGAGCACGACGTCTCGACGCTTGGCGACGAGGATCTCGTCGTCGGGCACCCGGGGGCGGCGCTCAACCGCGTTCGGGAGGCGCGCGGTGACCGGCGGACGCTCGTTGTCGTACCGATCCCACCGTGGAATGAGATGCGCGTGCTGACACAACGTTGGCGCCACATCCTGTTCATCGGCGGCCGGCAGTGGTTCGAGGATCTCTGCGAGGCGCACCGCGGCGAGCTGCCCGGCTTCGACGCCCTTTCGTGGCATCCGATGTGCGTGGACCTGAGTCTCTTCCGACGGGTCAAGCGGCGGTTCAACCCGCCCGGTCAGCGGCGATTCCTTTACGTTGGCCGCTTCGACCAGGCGCGCAAGAACATCCTGCGGCTGATCGAGGCCTTTGCCGGCCTGAACGATTCGCTGACGATTGTCGCCCCGACCCTGTTGCCTGAGGTGGGCACGCCGGACGAGCTGGCCGCGCGGGATGCGGTCAAGGCCGGCCGATACCCGAATATTCGCCTTCAGCCGTTCACGCTGAACGCCGCGCCGGAGTTCATCGACGTTGTCCGACAGAGCGATGTCTACATTCACCCGGCCTCGTTCGATTCGCAGGCGACGTCGATTCTCGAATCGATCGCGTACGGGCTGGTTCCCGTGGTCACGCGCGAGAGCGGCTTCGAGTATTCGTTCGGCGGGTTTCTTAACGTCAACGACATCGACGCCTGCCGTCGGCACATTCGCGACGTGCAGCAGGCGCCGGGAGCGGTGCTCGAAGGGGCGGCGTGTGCGGCCCGCGAGCGGCTGGGCAGCGATCATACGTGGGCCGGGCTCTGCGGCGCCGTTGATCGCGCGATCGATCACCTGATGCGGGAGGCACCGAGTCACCCATGCATACGATGAAGAAAGTGCGCGGGCCGGTCGAGCGGATCGCGATGGACCGCGGGCAACTCGACACGATGGAGACGGACATCTTTCTGCGGCGCCATGTCGAGCGTTACGCGATGATTCGCCAGCACTTGTACGGCACGGTGCTCGATTGCGCCTGTGGTGTCGGCTACGGCAGCTACCTCGTCAGCAAGAATCCCGACGTGCAGCAGGTCATCGGCGTCGACTGCAGCCCGGAGGCCATCAGCCACGCCGAGCACGAGTTCAGCAGCGACAAGACGACCTTTCTCTGCGATGACATCGCCACGTTCGAGCCGCCGATCCCGATCGATATCCTCGTCTCGCTGGAGACGATCGAGCATCTTGCCGATCGCCAGGCGCTGCCGTCGCTGGCGCGCCGCCTCGATGTTCCGCACCTGATTCTCTCGTTCCCCTCGAAGAAGACGACGCACTACAACGCGTTTCATCACCACGACTTCCGCCGGCAGGATCTGATCGATTTGTTTGATGAGTACATTCTGTACCATCATGTCGATCTGCACGGGGAGGTGGAGATGCTGTTCTTCACGCTGCATCCGCGCTGGATCTCGCGGCCGCGGCCCGAATCGAGCTTGCCGCGACCGGACGTTGAGGACCTCGACGGCGTCGAGCGAAACTTCCGCCCACCCCGCAAGCCGCCGGCGAGTCGTTAGAGCACGGCCGTCGGACGAGAGGCACAAGCAGCGCCCGGACAAAGGCCCAGAGACGAACACCCGTCGTTCGATTCGGGCGCCGGTCGAGTCACATGTCGGCACGGACAAGGGGTTGAACCACAAAGCCAAGCCACGAAGAAGACGGCGGTTCTGCTGACCCGCCCTACACATCTGCTCGAGATCCGTGGCACACAGCGAAGGCCCGGCCGGCGGGGACGCCGGTCGCTACAGCGCGATACAACACACCGACGGCCGACGAGACGCCGGCCGCTACAGCGCAACATAACGCACTGACGGCCGTTCCATCTGTCGCGAATCTGGTTACGTGTTGGCTGGTGGGCGCATTATGCGGACGGCGCGGAACGCCATGCTTGCACGGCAGCGGTAAATCGGTCCGCTTCGGCCGGCTGCAAGGCACCGCGAAGGTGGAGGCGTCGCAGCGCGGTCATTGCCGCGACGACTGTTTCGGCATCCTTGTCTTCGAGCAGTCCGCACAGCGTTGGGGCCGCTTCCGGCAGTGCCCAGGCGGCCAACACGTCGGCCAGTGCCCGCCGCACGCTTGCCCGCGCATCGCCCGAACGGCGAAGCAATGCCAGCAGCGCCTCCGGCCTCGGCGTAGCGGCCAGCGTGTCAACGACGGCCTGTCGCACGACGGCATCCGCCTCACCCAGGCGCCGGCTCAGCGCGGTCACCGCCGCCGTATCACGGGTCCGGGCCAGCGCCCAGACCGCCTCGCAGCGATGCAGCGGATCCGCGTCCGCCAGGGCAGCCGTCGCGGCCGCTTCGTCGTCCGGCGGCGCGGGGAAGCCTGCCTCCGGCGGCGGATGGATCGGTGGGCTGTCCACGCCGACCTGTCGCAGCCAGTCACGTGCGTCAGGATGTTCAGCCAGCGCCGCGAGCAGCCGCCGGCATACCTCGACCGCCGCGCGCGCCGCCGAGGCCTGCAAGGACGTGCTCGTATGCAGTGGCGTCCGCACATAGTGAGCCAGATTCTCGACGGCCAGGCGTTCGACCATTTCGCGCTGCACCCGATGCGCATCGAGCGCCTCGATGATGGCCCCGCCTGCGCCGCGCGAGCGCAGGATCCCGACGAGTTGCTGCAACTCTCCGGCACCGAGCGATTCGAGCGATGATCGGCTCAGCACATCGACATCGTGCAACAGGACGGCCAACATCAGCTCGTCCAACTGGCCATCCGGCGTGATGAGCCGCGCGGCTGCCTGCTGAAGCAGCATGGGCGAAAGCGGCACAGCCTCCGTGCCACGCTCCGCATCGAGCCGTTGCCGCGTACACAGCCAGTGTCGAACCGTCCGCCATGCGTTCGACGCCGTCGGCGGTACCCGCTGCATCAGCATCGCGGCCAGCTCGCGCACGACCGCTCGACTGTGGCAAACGCCGTCACCGAGACGGGCGACGACGGCGTCTGGCGTCTCTTCGATCGCCTCCAGCAGTACCCTTCCCCACTCGGCTGTGTCGCGGTCCGGATCGGCCAACGTCACGCGCCATCGCTCATCTGGCCCGAGAGAAGAGGCAGAAGGCAGAAGGCAGAAGGCAGACTCGGAAGGCAAGCCGCCGGGCCCTTCCGGGCCTTTGCTAACCTCGTTTCCGATGCGCGCCTCCGGCAATCCGGGGCCGTTTGGGCAAGAACGAGCCAGACCCCTCGCGCAGGCGCGCACCTCGGCGTCAGCGTCGGCTCCGGCCTGCGCCAGCCAGTCGTCGAAGCCGGGCAAGCCCAGTGCGCCGATCAGTTCGACCGCAGCCAGTCGCTCATGCGCGTCGGCCGACGTCCGGTGGCGCTCGATCGTCGCAACCAACGCGCGATCGACCGGCAGGGCCGGCACGTCCGACGGCCAGGCCGCGCCCCATGCGCGTACCGCACGGGCAATCGCCACCGCCGACCAGAACTCGTCGAATACCCGCATCGGACGTTATCCTCGCTTGTTGCAGGAGGCTACCGCAGCGCGGCGATGAAGGCATTGCGCCCGGCCTCGGCGCCGTCGCGTCGATGACTCCAGAAACGCGTGTCGGTGATCGTGCAGCAGCCGGCACACTCGATGCGCTCTTCCGGCACGCCGCCGGCGAGCAACTGCGCTGTGTTGGCCGCCCAGAGATCCAGCAGAAACCGGTCGCCGTGGGGCGTGAAGAATCGATCCGCGTCCGCAAACCGCGTATGGAAGATACGATAAACGTCGCGGCCCACCTCGTACGCCGTCGGACCGGCACTCGGCGCAATTGCCGCGCGACACTGCGCCGGATCGCAACCGAACGCGCGCCGCATCTGTTCGAGCATCCGCGTGGTAATGCCGGCCACCGTACCGAGCCAGCTCGCGTGCGCGATCCCGAGCGCAGGCCGGCCCGGATCGAACAGCAGCACCAGCGGACAATCGGCCGACAGCAAGATCAACGGCACGCCCAAGCGGTCGGTCAGCAGGCCATCGACAAACGGCACCGCGCCGGCTCGTGCGTAGCGGCCGGAGCCGATGTCACCCTCATCCACGCACAACAGCTCAGCGCCGTGCACCTGCTGCGGCGAGGTCAGCCTCTCGAACGGCACGCCAAGCAGCGCACAGACGTTCTTGCGATTCGCCACGGCCTGCTCGCGTCCGATCCCACGATGCGGCGCCATGTTCCACGGCTTCGTCGTGAACCCATGCACCAGCCGCGGCTCGGCCGCCAACCCGGGGAACTGCAGCAGCGCAGCCCCGCCGCCGGGCGTTTCGGTCAGCGTACTCATGGATTCCCCCCGCCGCCCGGTTCGGGCTTGAGCAGAACCTTGATATGGCGCGGATCCGCCGCCGCTTCGAACGCCTCGGCGCCGCGTGAGAGCGGAAACTGCTTCGTGACCATCGACACCACGTCGACCTGCCTCCGGGCCAACGCGTTGATCGCCTCCGGCAACGGACCGCAACGGCTGCCGAGCACCGTAATCTCATTGACCACCACCGCCGCCAGGTTCAACGGCGCGTCCGCCGCGTATGTGCTCTTGAGCACGATCATGCCCCGTGGCCGCACGAGGCGCGTGGCATAGTTGAAACCTTCCGGGGCCCCGGTGCATTCGACGACAAGGTCACGATCGGCGCGCGGCGCGACGTCCCCGACGAACCGCGACTGGATGCCCTTCTTCTCGCAGAACGAGAGGGTATCCGGATTGCGTCCGATCACTTCGAGCTTGCAGCCGGTCGTCCGCAGCACCTGGGCCACGAGCAGGCCGAGCCGGCCCGAACCGAGCACGACGACCCGCATCCGGCTTTCGATCTTGCACTGCTTGATGACCTGCATCGCCGCGGCCAGCGGCTCGACGAAGACGGCCTGCTCGTCCGAAACGGCCTCGGGCACTTCAAGGAGGTTGCGCACAGGCACGGCCACGAAGTCGGCGAAACAGCCGTCGCGGCCCTGGATGCCGAGCACCGTGCGGTCGCGGCAGTGGTTGGACAGGCCGTGCTGGCACATATCACAGTGGCCGCAGACACAGTTGATGTCCGCCACGACCCGTTTGCCGATCCACGTCTTCGGGCCGGCCTCGACCGTGCCGACGAACTCGTGGCCGAGCACGCCGGTAAAGCCCATGTAGCCGCGCGTCAGTTCGAGATCGGTCGCGCAGATGCCGGCCAGCCGCACGCGCACGAGTGCTTCGGCCCGTTGCGGCTCCGGGTCCGCGTGGTTCCGCTGATATCGCACTGTCTGGTCGAACACCAACGCCCGCATGAACACCCCACGATTCGCACCACCGGCAGACGCGCAGCCCGTGCCGGCCATTACCCAATGGTATGATGCGCCGCCTAGTATTGCCAACGGCGGAGCCTTGTCAATTTTTGCGATGGGCTCTGCACCGGCGGGGCAATCGCGGGGCCTTGTTCTCAGGAGCCGATTTGCCATAATGGCCCGACGCCGAGGACGCACGCGGAGGTTGATTGCGTCCCGGCACCCCACAATTCGACAAGGAACGCTCAGATGGCGAAGAAGCGCAAAACGGTCTGGGTCATCTCCGGTACGCACTGGGACCGGGAATGGCGATATACGTCGGATCAATCTCTGCTGCGGCTGGCCGAGCTGGTGGACGCCCTGCTCGACATCCTCGAGCAGCATCCCGAGTTCACCTGCTTCCACCTCGACGGCGGAACGATTGTGCTCGACGACTACCTCGCCGTTCGGCCGGAGAACGAGCAGCGGCTGCGCAGGCTGATCGAGGCGGGGCGCATCGCGTCGGTTGTCTGGTATACGCTGCCCGAGATGAACATCGTCGCGCCCGAGGCGCTGATCCGGAACCTGCTCATCGGCCAGCGCATGGCCAACCGCTTCGGCGGCGCGATGACGAGCGGCTACACGGCGACGTCGTACGGCCAGATCTCGCAGCTTCCGC
>JAFGKA010000168.1 GCA_016928855.1 Phycisphaerae bacterium
ACTGATCGTCGGGTTCTATCTGCTCTACCTGCTTCGGGCCGACCGGCTCGCGAACGCCTCGGTGCTTGGGCGAGGGGTGATGGCCGTTCTGGCGTTCGGTTGCTTCGTCTATGTTGCGCTGGCGTGGACGGAAAACCACCTGCTCGGCCTGCAGGATGCGGAAACGCATGCGGCGTTCTTCGCGCAAGGCGCGACGCGGTATACGGGGCCGGACGTCTGGCCACGCCTGCTGCTCTGGGCGATCGGGGCGATCCCGACGATGGCCCTTCTGGTCAGTTGGCAGCTTTGGTACGCACAGCGCCGACGCAGTATCGGCGCCGGCATGATCCGCCGCACGGGCGCGCTCATCGTGTTCGGCCTCCTGCTGGCGGCGATCTGCGGCTACTGGCTCTACGGCAGCGCCGACGCGGTCGTGCGCAACGCGATGCACAGCCCGATGGCACGCCCCTATTGGATCAGCGCCGGTGTGGCGATGATCCTCCTGGGCCTCTCGGGGCTCGTACATTGGCGGACCGACCGGTTTCGCACGAGCCTGCTCATCGTCGGCTCGATCGGCTGCGTCGTAACAATCTTTTCGATCTCAGTGATCCGTGAAGCCGTCCGTATCGCGCACATGGACATGACCGCTCTGGCCCCGCTGCACGAAAAGGCCCTCAGCGTCGGCGGCCTGCCCGTCTTCCTCGCCTTCTTCGTCATCAACGCCGTCCTCGTAGCCTGGTGCTTCCTCCTCGTCCGCCGCGGCACGAAACCCCCATCGAACGAAGCAGCCGCGTAAACCGGGTGGCCCAACCCTGCTGCAGCCCGTCTCCGCTGTGCTACGTCGTGCCACGCAGAGATGGACGACCTTCTCGCGAAGGCACCGCCATCGACTCGCGCGTCTGATTCACGTCCTCCCCCAACGCAACACGATCAATGCGCCAATCAACAGATGAACTAGCGCTGCAATGGCCGCAAATACCCGACCGATGGCCGGACCTCGACGACTGCCGGACAAACCCGTGCCAATCCCGCACCCTACCGCGATGACACCGGGCATCAAATCATCGAGGAAGAGAGGCCACGCTCGAACAAGGAAAGGCAAGCAGGCTATAGGCACGCATCCCCACGCCACAAAAGGCTCCCACCGCAAAGATCGTTGCGGTCTCGGACCGGACAAGAACGTGCTCGAATCGTCGGGATCGAACATGGTACCACATTCTGGACATCGATTCGTAGGCAAGCCATCGAGAACGTAGCGACACCCTCGGCAATACGTGCTCGGTTCGTCGGGCGCGACACGGCTCATATGCGCTCCCCACACTCCGGGCAGATGCCGGACTCATTGCCCGTGAGGTCATAATCGCAATAGCAGCAATGTCCCTCGACACGTCGTCTTGTGCGCTTTCGGTCGATCCTCTTGGCAACGATGTACCCCAAAACACCGCCCAGCGGAGGACAGGCAAACCCAAACTGCCCGAAATGCAGCGACATTCGGACGAGCAGGTCTGGCGCCCCGCGCGAAGTGATAAACGCCTCGAACACGCCAACGCACAACCCCACGAAGGCTCCAATGACAACGCACCGCCTCATCTCGCGGGCCTCGATCGACCTCCTCCGATGTTGCGCGTCACTCATATCGCCGTCCCACACTCCGGGCATCGCGGCTCGGTGATGCCGCGCAGGTCGTAGCCGCAGAAGCGGAAGCGAGTTTCCAGGTCGATTGGTCGGAGACCGCAACGGAGGGTCAGCAGCCCGTAAGCGGCCCCCACAACCAGCGTCCACGGGATCACCACAGCCGAAAGCTCGCCGATAGCCATGATAGCCACGAAGAATAACTGCCAGGGGCCCATGGAACGACCGTCGAACGGAAAGAAACCCAACAGCCAGAGCGTCAGCAACAGCAGGAAGCCGAGCACGTAAGCCGTCACGACCGGAATCGTCGCTCGCCAGAACCGGTGCATGCTACAAGTCTCACAGTGTACTCGTGCGTTGTCAATTGCTATCTTCATGCACTGAAGGGACAGGGGGGCGGTGTGTCCGGCGCGCTATTCTGCGGAGAGGAATCGGCTCGATACTGAACGTTATGCTGCGCTCCATCATCGAGACCCCACCCCTGCTTCGCAGAAATGGGCCACCCGGGCGTGAACCTCTGGGTGGTCTGCCACCAACGTCCAGGACGCCAAGCTGATTCTCGTTCTCCGAGTTTGACTGAATACCCTTGAAAGCGTATACTCGTGGGAGAGGCAGGGTATGATTCAGATTCAGTTGCCTGAAGACGTAGAGAGCCGGCTTCGCGGCGCCCTTGGCGACCTCGATTCTGTCGCGAAGGAGGCCGCGCTGGTCGAACTCTTCCGCCAGGGACACGTCACCCACTACGAACTCAGTGAAGCGCTGGGGCTCTCGCGATTCGAAACGGATGCGATGCTGAAGCACCACCACGTCACTGACGACCTGTCGACGGCAGAGGAATACGCCGCCGAACTACAGACTGCCCGTAGAGTTATGGACCGATGATCGTCGTTTCGGACGCGTCACCACTGCACTACCTCGTTCTGATCCGCCTCGATGACTTGCTGCCCAGGCTGTTCCGCGAAGTCATCGTACCACCGGCCGTCTTGGCCGAACTGGCACACGCCCGCGCACCAGAGCGGGTGCGGGCTTGGGTGAACCAGCTCCCGCCATGGGTGCAGACCTGCCGGCCACAACAAGTGGAACCGAATCTGCGCCTTGGCCCCGGCGAGACCGAAGCGATCGCGCTGGCCCAGGAGCTGCGAGCAGACCTTCTCTTGATCGATGAGCGCCGTGGAGCTGCGATTGCCAAGGAACGCGGCCTGGCCGTCATCGGTGTCCTCGGCATTCTCGAGTTGGCCGCGGAGCGCAGATGGATCGTCCTATCGAATGTCCTCCGGGATCTGCAGTCAACCAACTGCCGGATCTCTCAACAACTCATCGACGCAGCCCTCGCTCGCGACCGGGACCGCTTGAAATAGCTGAGTACGGACGCAGGATGGGCACCCGATCGATGCTCACTTGTCGATCATAGTGAGAGCACGAACGCCACAAGGTCGGCGATCTGTTCCGACGTGAGCGTATCGAGTGCGCCATGGGTGGCGCCGTGCCTTCCCTTTTCGAGCAGTTCACGCAACGTCGTGTAATGGCCGTCGTGCATGTACGGCGCCGTGCGCCAGCATTCGATCAGCGTCGGCGTGTCGAACGTGTCGCGCCGGTCGGCGGCGGTGCGCGAGCCGACATCGTACTCCTTCAAATCCGTATACAGCGGCGCCAGGTGGCACGTTGCGCAGCCGATCTTCGGATCGTTGAAGAGCCGCTCGCCGCGCTTCGCCGCATCACTCAACTGGCCATCGACGCGGTGCGGACTCGGCACCGGCTCGACCGCCTGCAGATACATATCGATCGCCGCCGCATCCGCCTCCGGCCGCTCGGTGAACTGAATGAAGTGGATACCCGCCCGCACCGCGGCTTCGGCCGTTGGCCGAACGCCCGATGCCATCGCCGGCGGCGTCGGGTGGGCCAGCAGCATACTCCGCGCGTTCTTCGGATTCCCCAGCCCGTCATTGATAAGGTCCCAATTCAGTCCGTCCGCCCGGCCGTCCGGATGGCAACTCGCACAGCTTTGCCATTGCTGAAAACACAGATCCGCACTGTTGAACAACATCTCGCCGCGACGAGTGGGGCTCAGTGTCGGCGGCGAGCCCAGCGCGATCCGCGCAACCGGCCCGGCCATCGCGGCATCGAGCGCCACAACACCGAGCGTATCCGTGAAATACTCGCAGACATAGGCCCGATCGCCGATGACCGCCACGCCCCGCGGCCCCACGCCGGCCAGCGCCACCCGTCGGCGCAATCCTGCCAGGAACGTCAGATCATCGCGCACGGCCACACCCGTGCCCGCCCCGCGGTTGCCGTCGTACGGCCGCTCCGCCACGCTCTCGGCCGCGCGCACCGCCAGCTTCGCCATCAGCGCCGGCGCATCGATCACGCTCAACTCGTTCGTGCCCGCGTGCGTCACAACGATCCGCCCGCCTTCGGCCGTCGTCGTCACGCCCCACGGATTGGCCGCGCCGCGATTCACCTCGTCGAGCAGCACCGTGTCGATCCACGTCTTCGCGGCGGCATCGAGCACGCTCAGCGCGTTCGTGTTCATCCATCCGCGTTCCACCTGCGTTGTCGGCAGATGGTAGCGCGCCAGGATATGCGTCGCATAAACGTGCTTGCCGTCGGGCGAGATGCAAAGCCCGCAGACACTCGAACTGCCGTTCGGCAGCCGGATCGTCACCGTTGCGTGCGTTTGCGCGTCAATGGCCGTCACCGTCGCCGCCACGTCGTCCGCATCCGACGGGTCGGCTGGCAGGTGGTTCGCCACAAAGACCGTGCGGCCATCGGGCGCAATCGCTGCGGCGATCGGCTCACGCGTCACCGGCACGCGCGCCAGCTCCCGCTGGCCGACCGCATCGATCACCGACACATCCCCATCGTAGCGGTTGCAGACGTACAAGCGTGTACCATCGCGGTTTACCGCCGGCCCGGTCGGCGTATGACCGACGCCGATCGCGCCACGCAACTGTCCCGAGCGTACGTCGATGCACTGCACCGTACCCCGTGGCGAGGCACAGGTCACATAGAGCGTTATCCCATCAGGCGACAGAACCAGTCCCGTCGGCAATGCCGGCATGGCAATTGTGCCCGTTACCACGCCGCGCTCGACATCGACGATCGCGATCTCGTTCGCATCGGCGTTGGCCACGAAGAGCCTGGCCCCATCCGCCGACACCACTACCGCCGCCGGCCCGCGATACGACTCCGCCCGCGCGCCTGCGGCCAGCACCATTACCGTCACGACTGCAACCAGCCACACCCACCGATTACGCATACACCACCTCGGCTCCGCGATTGGGCCCACTACGCCGGCTCACCCAGTGCCTCGACATCCTTCCGCATCCGATCCGATACCTCCGGCGCCAGTTCGATATCGCCCGCGGCCGCCGTCTCGATGATCTGATCCGCCCGCCGCGCCCCGCACAGCACGTGCGTCACGCCCGGCTGCGCCGCCGTCCATGCAACGACAAGCTGCGCCAGCGTGCAGCGGTAGCGATCGGTCAGATCCTTCCACCCTGCCAGCAGATCGAGAATCCGCGGCCGATTGGCCAGCTTGAACCACGGATTCCAGTTGGTGTCGCTGCGAAACTCGCTCTCGCTAAACACACGGTCCATGCCCACCTTGCCCGTAAGCAGCCCCTGCTCCAGAGACATGTATGTCAACGTCGCCAACGCGTGTTTCTGACAGAACGGCAGGATGTCGGCCTCCGCCGCGCGAGACAGAATGCTGTAGCGAAACTGATCGCTGACCACGTCACCGCAGCGCAGGTTCTCTTGCAGCTCATCGAGTGAAACGTTCGATACGCCGATCGCCCGAATCTTGCCCGCGGCCTTCATCTCCATCAGGCAGGCCATCGTGTCACAGATCGGCGTCTTGTCGGGCTCGGTCGACGGCCAGTGCGTCTGATACAGGTCGATGCGGTCCGTGCCCAAGCGGCGGAGGCTGTCTTCGATCTCCACCCGCATGGTCTCCGGCCGGACGCACCGGCGGACGGTCCGGCCGTCACGCTCGTAAAACGCAGAGCCGCGGTCATCATGCCACCAGAGCCCGCATTTCGTCGCAACCACCGCTTGGTCGCGCCGATCACGAATCGCCCGGCCGACGATCTCCTCGCTATGGCCGTACCCGTAACACGGCGCCGTGTCGATCAGGTTCACGCCCGCATTGAGAGCCGCGTGAATCGCACGAATGGACTCGTCGTCTTCGGGCCACGGGCCCCACCACTCACCACCGCCGGTAACCCACGTACCCAGACCGACGACAGACGCCTCAATCCCCGAATTGCCTAACGCTCGATATCGCATGACTGAACTGCCTCCCGAATGTGCATGATGTCTTGAAAATGTCTCATTGCAGATCGGCCTCGCTGGAATCCTGGCGCTCAATCAGTAAGTCCTGATACTGTCGGCGCAGCTCTGTCAGTTGCCGTTCCTGCTCCAGACTGAAGGAGCCAGCCTTTTGCGCATAGGTATCCATCCACAGGCTCAGCCGTGCAAGGTCGTCGTCATCGAGTTCCACGGTCTCGTGCACGCTCGCGTGTTCCAGCTTGTCCAGCAGTTGACTTTGACGAGAAAGACCCTGGCCATCCGTGGAGTACCCTCGAAGATACGGCTCCCTCGCTGACTCGATCAGGCTGGGCCGGCCGAACTGGCTTAACGTCTGGTACGCCCGGTCCGCGGTGAGATCAAATCGGGCGGCCTGCTCATACCGACCACCGG
>JAFGKA010000003.1 GCA_016928855.1 Phycisphaerae bacterium
CATCCACGCGGCATGCAAACGACCCAGCGATCCTTTCGCCAATATCAGTTCTCACAACTGTTGCATTTGAAGTTTGACGTCACCAGGAGAAAACGGCTTTAACCAACGTGGGAGAACCTGCCGCCGTGTTTCTCGATCAGGTCGTTGAGCCGTCGCCGGTAGTAGCAGAAGTCCTGGAACGAGACGTCCGGCGGAACAAAATGATCGACATGCGGGATGAAGCCGCCGCGGGCGAGCATGTCGTCGATCGGTTCCAGCGCGCGGTCGATCGACGGCCGGCCCGCCGCGATGGCCCCCTTCGCGATTCCCCCGCACATGACCAAGTCCGGATAACGTTCTCGAATCTCGATCAGGCTCACCGTGCCCGTGCACTCGAACGGCCACATCCCGGTGACGCCGGCCTCCATGAAAAGGGGAATCAGCGAGGTGCAGTCGCCATCGGTATCGACGTGGACGTGTCGGACGCCGCGCGCCTTGACCACGTCGCCGACGCGGCGAATGTACGGCAGGAGGAACTCGCGGACCATCTTGTGCGAAATCATCGAACCGTTCTTGTCGGACATGTCCTCCCAGATCTGCCAGTCATCGGCGTCGATCTGATCGAGCACTTCCGTGAAGACCGCGATCCAGATCTCCGTAAACGTGTCGAGGATATCGTGAATCAGCTCCGGTTGCTCGTGATACCATACAAACAGGTTCTCATAGCCCAACAGATGCGCGAGCGTTCCAAAAAAGCCCGAGGGATAACCGCCGATGGCCAAGGGAAAGTCACGGTTGCGGTATTCCGCAACCAGTTGTGGCCAGTTCCTCGGAAAACGTCCCGAGATGTCGTCCAACCGAAGCCGCTGGTCCTTCAACCGGTTCCAGCTTTCCCAGCCGGTGATGGGCCACTCGTAGCCCGTCGGAATCGTGGCCTCTTCCTTCAGAAAGACCCGCTTCACCCCGTCGATATCCTGGTATTTCAGGATCCGATCCGTCTCCTCGATGATGTCGACGTCGAACATTGGATTGAAGAGCAGATTCACGTCGACCAGCCGCTGCGTCGGATCCATGCCCAGATGGTCCCGAACGTCCGTATCGATCGGGAACCCCTGTGTGGGCCAATAGGCCGCGCCTGCGAACACGGCAATCCCGTTTGGAAGATAGTCGTCGCCTCGACAAGTCCATGCGGGAATGTAGAGCGAGGATGCCGGCGTGGTCGTTTCCTTGCGAGGCAACGGATAGTGGTTCCGCGGCAGTCCCTGCGCATACCAGTTCTTGACCGTCTCGCCCCAGTAGCCAAATTCCCACTTCAAGGTTCTCTGGCTTTGGCCGAAATCACAGACCTCGAGATATCGTTCGCGAGCGTTCATGCGCGGGACCGCTAGTCGATGAACCCGGCATCCACCAAATCGACATTGTCGCCGCCAATGCCGTCGCCGTTATCCTCGACGACGATTCGCAGCAAGGACCCGTCCGCGACGCCGTCGAGACGAGCATCGATGTTCCACGGGCCGTCTCTGCCCGACAGCACGGGTGTTTGGCACAAGAGCTTTTGATCGAGGAACACCTTGATGCGGGCCGTGCCGCCGCCCTCCGCCGCGTCGTCGATGCCCACGCGGCAGACGAACCGCTTGCGGCGCGGCTTCAGGAGGAACGCCACTTCGCCGTTGGCGTGCATCCCGATGCCGTGGGTGAATGTCTGGCCCAACACTTTCAGCGGCCGGCCGTGGCAGTTCACGTTGCGCCAGGTGCTAACGCCTTCAGCCTGCCAGCCGGTCTTGAACGACTGCGGTTCCAGGGCTTCGAGATAGACGTCCGGCTTGGGTGGAACGGGCGGGCTTGTCTGGAATTCGGCACAAACGGTCGTGCCCACGAGCTCGCCGCCGCGCAGCGCGCGCGCCTTGATCACGTTGGTTTTTCCCGCCGGCAGCACGATGGGCTCGCTGTAGGCCGTGGAATCTGGCTGGGGCTCGCTTCCGTCCAGAGTGTAGACGATTCGCTCGCAGGTTCCCACGGCTTCCAGCGCGACCGGCGCCTCGAGGTTCTTCCGGACCATCGCCGTCACCATCGGCTGCATGGGGATTTTCAGTGCCCAGGCGTCCCGGCAGGGCCTTGCCTTCTCATCCTGAAGCGCCTCGGGGAGCAGAATGGTCAGCCCCTGTTCACCTTGTTTCCAGGTGAGGGGCCCGTCGACGCCGAGCATGCGGATCGTCGCGTCCTTTTCGGCGCGCACCGCCTTAAGGGTCAGGCTCTTGCCGGGCCATTGTTTGCAGATGGCATACGCGGTCTTCGCATCCTTGCTACGCGTGAAGTTGACATCGCCCTCTTCGTAAGGGGGGAGGGCTCGCGTGGCGTAGATGGCTTCGCCGTTGACCTTCAGCCAAGCGCCCAACGCCCTAAGACGTTTCAGGACGTTGTCCGGATAGACGCCCGACGACTGCGGACCGCAAATGATGGCCAGGTTGCCGTTATGGCTCACCACGTTGATCAAGCGGTGGATCAACTCGGCCGGCGGGCCGAGCGTCTCCTCGTCATCCTCGTAGTTGTAGGCGAACGACTGGCTTATGCCGTGACACTCTTCCCAGGGGTGATTCAACGTCTGCGCGCCGCCGAAGTTGTGTTCACTGATGAAGTAGTCGCCGTGCTTCACGTGCGCTCCCTTGCCAAAACGGTCATTCACCACGACTTCCTTGCGTCCCGCGGCCTTGTTGTGGAAGTAGGCCACCAGCTCGCGACTGCGCAGCGTCTCCGGCGGCGTGGTCCAATCGCCATCCATCCACAGGCCGTCGGGATCGAAACGGTCGATCATTTCCTTGACCAACGGCGTCATGTATTGGTCGTAGTAGTCTCTCACCGGGATGTTGCCGGACACCCGCCGGCGGCTCTCGACCGTCAGGGGATGCGTGCCCAAGTGGGACTTGAAGTGCCAGGTCCGGTAGCAGGGCGCATCGTTCTCGTCCAGCAGGGCCGTGGCATATTCCTCGTAGCAGAAATACAGAATCGTTTTGAAACCCCTGTTCCTGGCCGCCTCCAAAAGCGGGGAAAGAAGGTCCCGCTTTGGCCCCATCTGGACCATGTTGCGCTTCGTCCACTGGGAATCCCACCATGCGACGCCGTCGTGGTGTTTCGACATCGTGATGAGGTATCGAGCGCCCGTCTCCTCGAAGAGCGTCGCCAAGGCCTCCGGGTCGTACTCATCCGGGCGGAAAAGCGGGATGAAGTCGTCGTATTGAAAATCACTTCCCCAAAACTCGGCGTGGTGCGCGACGTGGAGCGGATCGACGTACATCCAGCAGCCGTAAGCATCCGGATACATCGCGAGTTTGATCCGTTTCTGATCCCACGCGGGCACCGAGTGCACGCCCCAATTGAACATGATGCCCAGCTTCGCGTCACGGTACCACTCGGGCGCGTGATGTCCGTCGAGCGATTCCCACGTCGGCTTCCACGGACCTTTTTCATTGACGGCTTGAATCTCCTCGAGTTCCTTCGCCGCTCTCTCCATCTGGTTGGCCGAGAACTTCTCTTTCAACTGCTCCGTCGAATACGTGAATCGGAACGGCTTGAAGTCCGCCGGTCGCTTTGGCGGGACCGCCGAGGGCCGATCCTCGGAACGGACCGCGCCGGCGTCTGCGAGAATCAGCATCAAGGACACGAGACTGACGACCGTCTTGCGATTCATGAGCTGTGCTCCTTCGTCGGAATGGGGCCAACGGTTCGTGATAACGGCCAATGCGCAAGGCGCAACAGTCGATCCAATCATTCAGCCGCGTGCGACCACAGGCGCCCGCCCAGGGAAACGCCTTGCGGGACGCCTCTTCGACAACCTCAGTCTACCAGGTCCAAGGCGAACCAAACGCGCAAAAATGTTGTCTTTTTACGAACTTCCCAACTGGCCCCTGCGGTTTGCCGCTGGTAGACTGGGATCATGTCCCGCCGCCGAATACCCCGCGTCATGTTGCTGATTGAGACATCTCGGGCCTATGGCCGAGGGTTGGTCGAGGGGATTGGCCGCTTCGTGGAGCAGCGCGGCCCGTGGTCGATCTACTATGACGAACGCGGACTGCACGACCCGCTGCCCACGTGGCTGAAGCAGTGGCGCGGCGACGGGATCATCGCGCGCACCGTCCGAAAGACCGATCTTAAGCGGCTTCGGGCAACAGGGTTGCCGGTCGTGGAACTGTACGCCGAGGCGTCCGTGGGGCTCCCCAGCGTGTTTCCAGACCATGATCTGGTCGGACAAATGGCCGCGGAGCACCTGCTAGGGCGAGGCCTGCGGCACTTGGCCTTCTATTGTGCCGACCGCGCTTTCTGGGTCGAGAGACGTCGCGAAGCGTTCGTGCGGAATCTGGCCGAGCGAAACTGCGGTTGCGAGGTCTTTGCGCCCTTGACGCCCGCGAGAGGAAAGGACCGGCCGCGGATCCTCGATCGGCAAGCTGCAGCGTGGCTCCGGGCCCTCCCCAAGCCCTGCGGCATCTTCTGCGCCTCCGATCTCCACGCGGCCCGGCTCTCGAATGTCTGTCGGGATTGCGGCATTGCGGTGCCAGAGCAGGTTGCCCTTCTGGGGGTCGACAACGATCAGGTGATGTGCAGCGTGAGTTCTCCGTCGCTGTCGAGCATCGACCTGGACAGTCGTCGGATCGGTTACGAGGCGGCCCTGCTGCTCGCCCGTTTGATGGCGGGCAAGCGGCGGATCGAGACCGAGGTGCGCATCGAGCCGCTGACTGTGGTCACTCGGCAATCCACCGACACGGTCGCCGTTGCCGACCCCGAAGTCGCTCACGCCGTGCGTTTGATTCGCGAGCAAGCGTGTCGTCGATTGCGCGTGGCGGAAGTGGCGGCCACGTTGGGGCTGTCGCCCCGCGTTCTCCAGCAGCGGTTCCAAAAAGCCCTCCGGCGAACACCCAAGCAAGAGATTCTCCACGTTCGGATGGAGCGCGCCAAGATGCTGCTGCGCGAGACCGACGCCACGGCCGAGTCGATTTCCCGACAAACGGGGTTCGCCTCGCTGCAATACTTCAGCCGGTCATTCCGCCGTGAAACCGGTCTGACCGCGCGCGCCTATCGATCCGAGCACCGCCAAAGCAGGCCTCGTTCGTCGGGGCTCTAACACCACAAACGGTGGTCGGAAAGTCCTTTGTTTTTCCAGCTACCGGATGCAATATCTTGAAGAGGTCGATTGACGCGATGGTAGCGGACCTTATCATGGACTGTACAAAGATTTTCCGAGATTCTTCGGCAGTGGTCGCGATCGGCCTTCGGGACGCAGAGGTCGCTGGTTCAAATCCTCTCGCCCCGACTCTTCTCAAAGAAGGAAACCCTTTGGCAACAAAGCCGAAGGATTCTTATTGATATGGGGCAATGACTTCCATCGCCTCAAATAGTCCCGCCCCACATCTGTGCTCACCCCCCTTTGTGCTCTCGCGGCGGCCTTGCCTAGCGGGCGGGCGTTGTTGACAGGTCAACTGCTGATTTCGGCGTGGTTTGCGATATGTGGAGACGATCGGACTCGAACCGACGACGTTTCCCTCGGGAAAAGGCCATTGCTCCAAATTCAGTAATGCACAATCCAACGTAACCGATGCAGCGGCCACCCCGATGGAAACCAATCGCGCTCTGGCCATTCTCCTCGAAGCTTGGCCGGCCCTCTCGGAAGAGGAC
>JAFGKA010000169.1 GCA_016928855.1 Phycisphaerae bacterium
ATCGGGAACACGTTCGCCTGGCCACACACACTCAGGCCGTCTGGCGCCCTATGCATACGCGCCCTTGATTCGCCCACCTTCGTCGCCAAGGAACCCCTTGTAGTTCCGCTTGACCAACTCCGCCTCGATCCGCTGCACGAGATCGAGCGCCACACTCACGACGATGAGCAAGCCGGTTCCCCCAAGAAACGCGGATACACCATACGGAATCTGCAACCAGATCGCGAAGACGGACGGAATCACGGCGATGATCGACAGAAATCCGGCTCCGACGTAAGTGATCCGCGTCATGACGGTCTCCAGGTAGTCCGCCGTGCGTTTGCCTGGCCGGCGCCCGGGGATGAAACTCCCGTAATCACGGAGGTTATTCGCCATCTCTTTGGGCCGGAACTGGACCGTTGTCCAGAAATACGCGAAGAAGAAGATCATTCCGATGTACGTAATCTCGTACAGGTACGCCCCTGGCCGAAACGCGCCGGCCAAAAAACCCCAGAAGCCCGCCGTCGCGCCAAACCGGAACACATCGCGGAGCCAGCCGAACACGATCCCCGGAAAGAGCAGTAGCGAACTGGCGAAGATGATCGGCATGACGCCACCATGGTTGACCCGCAAGGGCAGATACTGCCGCTGGCCACCATAGACACGCCGGCCGCGCGTGTGCTTGGCCTGCTGGATCGGGATCCGCCGCTGCCCCTGGGTGATCAGAATCGCTCCGGCAACCACGCCAACAAACGCCAACGCGAGGAACAGGATCTTCGTCGGCCCCATCTCGACACCGGTGCCCGTGCCGCCCATCTGCAGATTCGCCAACTGCACGACGCTGATGATCGCCGTCGGCATGCGAGCGACGATCCCGGCCATGATGATCAGGCTGATCCCGTTGCCAATGCCGTATTCGTCAATCTGTTCGCCGAGCCACATCAGGATGATCGTGCCGGTTGTCAGCCCGAGCATCCCCATGATCACGAACGTCCAACTGTTCTGATAATCCTCGAGCACCAGTTGCTGCTGCCTCATGTAATTGACCCAGAACGTCGCCTGGATCAGACACAGGCCCACCGTGGCATACCGGGTGTACTCCTGGATCTTCTTGCGACCGGTGTCGCCCTCCTTCTGGAGCTTCTCGAGCGCCGGCACGACCGTCCCGAGCAACTGGAAGATAATGCTCGCCGAGATATACGGCATGATGCCGAGCCCGAAGATCGTGCTCTGCTGAAGATCGCCGCCGGTAAAGAGTGCGAAATACTCGGCCAACTGCCCGAAACCCGTCCCCTTCGACTGCTCCGCCGCATGGGCCATCTTGCCCTGGTCCACGCCCGCCAACGGCACGTGGAATCCGATGCGGTACAGCGCCAACAACAGGACCGTGAACAGAATCTTGTTCCGAAGGTCCGGGATCTTGAATACGTTGCGCAGGGTTCCGAACATGGCACGTCCTATCGCACGGTCACTTCGAAATCAGGGTAGCCGTCCCACCAGCAGCCACGATCTTCTCCTGGGCGGACTTGCTGAACCGATCCGCTTCCACGTTCAGCTTCTTGCCCAGTTCGCCGTCACCAAGCACCTTGACGACGCTGCCGGCATCCCGAATCAGGCCGGCCTGCTTGAGCAACACTTTCGTCACATGCGCCCCATCATCGAAGCGTTCGCTGAGCTGGCCGACGTTGACGACGGAGACGTCCGTGCGGAAGTTCGCGTTGTTGAACCCACGCTTCGGCAGCCGGCGGAACAACGGCATCTGACCGCCCTCGGTCAGGGGGCGCGTTCCGCCACCGGCGCGGGCACCGCAGCCCTTGTGGCCGCGACCACACGTCTTGCCATGTCCGCTACCCGTGCCTCGACCGACGCGCTTGCGGCGTTTGTTCCGGCCCGCCAGTTTCGTGACTGCTGCAATATCCATCATTCACCGCACTCTCGTTCAAGCCCCAAGGGACACGCCTCGCAGGCGCTGAACCGTCTCGGCGTCCCGCAACTCCACCAAACCCGCCATCGTTGCCTTCACCAGATTCTTCGGGGCGGTCGAGCCGAGACTCTTGGTCAACACGTTCTTGACGCCTGCCAACTCCAGCACCGGACGAACGCTCGCGCTGGCGATGACACCCGTGCCCTCGCCCGCCGGCAGGAGCGCCACACGGCTTGCCCCGAACCGACCGATGACCCGGTGAGGAATCGTCGTGCCATGGAGCCGGACGCGCGAAACGTTCTTGCGCGCCGCCTTGATCGCCTTCTCGACGGCCAGGGGCACTTCGCGGGCCTTGCCGTACCCGACACCGACTTGCCCCTTCCGATCGCCGACGACCACGAGCGCCGCAAAACTGAACCGTCGCCCGCCGCGCACGACCGTGGAACAGCGGTAGATCTTGACGACTACCTCTTCGAAGCCGCTGTCATCCTCGGAGCGCCGGGCGGCCTGTCGTCCGCCGCCCTGCCGCCGACCCTGCCCGCGGTCCTGACCCGGTCCCTGACCCGGTCCCTGACCGAAACCCTGACCAGGTCCTCGTCCCTGCTGTCCACCGTGTTGTTGTTTGCCCATGCCTGCCTCGCAGCCCATCCGGCCTGCCACTGATTCGGTTGACGCGTCTTCGAGACCTCCGCACGCGCGGCCAAGTCCCGCCTCACGTCCCCGCTAGAACGAAAGCCCGCCTTCCCGCGCCGCGTCGGCGAACGCCTTGACGCGACCGTGGTATCGATACCCGTTCCGATCGAAAGCCACGCGCTCGATGCCCTTGGCTTTCGCCCGCTGCGCCAGTTCGGCACCCAGCTTGGCCGCCGCCGCCTGATTCCCGCCGTAGCCGATCGTGGCGCGCAAATCCTTGTTGTGGGTGCTCGCCTGCACCAGCGTCCGACCGGAAAGGTCGTCGATGACCTGCACGGAAATATGCTGCAGGCTGCGCATCACCGTCAGCCGCGGCCGCTCCGGCGTGCCGAAGACACTCTTGCGAACGCGGTGCTTGCGCCGGGTTCGCCGTATCGCTTTGATCTTCAACCGTTTCATCGTCTGTCCTTCACCGCAACCATCGAGGGGCGCCCCGATCAGGCACCACCACTGCCGAACGCCTTGCCCTGTTTGCGCCGCACATGCTCGCCGGCATACCGGACACCCTTGCCCTGATACGGCTCCGGCGGCCGCAGCCCTCGCAGCTCGGCGGAAAACTCGCCCACTTGCTGTTTGTCGGGACCGCGAACCACCAGCTTGGCCGGCTCCGAATCGCCACGCGCCGCCGGCACCTCGACCTCGACCACGAGGCCCTTCGGCACATCAATCACGAACTGAGCCGGAGCATTCAGACCGCGCCCCATGTACCCGATGTTGAGATACAACTGGCTGCCCTGCAGCTTGCACGAGTACCCGGTACCGTAAATCTCGAGCCGGCGCTCGAACCCCTGACTGACCCCGATCACCATGTTGTTGATCAGCGCCCGTGTCAGGCCGTGCATCGCGCGGTCACGCTTCGCGTCGGTCGCGCGCGTGACCTGGATCACGGAAGCCCCTGCGTCGTACTCCACCGTAATGCCGTCGGGATAATCCCACGCAAGGCTGCCCTTGGGACCCGCCACGCTCACTTCGTGATCGCGCAGCGCAACCTTGACGCCATTCGGAACGGAAATCGGTTTTTTGCCTATCCGCGACATAGTCCAGCGTCCTAGTGGCCTAGTAGACCGTACACAACAGTTCGCCACCGACCCGCTCGGCACGGCACTGGCGATCACTCTTCACGCCCTGGCTCGTCGACACGATGGCAATCCCCAACCCGTCAAGCACCTTGGGCATGGCCTCCGCGCCACAGTACCGGCGGCAGCCCGGCTTCGACACGCGATCGATCCTCCGGATCAGCTCCTCGCCTTCCGGGCCATACTTCAACTGGATGCGCAGGATGCCCTGCTTGTCATCCGCGATCACGTCGAAGCCCACAATGTAGCCCTCGTCCTTGAGCACGCCGGCAATCCCCACCTTCAGCTTCGACGAAGGCATCTTGACCTCGCGCGCCCGCACACGGACCCCGTTACGGATTCGCGTCAGCATATCAGCGACTGGATCACTCCACATCGTTTTGCATCCTCTCGGCGGCGAATCCTACCAACTCGCCTTCTTGACACCGGGAATCTTGCCCGCATTCGCCAGGGTGCGGAAACAGATTCGGCAAATTCTGAACTTGCGGTACACCGCGCGGCTTCGACCGCAGATCTGGCACCGCCGCACAACACGCGACTTAAATTTCGGCTTCTGGTTCGCCTTGTGAATCCACGCTTTTGTTGCCATGCGTACAGTCTCGCAAGAACTCGGAGGTTACTCTTCAGTCTGGAACGGAACGCCCAGCAGCCGCAGGAGCGCTCGTGCCTCCCGGTCGTTCTTCGCCGACGTTACAATCGTCACGTTCATGCCTTGCTGATACTCGACCTTGTCCGGGTCGATTTCCGGAAAGATCGTCTGCTCGGCAAT
>JAFGKA010000170.1 GCA_016928855.1 Phycisphaerae bacterium
ACGATCGAGGCGCTTGATGGTTCGCGCGTCGAGCTGCGCAATAGTGACATTCAGTACGGTACGTTCACTACGGCCGGCACCGGCGCGATTCGCGTAGCCGAGCTTACGACGCTGCGCGATATCCAGCAGAGTGGCCTGCTCGAGGTGGAAAGCTCGCAAAGACTCCGGCTTTCGGGAACGATCACGAACTCCGGAACGATCGCCATGCAGTCTGACGGGAGCGACACGTATCTGATGGTGGTTGACGGCGACGTGCGTCTGGTTGGCGGTGGAACGCTTTCGCTGACCGACACCGAACACAATCGCATCGGAGGTGGCCCGCTGACAGTGCGCCTGATCAACGAGGACAACACGATCGTTGGCGGTGGCTCGATCGGGATGGGTCAGATCGGCCTCATCAATCGTGGGACGATCCACGCAAACGGTAGTCAGGTGCTCACGTTGCGTCCCAGTGCAGCCGGCGGGGTCAACAGTGGGACGATCCAGGCTAGCAGCGGCACGCTCAGGCTGAGTGGCGAATGGGACAACTACGAGGCCACAACCGACGGCGTGATCCGGGCGGATGATGCAACGGTCGAACTCGATGCGGTGAACATGGAGGGCGGTGTGCTGACCACGACCGGCACCGGCATTGTGTCGGTCTTCGGTGGGGCCACGTCGTCGCTGCGGAGCGTGGAGAACGCCGGGGCCCTCCGTCTTTCTGACGGCGCGATGAGGCTGGATTCAGCGATCACGAATAGCGGTACGCTTCGCGTGGGCGAGCCGGGCCACGCGGCCATGTTGCGGATTGTCGGGCTGCCCATGGTGCTTGATGGCAGCGGAACGGTACAACTTGTTGAAGGGAATATCA
This sequence comes from Phycisphaerae bacterium, assembly GCA_016928855.1. GTDB lineage: Bacteria > Planctomycetota > Phycisphaerae > UBA1845 > PWPN01 > JAFGKA01. Next base: position 851 of record JAFGKA010000170.1, read on the forward strand.
TCGCTGACGCGGCACTCGCGCGCCTGGTCAATCTCGACAACACCATCGAGGGCCGGGGGACTATTGGCAGCCCGAACCTTTCACTGATAAACCGGGGTGTGATCGACGCGAATGTATTGGGTGAATGGCTCGAATTGTCGCCCGGATCGGACGGTGGCACGAACGCGGGGACGTTGCAGGCTACAGACGGCGGCCTGCTCCGCATCGGTGGTCCCTGGCAGAACTACAACGGCGAGACGGCCGGGACGATTCTGGCGGATGGCGGTATGGTCACGTTAGCGGGCAGTGCGATGCTCGAAGGCGGCCTCGTGACGACTGCTGGCTCAGGGCAGATCCGGGTGGAGGCGGAGGTTACGTTCAAGGACGTCACCAGCGCTGGCGACATCGACCTGCCGAACGCCGCGCATCTGAGGCTGGAGGAATCCTTCACCAACGAGGGTGCTCTAACGTTACACCAAAGTGACACCTACCTGCAGGTACAGGGCGGCGACGTTGTGTTGGCCGGCGGCGGGACAGTCACGCTTGAGAATCAGGCGTCGATTCGCGGCGCAACGGCCACTGATCGGCTTATCAATGAGGACAATACGATCGCCGGCGCAGGGCGTGTTGGTGATGCGAGCATGGCGATCAGGAACGGCGGGACGATCGATGCGAATGTGGCCGAGCAGGAATTGCGCGTGCAGCCCAACGCGTCTGGTGCGGAGAATGCTGGCACCATGCAAGCCAGTGGCGGTGGCGGCTTGATACTATCGGGTACGATTGACAACGGTGGCGGGACGATTCAGGCACTGGACGGTTCGACGGTCGAGCTTGAAGGGCCGACGATTACGGGCGGGACGTTCACCACGGCCGGCACAGGCACGATCCGGTCCCGATCCACGTCCATGCTGAAGGACATTGCCAATGCCGGGCGGCTCACTGTTCCCGACGGCACGACGATGACTGTTGTCGGCACGCTCACGAACTCCGGGACGGTCTTGCTCGAGTCGCAGGGCGGCAGCGCAGGGCTTTCTGTCGGCAGTGCGCCGGTGCTTCTGACCGGCGGCGGCGTGTTGCGCCTTTCCGGTAACGCGAGTTGGGTTGGTGGTGGGGCGAACATTCCATTGGCGAACGGTGAGCATGCGATTGAAGGCTTTGGCAACGTGGGAACGGGGAATCTCAAGATAACCAACGCAGGACTCATTGATGCAAACGTGGCGGATAAGGAACTGTGGGTCCAACCGGGCCCGCTCGGCGTGCGCAACAGCGGCGTATTGCAGGCCCGCAACGGCGCGACGCTGCACCTGGAACACACGATCGACAACACGGATGGGACGATCCAGGCGCTCGATGGCTCGATCGTCAAACTCGCGACCGCAAGCGTCTATCGGGGAACGGTTACGACGGCCGGGACCGGGCTGGTGTCTGTCCACGGCACGTCGACGTTCACACAGGTGGCGAACACCGGGTACGTCGAAGTCGAAAACTACGCGACACTCTATCTGAACGACAGCACGGTGGCCAACAGCGGGACGATCTTCCTGCACTCGACGGGGAACAACACGGATCTGCGGCTCAACGGCGAGGCGCGGTTGACGGGCGGTGGCCTCATCGAGCTGTCCGATCAGGAGAACAACAGGATTGTCGGTGAGACCGACGATCGGCTGATCAACGAAGACAATACGATCCGCGGCGCCGGGAGAATCGGTGACGACCAGTTCAAGGTGGTCAATCGGGGCGTGATCGAGGCCAATGGGACAAGAACGCTGGCCATGCGCGTGTACAGAGACACGCCGTCGTTTAATAGTGGCGTGTTGCAGGCGACCGGCGGCGCCACGCTCGAATTGGGCGGCGACTGGATCAATTTTGAGGGCATGGTCGACGGCGTCATTCGGGCGGAAGCGGGAACGGTCGTGCTCGACGGCACGTACCTCGGCGGGCAGGTCGAGGTGACGAACGGCGGTGAACTCAAGTTGCAGAACGCGATGGTGACCTGGGCGCTGTTGACCAATGCGGCCGGCGGGACCGTACGCGTGACGTCCGCGACTACGAACGTCTTGGATGGTACGCTTCAGAATGCCGCCGGCGCAACGGTGGTGGTTGGTGGCGGCCGCCTCACGTTCAAGCCGTCCGGTACGTACAACAACGAAGGCAGGATTGAAGTTGTATCGGGCTGGGATCTCGTGATCGACGGCGGAGACGTGACGGTTTCGGGCGGCGGGGGCTTGGCACTCATTAACGGTAACGTCGTCGGCCTGAATCCGTGGGACCGGCTTGTCAACGCGGATAACACGGTCTCCGGAAACGGTTGGATCTCTGTGGCTATGACGAACGGTGGAACCGTCGACGCCGTCGGCGGAACGCTCTATCTAAGCAGCGAATCGAAGGTCAACGACGGTGTATGCAAAGCGAGTTCGGGCGGCATTCTGCGTGTGGACACCGACGTCAGCGGCAGCGGCGATTGGATTGCGGATGGCGGCGAGATCCGCCTCGGCGAGAGTGGTCCTGCGGTCGTGACAACGACCGGCGATGCACACGTGAAGGACAACAGTCTCCTGAAGCTTCAGAATGCCAGCGAGCTGCGTGTGGCCAATCTGATTCTTGCACCATTGGCGTTCCTGCGGATAGAGGGAGGCATGGTGGTTGTTTCCGGCAACGTGTCGTTCACGATGGCCGAGGAGTTGCGCTGGCAGTGGGCCCCCGGCACAAGACTTGTGATGGTCGGCGATGCGACGCAGGGCTGCGGAGTGGTGCCGTGGACGACCCTGGAGGTGGGTGGTCAGGATCTGGGGCCGGGGCTGTTCGGCCCAGCGAACTTCGGGCTGCCGCATCTGGAACTCGGCGAGAACGCCGCCGTGGCGCTGATCGACGCGAAGGATAACGGGAATCGCACCAGCGGTTCAGAAGTCCTTTATACCGGCGCCTTGACGCTCGGCGTCGGTGCGACACTCAACCTGAACGGTCTGCATCTGTATGTCAACGGTGTGCAGGTGGCTCCTGGCCTGTACGGCGATGGCGAGGTGGTGGATGAGGCACTGCCGCCGATGGCGGATTTCGATTGCGACGGTGACGTCGACTTGGCCGACTTCGGCGCGTTTGCGGCGTGTTTCAACGGCCCGAACCGCCCGCCGACACCGTCCTGCGCAGCCGATGCCGATTCTGACGGCGACGGCGACGTGGACCTGGCCGACTTCGGCGTGTTTTCGCCGTGTTTCAACGGCCCGAATCGGCCACCGGCCTGTCCGTAGTCTGGTGTCTCGCCGGCAAGAGCGTCTCCCCGTGCGCCACCGCCGTGTCCGCAGGGACACACGTGTGTCGACCTCTGGCTTTCGACTGCTGCCTCGGTGTGCGTTCGTTGTGTTCCCGTGCGTTCGGTGTAGTCGTCTCCATGAAAGAGCACCCTCGTGATCCTCATCGGCATAGCGCACCCCAACGTGGTTGGCGACGGCCGCGGGGGTGAAAATGCCGGCGCCAGACCCCAGAGAGCAGGGTAGATGCGGGTCCTTGAGCGGGTCCCAGTTGTGGCACGGAGTGGCGGGGCCTCGCTACCCGTTCGACTCCGTCGTGATGCCGTAGCGGCGCATGAGGGCGTGGAAGTTCGTTCGTTGCATGCCGACCTGTTCGGCGGCCTTGCTGACGTTGCCGTTGGCGCGGTGGAGGGCTTCGGCGACGAAGCGGCGTTCAATTTCCTCGACCGCGGCGTCGCGGACCTGGTTTTTGAACGCCTTGAACGCCGCCCAGTCCGTTGGCAGCGTCGAGGCCGTGCTTCGTGGCGGGCACTCGCGGATCTCCGGCGGCAGGTGACGCGGTTCGATCCGCTCGGCGTCGCACAGAATCGCTATCCGCTCGACGATGTTCCGTAGCTCGCGCACGTTGCCCGGCCAGCGATAGCTCTCCATCATGCCCATCGCTTCCGGCGTGAACGCGCGGGCCTTGACGTCGTTGCGGCGGCCGAACCGTTCCAGAAACGCCATCGCCAGCAGCGGAATATCGCCGTTGCGCTCGCGCAGCGGCGGCAGATCAATCGGTACGACGTTGAGCCGGTAATAGAGATCCTCGCGGAACGTGCCCTCGCGTACCATCTCGATCAGATCCCGGTTCGACGCCGTGATGAGTCGGATGTCGACGTCGTGCTCGGTGGTATCGCCCACCTTCCGGACGCGGCGGGTCTCGAGGACACGCAGGAGCTTGCCCTGCGTCTCCAGGCTCAGGTTGGAGACTTCGTCGAGAAAGAGCGTGCCCCGGTTGGCCACTGTGAAGAGCCCCTCTTTGTTTGCGATGGCGCCGGAAAAGGCGCCGCGCACGTGGCCGAACAGTTCGCTTTCGAGCAGCGTCGGCACCAGAGCGCTGCAATCACACGCGAGCAGCGGATGATCGTTGCGCCGACTGAGCCGATGGATCGCCCGCACGACCATCTCCTTGCCCGTGCCGCTTTCGCCGGTGCACAGGACCGTGCCGTCGGTCGGGGCCACCCGGCGAATCAGCGCAAAAACCCGTTCCATCGCCCGACTCTCGCCGAGGATGCCCTCAAAGCCACGATGCACCTCGAGTTCCTGTCGTAGCGCGGCGTTCTCGCGGATCAGGGCCGACCGCTCCGTCACCTTCTGCAGCGTCATGCGCAGCTCGTCGGGCGTGAACGGCTTGCTGAGGTAGTCGCTGGCGCCGAGCTTCATCGCCGCCACCGCCGACTCGACCGTCGAGTGCCCAGTAATCATCACGAGTTCGGACGCCACGCCCGCGCGCTTGATCCGGCGGATGACCTCGAGCCCGTCCAGGCCGGGCATCATCAGATCGACCAGTATGACGTCGTAGTCGCCGGCCAGCGCCGCCTCGACACCACGCAGGGGCTCCTCGTGCACATCGACGGCGTAGCCCTCGGACACCAGGCAACGCCGGCACCCGAGTCCGACGACGCGTTCATCATCAATGACCAACACCCGCTTGCCCGCCGCCTGCCGTTCGTGATTGTCGTTCATCATGGCTTTGATGTGTCCTCCGTCGTCCGTGTACCTCCGTCGTCCGTGGCCGGCAGGATGATCCGGAACGTGGCGCCGCGTCCGTCCTCACTTTCCACTTCGAGGTGGCCGCCATGGTGCTCAACGATGCCGTAGCTCACGCTCAGGCCCAGGCCCGTGCCCGTGCCGACGGGTTTGGTGGTAAAGAACGGCTCATAGATCTGCCCGAGGTGTTCGGGCTTGATGCCGCTGCCGGTATCCGAGACAGTGATGATCACGGTGCGATCGCCGGCCGACGTGGCGACGGTCAGCGTGCCGCCGCCGCTCATCGCTTCGCACGCGTTGAGCGACAGGTTCAACAGCACCTGCTGAATCTGGTTCCTGTCCGCGCTGATCCACGGCAGGCCGTCCGCGAGCCGTTCCTCCACGACGATCTGCTGGAACTGTTTCTGGCTTCGCACCAGCCGCATGGTCTGCCGAACGACCTCGTTGATGTTCAGCCATTCCCGCTCGACCGGCCGCTCCCGCGCGAAGTCGAGCAGGCCCCGCACGATCTCACGGACTCGTGTCGTTTCGTTGACGATCAGGTCGAGGTCCTGCCGGTCCTGCGGGTCGATGTTTTCCTTCTCACGCAGCAGGTGCGCGAATGTCAGCACGCCGGTCAGCGGGTTGTTGATCTCGTGTGCGATTCCGGCGGCGAGCCGGCCGATGGCGGCCAACTGTTCGCTGCGCCCGATCTGCTCGCGCGTGGCCTGCTTGAGCTGCGCCTCGCGTTCGGCCACGGCCTGGCCCATCGCGTCGATCGCGGCGCAGAGTTCACCCATCTCGCCCGGCGGCCGGATCCCGACGCGCGCCGTCAGGTCCCCGCCAATGACCCGCCGGCACATGGACGCGATGCGTCCCATCGGCTGCAGCACGTGCTTGGCCACGAAGAACAGGAGGACGAGACTTACCAGCGTCGCCGCCCCGACGATGCCGAGAAACGCGCCGACGATCACGGCCCGGCGATGCGCGAACGGTGCCTCCAGAAGGCCGACATAAAGGGCCCCGATGACCTGCCCGGCCGGGTCGCGGATCGGCTCGTACGCCGTGATGTACCAGTCGTTGACGACAAACGCCCGGTCGGCGAACACCTCGCCGCCGGTCAGCACGGCGTCATGCACCCGGCTGCTCAGTCGCGTGCCAACGGCGCGCTCGCCGTCCGTACGTCTCACGTTGGTCGAGATGCGAAGGTCGCCCTGAAAGAGGGTGACCGTGCCGATCGTTTCGCCGCCGTAGACGTCGTGGGCGAAGACTTCGTCACGAATCGCGTCGACAATTTCGTAGCGACGGTTGAGCAAATCGCTGCCATACAGCAGCCCGGCCAGATTCCCCTCGCGGTCGAACGCAGGAACGGCCACGGCCATCACCATGCCCTCGGCGCGAACGCGGTCCTCGGTTGGCTTGGCGGCGGGCGTTTCGAGCAGTGCAAACCGGGCGCGCTCGGCCAGGGCTTCGCCTTCGCGGGTGAGTTCCTCAGGCGAGAGGATCAACGTGCCGCGTGCCGGCATCCGCTCGCGCACCGCGGCGGCCACAATCGGATTGTCCGACAGGTCGTCGCCGTGCGCCGCCGGGTTGTGCGCGCGAAAGACCACTCGTCCGCGTGCATCGAGCCATGCGACCATGTCCATGCCGCCGGCCTCGTGCAGCGTGCGAAGCCGGGCCCCGGCCTCGTCGCCATCGTTCTCGGCCGAGCCGGAGAGGAACACCCGGTGCAGCGCGGCCGCGGTCAAGAATCGCTCGATGCCGGCGATGCGGTTGTCATAGACCGTCCGCGCCGAGCGAAGGTCGAGCCGCAGGCGAGTCTGCACCTCCTGGCGCCAGACCCCCGCGACGTAATACACCGTTGCGAGAGAAAGGATGGTGTTCGCGACGAGGATCGCCGCGACGGAGGCCATCGTCAGCTTGAGGCGAATGGTCATTGTACGATCGGCTCCCGCCGTGGTCGGCACTGTATAGCCGCGGACTACACTGCTCGCGGCCGTCGATTAGCACCTTGCCTAGTAGAGCGACACATCCACATCGACGGCCGGAAGGGTCGCGTCTTCCTATACAGTGTATTCGTTCTTCATACGGTTCCGCCATGCCGAAATCGCGCGCCGACGCAGAAATCAGCCCCGGATTGGGTAGAAAATCGACCATGGGTGGCCGAAATGGCGTGATACTGTAATCCGGCGATGGTATTTCGTGTTCGCTCCGCATTACTCGCGGACCGGCACGGCGGTTGCTTGTGAAAAATAGTACGAAGTCCGGGCTGGCCTTGAGATGGTCTCGGCCGACCTGGACGCCCGCCGTCGGTCGGGGGTTTCTGGAACGAGCCATGTTCCCTTCGCGGGGATGAAGTGAGGTGAGCGGTGATTGCCATCGCCAGTGAGATACGGCCCATACTCGATGAGTACCGCGACGCAGGCCGCGACAGTCTGATTCCGATCCTGCAGCGTGTGCAGCAGCAGCAGGGCTATCTGTCACGCGAGGCCGTGGTTTGCATCGGCGAGCATCTGCGTCTGCCGGCGAGCAAGATCTACGGCGTCGCCACGTTCTACAACCAGTTTCGGTTTCAGCCGCAGGGCCGATTCCACATTCAGGTCTGCCGCGGGACGGCGTGCCATGTGAAGGGGTCGGCGGCCGTGCTGGCGACGGTCCAGCGCGAACTGAAGATCGCGCCGGGGCAGACGACGCGCGACGGGCTGTTCAGCCTTGAGGTCGTCGCGTGCATTGGCGCGTGTGGGCTGGCACCGGTGATCAGTGTCAACGGCGAGTTCCACGCAGGCGTTACCACCGCGAAAGTCGAGAAGTTGATTGGCACCTATCGCAAGAGGGCACAGGCCGATGACGAAGCCGCATGAGGACAATGGCAAGCGAGGCGCCGTGGCCGCATTGGCGTGTCCGGACGTACTGCAGTGGGTGCTGCATGCCGCAACCGCTCCGGCCGATGTCGCGGTGCGGTTGGCGCAGTTGCGGCGCGATCGTGTGACGCGGCCGGCGATTCTGATCGGCACGGGTACGTGCGGTCTCGGCGCCGGCGCCCGGCAGACGGCCGAGGCGATCGCGAAGTATCTGGAGGTCGGCAAGATCGAGGCGGACGTGGTCGAGGTCGGCTGCATCGGCCTGTGTTCCGCCGAGCCGATCGTCGAGGTTCAGTTGCCCGGTCGGACGCGCATGGCGTTCGAGAAGGTGACCGCCGATAGCGTCGGCGTACTGCTGGACGCCGTGCTGAAGGGACAGGTTCCCGATGCGGCGGTGATGGGGCAGCACCGGCATTCCGAGTTGACGGCGTGGCCGGATGTTCCGTTTGTGGATGAGCATCCGTTCTTCGCGCCGCAGCATCGGTGCGTGTTGGCCAACTGCGGCCGGATCGATCCGAGCCGGATCGACGAATACATCGCGCATGGTGGGTATCGGGCGCTGGCGCAGATGCTGGCGCAACAGACGCCGGACGAGGTCTGCGATCTCGTCGAAGCCAGCGGGCTGCGTGGGCGCGGTGGTGGTGGCTTTCCGACGGGGCGGAAGTGGAAGTTCGCGCGGCAGGCGGCGGACGAACAGAAGTACCTCATCTGCAACGCGGACGAGGGCGACCCTGGCGCGTTCATGGACCGGGCGGTGATCGAGGGCGACCCGCACCGGCTGCTCGAGGGGATGGTGATCGCGGCGTACGCGATCGGAGCGAGCAAGGCCTACGTCTATCTCCGGGCGGAGTATCCGCTGGCCATCGCGCGACTCACCGAGGCGATCGCGCAGGCGAAACAGGTTGGTTTGGTCGGTCACGATATCCTGGGCTGCGGCTTCGATCTGGACATCGTGATCAAAATGGGGGCGGGCGCGTTTGTATGTGGCGAAGAGACCGCTTTGATCCACAGCATCGAGGGAAAACGTGGCATGCCGCGCCCGCGTCCCCCTTTTCCGGCCGTTCGTGGTCTGTTCGATCGGCCGACAATCATCAACAACGTCGAGACGCTGGCGAATCTGCCCGCGGTGCTGGGCATGGGGGCCGAAGCCTTCGCCCGGATGGGCACGGCGACGAGCAAGGGCACGAAGGTGTTCGCCTTGTCCGGCAAGATCACCCGGACCGGTCTTGTCGAGGTCGAGATGGGTACGACGGTGCGCAAGATTGTCTTTGACATTGGCGGCGGCATCCCGAACGGCAAACGGTACAAGGCGGTGCAGATCGGTGGTCCATCCGGCGGGTGCATTCCGGAGCAGCATCTCGACATCGACGTCGATTACGAGTCCTTGAAGACCGTCGGAGCGATGATGGGTTCCGGCGGGCTCGTCGTGATGGACGAAGACACCTGCATGGTGGATGTTGCCCGCTTCTTCATGGACTTCATTCAGCGGGAGAGTTGTGGCAAGTGCATTCCGTGCCGTGAGGGCACGCGGCGCATGCTGGATGCGCTGGATCGCATCACGCGCGGCCGTCGGCATGAGAAAGCTTTCGACGCGCTCGAGCGTTTCCAGAGCATCATGGGCCTGCCGCGGCTGGCGCAGGTGATCCGGGATACGAGCCTGTGCGGGCTGGGGCAGACCGCGCCGAACCCGGTGCTCAGCACGCTGCGGTGGTTCCGGGATGAATACGAGGCGCACATTTACGAGCGGCGGTGTCCGGCCGGCGTTTGCCCGGAGCTGGTGACATACCGTATCGATCCGGAAACGTGCATCGGGTGTGGCCTGTGCGTGCGGAAGTGTCCGGCGGATGCGATCGTCGGTACGCGCAAGAGTCCGCACCACATCATTAACGAGAAGTGTATCGGCTGCGGAAGCTGTCTGACGGTCTGCCGCGCCGGGGCGGTAATCAAGGAGTAAGCGGCGGCTGCGGCCGGCGTTGAGGCAAGCGATGATCACGATTGACGTCAACAACCGTTGTGTGCAGGCCGAACCGGGCGAGATGCTCCTGGACGCCCTGAAACGCGCGGGCATCAAGGTGCCCACGTTATGCCATATGAAGGACCTGCTGCCGAGCGGGGCCTGTCGGATGTGTGTGGTCGAGGTCGAGGGGGCTCCGGGCTTGCAGCCGAGCTGCGCGTTGCCCGTGCGCGAGGGGATGAAGGTGCAGACGCATTCCGCTCGCGCGGTGCGTGCCCGCAAGACGATCATCGAGCTGTTACTGGCGAATCACCCGGACGATTGCCTCTATTGCGTCCGAAACGGTGATTGCGAACTGCAGAGCCTGGCCGAAACACTGGGCGTTCGCCGTCGGCGCTACAGCGGCGAGAAGACGCCGTGCCGGCTGGATCTGTCCAGCCCGGCGATCGTGCGCGACCCGGCCAAGTGCATCCTCTGCGGCAAGTGCGTGCGGATGTGCGAGGAGATTCAGGGTGTTTCCGCGATCGACTTCATCGGTCGTGGCTCCCGTACGCGGATCGGCACGGCGTTTGACGAGGGGCTGAACGTATCCAGTTGTGTCTATTGCGGGCAGTGCATCACCGTGTGTCCGACCGGCGCCCTGCGGGAGCAGAGCCACATCAAGGATGTCATGGACGCACTGGAGGATCCGGACCGTTTCGTCGTCGTGCAGCACGCGCCGAGCATCTCCGTGACGCTGGGGGAGGCCTTCGGGATCGCGGCGGGTACGGACGTCGCCGGCGTGATGACGACCGCGCTGCGGCGGCTGGGCTTCGACCGCGTATTCGATACGGGCTTCAGCGCGGACCTCACGATCATGGAGGAGGCCTCCGAGCTGGTGCATCGGGTTCGGACCGGCGGGGTGCTGCCGATGATGACGAGCTGTTCCCCGGGCTGGGTGAAGTTCATCGAGACGTTCTACCCCGACCTGCTCGGGCACCTGTCCACGTGCAAGAGCCCGCAACAGATGCTCGGCGCGGTGATCAAGACCTACTTCGCCGAGCGCGAGGGGATCGACCCGGCGAAGATCTTCGTGGTCAGCATCATGCCGTGTACGGCGAAGAAGTTTGAGGCCAGGCGCCCCGAGATGGGCCAGCATGGCCGGGCGGACATCGATGCGGTGCTGACGACGCGCGAGTTGGCGCGCATGATCCGGATGCGCGGCCTGGACCTGCGCACGCTCGAGCCCGACACCGCCGATACGCCGTTCGGCGAGCGCACGACCGCCGGCAAGCTCTTCGGTGCCACTGGCGGCGTGATGGAGGCCGCGGTGCGGACGGCGCACTTCCTGCTGACCGGGCGGGAGATGGGCAACCTGAAAGTGGAGGCCGTCCGCGGGATCAAGGGTCTCAAGGAAGCGAAGATCGACGTGGACGGCATGACCGTTGGTGTCGCCGTGGCCGCTGGACTGGCGGGGGCGCGGGTGTTGCTCGATCAGCTTCGCGCCGGCCGCAGCGATCTGCACTTCATCGAGATCATGACCTGTCCGCAGGGCTGTGTGTCCGGCGGCGGCCAGCCGATCGCGGCCGACATCGATGCGGTGCGGGCGCGGATGCAGCGTCTCTATGCGATTGATGATACCGAAGCCGTTCGCACGTCCCACGACAATCAGGCCGTGCGACGGCTGTATGAAGAGTTTCTCGGCGAGCCGCTGGGTGAAAAGAGCCATCATTTGTTGCACACGCACTACGCCCCGCGCGAGGTGCTGATTTAGGTCCAGTGGGAGGATTGCGATGAACACCGCGTTCATCACCACCATCCAGGAACGCTGCCGTGTCTGCTACACGTGCGTGCGCGAATGTCCGGCCAAGGCGATTCGGATCGTCGACGGCCAGGCCGCCGTGATCGGCGATCGCTGCATCGCCTGTGGCAATTGCGTAAAGGTCTGTTCCCAGATGGCCAAGCAGATCCGCCGCACCGTCAACGAGGCCGAGGCCGTGCTGGGTTCCGGGCGCAAGACCGTGGCGTGCCTGGCGCCCAGCTTTCCCGCGGCGTTCGTCGGCATTCCCGCCGAGGTGCTCGTCGGCATGGTTCGCCGGCTGGGTTTCGATTGGGTGAACGAGGTGGCGTTTGGTGCGGACCTTGTGGCTCGGGAGTATCGCACGCTGCTGGCCAATACGAACGGGCACCGGTACATCGCGACGACATGTCCGGCTGTCGTCGGTTACATCGAGCGATACCAGCCGGATCTCCTCGATGCGCTGGCGCCGATCGTGTCCCCGATGATCGCGACGGCGCGTGCGTTGCGGGCACTGCATGGCGAAAACCTGGGCATCGTGTTCATCGGGCCGTGCATCGGCAAGAAGGCCGAGGCCAGTGATGCTGTGCTGGCCGGCGAGATTGACGCGGTTCTGACGTTCTCCGAGCTGACGGACATGTTCGCGCAGCGGGGGATTGCGCCGGAGACGACCGAGCCGGATGCGTTTGACCCGCCGCATGGTGGCTTGGGGGCGTTGTTTCCGATCGGTCGCGGGTTGTTGCAGGCGGCGGGTATGAGCGAAGACCTGATGACGGGCGAGATCGTCGCCACGGATGGCCGGGCACACGTCGTCGATGCGGTCAAGGAATTCGCCTCCGGCGATCTCGGCGCCCGGTTGCTGGAGATGCTGTGTTGCCATGGGTGCATCATGGGTGCGGGCATCGACAATGATCTTCCGCTGTTCAACCGCCGGCGGCAGGTGCGCGAGTATGTGCGCGGCCGGATGGCCGAGATCGACCCGGGCCAGTGGCAGCGGGACATGGATCGCTTCGCGGATCTGGATCTGACGCGTGGCTATACCTCCAAGGACCAGCGCATCGCAGCGCCGGAAGCTCACGAGCTTGAGGCGATTCTTGCCATGCTCGGCAAGACGAAGCCCGAGGACGAGCTGAATTGCGGGGCATGCGGCTACGACACGTGTCGGGAGCACGCGGTGGCCATCCACAAGGGGTTGGCGGAAGCCGAGATGTGTCTGCCGTACGCGATCGAGTGGCTGCGCCGGACGATCTCCAAGCTCGCCACGTCCAATGCGCAACTGGCCAGCGCCCAGGAGGCGCTCGTCCATTCCGAAAAGCTGGCGAGCATGGGCCAGCTCGCCGCCGGCATCGCCCATGAGGTCAACAATCCGCTTGGCGTCGTGTTGATGTACGCGCACCTCCTGCTGGAGGAGGCGAGCGAAAACGGCGCGATGCGGGAAGACCTCACGATGATTGCCGAGCAGGCGGATCGCTGCAAGAAGATCGTTGCCGGTCTCCTGCAGTTCGCTCGGCAAAACAAGGTGGTGCGCTATCCGGTGGATCTGCGCGAGCTGGTCGATCGGGCGTTGCGGCCGCTGGCGGTGCCGCCTGACGTAAGGATCCGGGTGTGCACGGCGGCCGACGATCCCGTGGCTGAGATCGACCGTGACCAGATTATCCAGGTGCTGACGAACCTGATCCACAATGCGTTTGCGGCGATGCCGAGCGGCGGCACCGTGACGATCACGCTTGGCGGTGATGCCCGCACGGTGCAGATCCAGGTCGAGGATACCGGCACAGGCATCCCGCCGGAGCTGCACAAGAAGGTATTCGAGCCGTTCTTCACGACCAAGCAGATCGGTCAGGGCACCGGGCTTGGTCTGTCCGTGACCTACGGCATCGTCAAGATGCACAGCGGCGATATTCAACTGAAATCGAACGCCGACCCGGCCGTGGGGCCGACCGGCACGATCTTTACCGTGACCCTTCCGCGCAGCGGGTGATTGACCCGGCGCGGCGGCGCAAGAAGACAAAGGATGAAGGCCGTGACGTCCACAACAAGAACCGTCCTCGTGGTTGATGATGACCCCGACTTCCTGCTGCAGGAGAAGACGCAGTTGGAGGCGGCCGGGTTCCGTACGGTGACGGCGGACAACAAGGCCGCGGCGCTGGCGCTGCTGGCGGATTGGCGGCCGGATCTGGCGGTCGTGGATGTGATGATGGAGGACGCGGATGCGGGCTTCACCGTCTGTTACGCCATCAAGAAAAAAGACCCGACGATTCCGGTCATCCTGATCACATCGGTGGTCAGCGAAACCGGGCTCGCCTTCGATGCGGCGACCGACGAGGAGCGATCCTGGATCAAGGCGGATGCGTTTCTGGCCAAACCGATTCGTTTCGAACAGCTCCGGCGTGAACTCGACCGGCTGCTGACGGGGTAGCGCGATGGATACACTGCGTATTCTCATCACCGACGACGAGCCCGGCATGCGGCTGGGGGCCACCCGGGCGCTCGAACACTTCACCGTGCACGTGCCCGACATCGAGACGGATGTGGCGTTTGCCATCGAACACGCCGAAACCGGCGAAGCCGCGCTGGCGTGCCTGGCCGACAACCCGCCGGATATCCTCCTGCTCGATCACAAGCTGCCGGGCATCAGCGGGCTGCAGGTGCTCGACACCGTGGCTGAAGACAAGCACGATCTGCTCGTCATCATGATCACGGCGTATGCGTCCATCGAGACGGCCGTAACCGCGACCAAACGCGGGGCGTACGATTTCCTCGCCAAGCCGTTTACCCCTGACGAACTCAAGAGCACGGTGCGCAAGGCCGCCATCCGGATCATGCTGGCCAAGCAGGCCCGCCGGCTCGCCGAGGAAAAGCGGCAGGTGCGGTTCCAGTTCATCTCCGTCCTCGCGCACGAGCTGAAGGCGCCGCTCGGGGCGATCGAGGGCTATTTGCAGATTCTGAAGGATCCGCGGATGCGGCAGGATGCGGACCAGGTCGGCCGCATGATCGAACGGTCTCTGCTGCGCGCTGGCGCGATGCGCAAACTCATCTACGACCTGCTCGATCTGACGCGCATCGAGTCCGGGCTGAAGCAGCGCGACCTGCGGTCCGTCGATCTGGTCGAGGCCGCGCGCGATGCGCTCGATACGCTTGCGCCGGATGCCGATGCCCGCGGCATCGCGCTCGTGCTGGAGGCGCCGGAGACACTGGTCCTGACCGCCGACCGCAGCGAGCTGGACATCATGCTGAACAATTTGGTCTCCAACGCGGTCAAGTACAACCGCGACGGCGGCCGCGTGCGGGTCCGCATCATGGAAGATGCCGGGCGGATCACGCTCGAAGTGAGCGACACCGGCATCGGCATGACCGAGGCTGAGACTCAGCGGCTTTTTCAGGACTTCGTGCGGATCAAGAACGTCAAGACGCGCGATATTCTCGGCAGCGGCCTGGGGCTTTCCACGGTCAAGAAGCTCGCCCGGCTCTACGGCGGCGACGCGACGGTGACGAGCGAGCCCGATGTCGGCAGTACGTTCACGGTGTCTCTGCTGCGCGAGGCCGAGCAAGAGCAGAAGCCGGAAGCCGGATGCAAAGTAGCGGACGCCGGGAACCGGTAGTGCAGGCGGCGGCTGGAGAATGTAGCGGCCGGCGTCTCGCCGGCCGTGAAGGCGGTTGATGGCAAGGTACAGGGGGTTCGCTCCTGCTTCGCAGGGATGGGCCACCCGGCCGGAAGAGGCGGAGGATTAGTCATGGCTACATTGGCACCGATGACACTGAGCGAGAAGGCGGTTGACTTCATTGACGATGCGTCTCTGACCTCGCTGGTGGAGGCGACGGAGCCCGATGCCCGCCAAGTGCAGGATTGCATCGCCAAGAGCCTTGCGAAGCAGGCCCTCAGCGTCGAGGAGACAGCGGTCTTGTTGAACGCTACCGCTCCGGAATCCGTCGAGCGGATCTTCGAAGCGGCCCGGCAACTGAAGCGCGACGTCTATGGCAATCGGCTGGTGCTCTTCGCGCCGCTGTACATCGGCAACGCATGCGTCAACGACTGTGCCTACTGCGCGTTCAAGCGGTCCAACCCCGACGCGATCCGGCGGACGCTACGTCCCGACGAACTGCGCCAGCAGGTGACGGCGCTCGAAAACCACGGCCACAAGCGGCTGATCCTCGTCTTCGGCGAGCATCCCCGCTACGACGCCGAGTTCATCGCCGAGTCCGTTCGCACGGTCTATTCCGTGCGCGAGGGCCACGGCTCCATTCGCCGGGTGAATATCAACGCGGCGCCGCTGGACCACGACGGCTATCGAACCGTCAAGGCCGCCGGGATCGGGACGTATCAGGTGTTCCAGGAGACCTACCACCACGAGACCTACGCACGCGTGCACCCGGAAGGCACGCGCAAGGGCGACTACCTGCATCGCCTCGATGCGCTCAGCCGTGCGATGGAGGCGGGCATCGACGATGTCGGCATCGGCGCCTTGTTCGGTCTGCACGACTGGCGGTTCGAGGTGCTCGGTCTCGTGACGCATGCGCTGTACCTGCAGGCCCGCTACGGCGTCGGGCCGCATACGATCAGCTTTCCGCGCCTGCGGCCGGCCGCCGGCGTTACGCTGGATGAGCGGTACCGCGTCAGCGACGACGCATTCAAGCGGCTGATCGCGATCCTGCGCCTGGCGGTGCCGTACACCGGTCTGATTCTCACCGCCCGCGAGGACGCCGCCCTGCGTCGCGAAGTCATGGCGTTCGGCGTGTCCCAGATCGACGCGGGCAGTCGAATCGAGATCGGCGGCTACACTGAGGCCGGCGACGCCCAGTGCATGGAACGCGAGCAGTTCCAGCTCGGCGATATCCGCAGCCTCGATGAGGTGATGCGCGAACTGTTGCAGGACGGTTACATCCCGAGCTTCTGCACGGCCTGCTACCGGCTCGGCCGCACGGGCGAGCATTTCATGGAGTTCGCGATTCCGGGCTTCATCCGGCGGTACTGCACGCCCAACGCGCTGAGCACGCTGACCGAGTTCCTGACAGATTACGCCTCCGCCGAGACGCGAGCGGTAGGCGAGCAATTGATCGAAACCGAACTGGCCGCCATGCCGGACGGGACCGGCAAGCGGCGGCTGCAGGATGTGTTGGCCCGCATCCGGAAGACGGACGAGCGGGATTTGTTCTTCTGATTGGGATCCCAGGGCGGGCGTGGATGGTAGTGGCATAAATCTGTCGCCCCTTCGGGGCTGCTCGTTGCGGGCGACTTGCGTTCCAGGGGCTTACGCCCCTGGCTACAGACCTGTGCCCCTTTGGGGCACTCCGGGATTCGGCCGTTGTTCTGTGCCAGGTGTGGCACTCTGAAGGCGAGCCGAGTTCCTTCAGGAGCACGGGCGGGTGAGCCGCTGCGTCGGAGGAATGCGCCATGACCTACGCGTATCGCTGCGAACACGATGCCCTGGGTGAGGTGCGCCTTCCGGTCGATGCGCTGCATGGTGTGCATACGGCGCGGGCGATGGAACACTTCCGGCTGGCGGGCCGGCCGGTGCATCCGGCGCTGATTGCGGCCTACGGCATCGTCAAGCTCGCGTGTGCCCGCACCAACCGGGCGCTCGGCGCCTGGGCCGACGATGTCGCGAAAGCGGATGCCATCGAGCGGGCGTGCGAGGAGATGGCCGAGGGTCTGCTCGATCCATACGTGCAGGTCGATCGACTTCAGGGCGGCGCCGGCACGAGCACGAACATGAACGTCAACGAGGTGCTGGCCAACCGGGCGTTGGAGCTGCTCGGGCACCTGCCCGGCGATTATGCCCGCGTGTCCCCGCTGGCCGACCTGAACCGGCATCAGTCCACCAACGATACCTATCCGACGGCGCTGAAGCTGGCGGCGGTGCGATTGCTGTGTACGCTCGAGGATCGACTCGTCACGCTGCAGGAGGCTTTTCAGGAGGCCGAGAAGCGGCTGGCCCATGTGGTCAAGGTCGGTCGCACGCAGATGCAGGACGCCGTGTTGACCACGCTCGGGCGCACGATGAGCGCGTATGCCGAGCCGTTCAGCCGCGATCGGTGGCGTGTGTACAAGTGCCAGGAGCGGCTCCGCGTGGTCAACCTCGGCGGCACGGCCATCGGGACGGGCCTGGCGGCGCCGCGGGCTTACATCTTCCGTGTCGTAGACACGCTGCGCGACATCACCGGCATCGGCTTCGCCCGGGCCGAGAACCTCATCGACGCGACGCAGAACGCGGATGTGTTCGTCGAGGTATCCGGCATTCTCAAGGCCTGTGCGACCTCACTGCTCAAGGTGTGCGGCGACCTGCGCCTGATGGCCTCCGGGCCGCAGGCGGGCCTGGCCGAGATCCGGCTTCCGGCGCGGCAGGCGGGCTCCTCCATCATGCCTGGCAAGGTCAACCCCGTGATTCCCGAGGCCGTCAGCCAGGCGGCGATGCTCGTGATGGGGCACGATGCGACCATTGCGGCGGCCTGTGCGGCGGGCAGTCTGGAGCTCAATCCCTTTCTACCGCTAGTGGCGGTGTGTCTGTTGGAGAGCATCGAGTTACTGACGCGCGCCTGCGACATCCTGGCCCGCTACTGTGTCAGCGGAATCGAAGCGAACGAGGCCCAATGCCGGCGGTACGTGGAGGGCGCGACGGCCACCGTGACTGCTCTATTGCCGGTCCTAGGCTACGAACGTGCCGCCGCTCTCGCGCAGCAGGCGACGGAAACCGGCCGGACGATTCGTGACTGCGTGGTCGGCGCGGGGCTTCTGACGGCCGCCGCGTTCGATGAACTCGTCTGCTCCGAGGCTGTCTGCCGTCTTGGGATGCCACCGAATAACACTACCGAGAGTGCCGTGGCGATGAAGGAGGCACCATGAACCGCGTGACGCCCAAAGGTTTTCGCCTGCATATCGGGTTGTTCGGCCGCCGCAACGTTGGCAAGTCGAGCCTCCTGAATGCCATTACACGCCAGGATGTCTCCATCGTTTCCGCGACGGCGGGCACGACGACCGACCCCGTCGAGAAGCCGATGGAACTGCTGCCGCTCGGGCCGGTGTTGTTCATCGACACCGCCGGGATCGACGACGCCGGCGGGCTCGGGGCGTTGCGTGTCCAGCGGACACGGCAGGTGCTCGACCGGACGGACCTTGCGGTGCTCGTGACCGAGCCGGCCGGCTGGGGCGATTTTGAGGAAGGCATGCTCGCCGAGCTGACGGCACGCAAGACGCCCGTCATCGTCGTGTTCAACAAGGCGGATACCGGCGCAGCCGAGCCGCAGGTGCTTGAACGGCTGAACCGTGACGGCGTTCCCGTGGTGCACACCTCCGCGCGGCAGGGGACCGGCCTGCTCGATTTGCGTCAGGCATTCCTCGATCGGGCGCCGGCCGAGTTCGTCAACGCGCCGGCGATCCTGGGTGATCTGGTGCCGCCGGGCGAACTGGCGGTGCTGGTCGTGCCGATCGACAAGGAGGCGCCCAAAGGCCGGCTGATCCTGCCGCAGGTGCAGTCCATCCGCGATCTGCTCGACAACGACGCCTGTTGTCTTGTGGTGAAGGATCGCGAGTTGCGCACGGCCCTCGAGCATCTGGCCCGGCCGCCGAAGCTTGTGGTGACCGATTCCCAGGCGTTTCTCAAGGTGGCCGCCGACACGCCGCCGAATGTGTGGTTGACGAGCTTCTCGATCCTGTTCGCGCGGTTCAAGGGGGATCTGATCACGCAGGTGCAGGGCGTGCGGGCCATTGACCGGCTGCAGCCGGGCGATCGCGTCCTTGTGGCGGAAGCGTGTAGCCATCATCCGATCGCCGACGATATTGGCCGCGTCAAGCTACCTCGCTGGCTAACGCAGTACGTCGGCGGCAAGCTGGAGTTCGATACCGTCCAGGGCCACGACTTCCCGGACGATCTGTCCGCTTATCGGCTTGTCATCCATTGCGGCGCGTGCATGTGGAACCGCCGCGCGATGCTCACGCGGATCATGCGCTGCCGGCAGGCCGGCGTGCCGATCACCAACTACGGACTGGCGATTGCACAGAGCCTCGGCATCCTCGAACGGGCATTGCAGCCGTTCCCGGGCGCGATCGATGCGTTTCGCGCCGTTGATCCCGCGACTCTGGCTCGCGACGGCACAAGCGATCGGGTGGTGACGGAATGCCTCTAAGGGCTGCCGATGCCGTTGGCACGTTGGGCACGGATGCGGACCGTCCGCTGACGGGCGAGTGGTCTGAAGCCCGCATCCTGCGCTGGCTTCGTGAGGACGATGAACCGCGCCTCGCGACGCTCTGGCAGGCCGCGGACACCGTCCGTCGGCGCACGGTTGGCGATCCCGTGCACCTTCGTGGCCTCATCGAGGTCTCAAACCACTGCGCGCGGACCTGTGCGTATTGCGGCATCAACGCCCGCAATACGGCGCTGCGTCGCTATCGCATGAACCACGCGGAAATCATGGCCAGCGCCCAACAGGCGGTCGGCCTCGGCTGCGGCACGGTCGTCATGCAGGCCGGCGAGGATGATGGCATCCGGGCCGACTGGCTTGCGGATGCGATCCGCGCGATCAAGGCCGAGTACGGTCTGGCCGTGACGCTCAGCCTCGGCGAGCGGCTGGTGGACGAACTCGCCGGCTGGCGAGAGGCGGGGGCGGACCGGTACCTGCTGCGGTTCGAGACGTCCGACGCGGCGCTATATGCCCGGATTCATCCGCCGCGAGCGGGACGGACGTGTGACCGCTTTGCCATCCTCGGTACGTTGCGTGCACTGGGGTACGAGGTCGGCAGCGGCGTCATGGTCGGGATTCCCGGTCAGCGCTACGAGAGCCTTGCGCGCGACATCCGGCTGTTCGCCGAACTCGATCTGGACATGATCGGCGTCGGGCCGTTCGTCCCCCATCCGGCGACGCCGTTGGGCGGGGCGGCCGACGCGGCCGATGCAACGATGGATCAGGTTCCGAACACGGCGGCGATGGCGTGCAAGGTGGTGGCGTTGGCGCGGCTGGTCCGGCCGGATGCGAACATACCGAGCACGACGGCCCTGGCGACGATCGACCGCGTGGGTGGCTATGCGGCGGGTCTGCGGTGTGGAGCGAACGTGGTTATGCCGAATGTGACGCCGGCAGAATACCGTCGATGCTACGAGATCTACCCGGCCAAGGTGTGCCTGCACGACGAGTTCACCGCCACGCGCGCCGCGCTCGAAGAGCGTCTTGGCCGCCTCGGCCGCTATATTGCCACCGGCCCAGGTCACCGCCTCCGCGGTTGCTGACGGACTGCTTGGTTTCCCGTGGCGTTCGGTGCCGCTGCGACTTCGCTGAAAACTCTCGCCACGGCCAATCCAGACAATCCGTGAGTGGATCGTCAAGGCCGGCGGCAGCGACCTCGTACCCCGCCACCGATGCCCGACGGCGCGGGCGACACGACAGTCTCCGCAGACGTCCCAACCAGACGGATATCATCCGGCCCCTCGTCGGCCAGGCACCGCATGGCCTGCGATGTCGGATGGCGGCGTGTTGATTGCCGTCGCGCGCGGCGGTAGATTCCCCGTTTCTGGGCATGGGTGCCTGTCGGCGATGGCGCGGTTCGACAGGATACCGGAATCGCGGTCGTTCGTGGCGGGCCCCGGCGTGCCCCCGCGCCCAAGCCAGAGGACCGGATGGATCATGGCGGAAACCAACGGCAAGAACTTCGGGAAGGTCACACAGGTCATCGGCTCAACCCTCGATGCATCATTCGACGAGGACAAGCTGCCGGCGCTCTACAACGCTTTGAAGATCGATGTCGAGCGGAAAGTGCTTGGCGCCACGACGAAGGAGACGCTGTGGTGTGAGGTTGCCCTGCATCTCGGTAGCGGCAGTGTTCGCGCGGTCGCGCTGGGTTCGACGGATGGACTCGTCCGTGGGTCCGCGATTCTGGATACCGGTGGGCCGGTAAGCGTTCCGGTCGGCATGGAGACGCTTGGCCGCGTGTTCAACCTGGTGGGCGAACCGATCGACATGCTTGGGCCCGTGGCAGCCAAGGAGCGTCGCCCGATTCACCACGAACCGCCCGAGTTCGTCGATCTGATGCCGAAGAGCGAGATGATGGAGACGGGCATCAAAGTCATCGACCTGCTCGCGCCGTTCGTCCGCGGCGGCAAGATCGGGCTGTTTGGCGGGGCGGGTCTGGGCAAGACCGTCGTCGTCCAGGAGATGATCGCCCGCATCGCGCGGGAGCATCATGGCTATTCCGTATTCGCCGGCGTTGGCGAGCGGACACGAGAGGGCAACGATCTCTGGCTTGAGATGCAGGAAGCGAAATTCAAAGACGAAAATGGCGTCGAGAAAGCCGTCATGGACCATACGGCGATGGTCTTCGGCCAGATGAACGAGCCGCCGGGCGCGCGACTGCGTGCGGCGCTCAGCGCGCTGACGATGGCGGAGTTCTTCCGCGACGAATCCGGCGCCGACACGATGCTCTTTATCGACAATGTGTTCCGTTTCTCGCAGGCCGGCTCGGAGGTCTCGGCACTGCTCGGCCGGATGCCGTCGGCGGTCGGCTATCAACCGACGCTCGGCACCGAGATGGGCGCGCTGCAGGAGCGGATCACCTCGACCAAGTATGGGGCGGTCACGAGCGTGCAGGCGATTTACGTGCCGGCCGACGATCTGACCGACCCGGCCCCCGCGACGACGTTCACCCACCTCGACGCGTTTATCGTGCTCGAACGGTCGATTTCGGAGAAGGGGATCTACCCGGCCATTGACCCATTGGCGTCGTCGAGCCGGATTCTCGAGCCGCAGTACATCGGCGATCGTCACTATGCGGTGGCTCGCCGCGTACAGGTGATCCTCCAGCACTATCGCGACCTGCAGGACATCATCGCGATCCTCGGCGTCGACGAACTGAGCGAGGAGGACAAGCTCGTCGTCGCGCGGGCACGCAAGATCGAGCGGTTCTTCAGCCAGCCGTTCTTCGTCGCCGAGACGTTCACCAACACCCCCGGCAACTACACCCGTAAGGAAGATACGATCCGCAGTTTCGAGGAGATCTGTGACGGCAAATGGGACCACCTGCCGGAGCAGGCCTTCATGTACGTTGGCCCCATCGAAGACGCCGCCGCCAAGGCGGAGAGGATGAGCACGGGCTGACGGTGCAGCCGCGACGGGCGAGAAGAACTCCGGTGGGGCAGGCTCGCATGCCTGCCCTCTTTACCCCAACGCTGCAAAAAGGATAACCACGAAGGGCCCGAAGGACACGAAGGAGACCGGAGATCGGACGAGGGGCCAAAGAATCCAACTATCTCGCTCCAGGTTCCGTTTCTTTGCGTGAACTGGATCGTCACAAATCCCATTCTTCGTGCTCTTCGTGGCCTTCGTGGTGGTGTCTTCCTATGCAACGGGGGGTTTATCACTGTTCGCGTCTGGTTTCAATCGCGAATACGTCTTCGTCCGTGCGGCCGAAGGTGTCGAGCTGCGGTGTGGCGTAGCCCTCGTCGCTGAGGATGCTGATGACTTCCTCGTCGTTGTCTGGCCGCCGCAGGAGCGTCTGCCGTTTCTCCTCGGCGGCGGCGAGCATTTCCCGGTAGGCTCCCCAGAACGCTTCCGGCACGGTGACTTTGCCGTCGCCGTTGCGGTCGGCGTCCGCGGCGCCGAGGGCTTCCCAGAACGCCCGCAGGCCGGACGTGAACGCGACGTTGTCCTTGTCGGTCGCCGCGAGCACCATGGCGTCGCAGCTCTGCAGCGACCGCAGGAATGTGCCGCCGAAGCAGGAGTCGATGACGACCAGCCGGTCGGGTGTTCGCAGGGACTCCAGGAAGTCCGAGATGTTCTGGCTCGTGATTTCGCCGTCGGCGATGCGGATCGAGCCAGCGCCGTGCCGGGCGCCGTGACCGTTGATGTAGAGGATGAATCGGTCGCCGGCCTCGACCTGCTCGGCCGCTGCTCGGAATGCCCGCTTGGCTGTCGCCAGCGTGCAATCGAGGCCGCGCACGATCACGCGATTGCTCGGCCCGGCGCCCATCTGCGTCAGGCGCTCGAGGATCAGCGGCTCGTCATCGCTCGGAATCGCGTCGATGACCAGCGCATACGTTCTCGGTTCCTTCGTGAGCCGTTCAGCGCCGAACGAGCCGAAGAGCCGCACCGATCGCAGGCCGGCGTCGGCGGCGGCAAAGGCCTGCGTCATGCCGGTTCGTACGCTCCATTCCGCTGCCCACAGCAGCGTGGCGCCGCCGATGGCGAAGGCCAGTCCGACCGCGACGATGCGGCCCGCCGCGCGGGGCACCCGCCCGGATTCGGTAATGCTCGATGCCAGCCAGCCCGACCAGAGAATCACCCCGCCCAGACTGACCGCGATGACGAACGCCGGCATGTCCGCGGGCCGCACGGCCGCGTGAATCCAGGCCAGGACCAGGATCGCCAGCGCGATCGGTGGCCACCATGCCGACGCATAGTGCACCGAGGCGGGGACGAACTCGAAGCGTCGCCATCGCCCCGTCAACGCGATGGCCGTGGCGTAGAGGGTGGCGGCCAGGAACGCGCCGGTCACGACGCTGCCGGCCAGAAACGCCGCAACGAACAGCGCGGCGAGCATCGGCATCGCCTCGGCCTCTGCCGCGCGATGGACCGCCATCGCCGCACCGGCAAGGATCGCCGTCGCGAGAATCGACCACAGGGCGAACGTGGTGGTCTCCGGCGTCGTGGGCACCAGCGAAGTGCGCACCCGAATGAAGCGGTTGAACGTCCAGACCGCCTTGGCCGTCGCCAGCCAGCCGAGCGGTCGTGGCCGCTGCAGGACCCACGGGGTCAGGTCGCGATAGCACGACGCGAGCACCAGGCCGCACTCCGGACAGCGATCGATCTGTTGTCCGCCAAGGTCATAGTTACAGTTGACGCATCGAACCGGCGCCTGGCCGTCGGCGTCCTCCGGCGGCGCAAGCCGAGCGGGGCGGCTCTCCGACAGCCCGAGCGCCTTCTTGAGCCGCAGGAGCTTTGAGAGCGTGCGATCGTCGCCGGGTGTCTCGGGCATGAGGCCTCCACGCCAGTCGGACAGTGTATATCGGCATCGTCGTGCCGACACGGCCATTGTAGTCCACATCCCGGGTGGTGATAGGCGATGTGAACGGGGCGTGCCGCTGATGGGCCGTGTCGGGGCCTTGGTCGAACACGGGTCGGAGCCGCCGCCGGTGCGGATACACGGTGGGGATTCGATTGAACGAGCACGCGGCGGCCGGGCCTTGCCATCGCCTGCGGTGTGTCGCAACGTGAATGGCGGCGTGAGCCGTTCGGCTGAGCTCACGACCGAAGCCCCTTTGGATTGACGATGCGGGCCTGAAGGCGGCGAGAGCCCCTTGGACTGCGCTGGCAATCCCGATGCACATCGGGACCGCTTTCGCTGGGGCTGCGGAAGGGACGTGCGATCTCGTCACCACGCATCCACGCCAGATGATGGGGTCGCCGACGCTGGCCGCTCCGCGGCAAGCCAAAGCGGTGTCGTCGCCACTGCAATCCAAAGGCTTCGCCCGATCGGATCTTGCTGCGTCGGCGAAGGGGGTTGGGAAGATAGCCCTCCCGTCTTCGCTGACGCTACGCCGCGGCAGGTTGCCCTTTGGCTCTCTTGCCCTTTACTCTTCGTCGCCGAACCCTTGACATGCGCCGGACGCAAGGCGTCCCGGAGCGACGTACGTCGCCCTGCGCGTCCAGGGGAAGGC
This sequence comes from Phycisphaerae bacterium, assembly GCA_016928855.1. GTDB lineage: Bacteria > Planctomycetota > Phycisphaerae > UBA1845 > PWPN01 > JAFGKA01. The sequence continues at coordinate 26,038 of JAFGKA010000170.1, forward strand.
GGCGCGCGATTTCCATGAGCCATGCGCACGCGCCGGATCAGCGGGGAATCCCGCAACGAACCTCCGGTCCTGTCCGTCATGGATCTTTCTGTCACCAATCTTTCTGTCAAGGCCGTAAAGCCCGATGCCCGTCCCCGTTGACGCCGGCGTCCGCTACAGCGTCACTCGGAGGTGCACCCATGTGACTACGCGGGCGGGAGCGGGTTTCGAAGATACTCGCGGTGGCACGGGCCGCACAGGTCGAACCGGAACGCCCGGAACACCTGATCCTCGACCTCGTCGAGCGGGGTGTGGGACAACTGCTCGACGAGTTGGCGGATCTCGGCCTGGTGGTCCTTCTCGACGTCTTCGGCCGTGATTTCCAGGGGGCTGGCCGCGGCAAAGGCTTCAATGCGGACCACGAAATGATCGCTGCCCGGGCCAAGATCCTTTCCGCACTTGTCGCAGCGGTAACGTATCATGAGCCGCCAGAGAGTCTGACCAGTTCGTCGAGCGTGTGCCGGGCGGCCTTGCTGTCGATCGCCTGCTTGGCTCGCCTCACGCCGTCGCGCAGGTCTTCGGCCAACTCCGCGACCAGGAGGGCCGCCGCCGCGTTGAGCAGCGCGTGGTTCCGACGCGGGCCAAGCTTGCCGTCCAGGATGGCCTCGATAGCGGCGGCGCTTTCCTGGGGCGACTTGACCAGGAGCGTATCCAGCGGGGCTCGCTCGAGCCCGGCGTCTTCCGGCTGAATGTCGTATGTCCGGATCTGGCCGTTGCGCAGTTCGGTGATGCGAGTCGGTCCGGTGATCGTCAGGTCGCACAGCCCATCCGCGCCGTGCACGACCAGAGCCCGTATCGCTCCGAGCGACCGAAGTGCGCCGGCGATCTGTTCGGTCAGTTCCGCGCGGGGGACGCCGATGACCTGGCGCCTGGCGCCGGCCGGGTTCGTCAGCGGTCCCAGCAGGTTGAAGATTGTGCGGATGCGGAGAGCCTGACGCACCGGGGCGGCATACTTCATGGCCGGATGGAGCCTCGGGGCGAACAGGAACGCGATCCGGCACCGGGCCAGACATGTCTGGAGCACCGGGACGTCGGCATCGAGATTCACGCCGAGCGCCTGGACGACTTCCGCACTGCCGCAGGCCCGGGTGTTGGTGCGGTTGCCATGCTTGGCGACCGTGGCGCCGGCGCCGGCGGCGATGATGGCCGCTGTCGTCGAGACATTGAACGTGCTGATGCCGTCGCCGCCCGTGCCGCACGTGTCGATGCAGTCTGCGCTGCAGGGGATCGGGATAACCTTCTCCCGCATGACCCGCGCCGCCCCGACGATCTCATCTGTGGTTTCGCCTTTGGCCGCCAGGCCGACCAGCAACGCCGCCATTTCCACCTCGCCCATATCGCCGGACATGATCCGGTCGAATGCCGCGTACGTTTCCTCCTCGGTGAGATCGTTGCCGGCGACGAGTTTGGAGAGCAGAGCTGTCATAAGACGATTGCAGGGCTCGTGAATCAGAGGTGCAACGCCTCGGCCCCAGCGGCCGCGCGGGTGGTGTAGACCAATGCCGGCTTGTCGAACTGGCGGTCGTACCGGCTCTTGATGGCCCGAGTCAGCGCATCGATCGCATGGTCCTCGACCAGAGCGATCGCACAGCCGCCGAATCCGCCGCCGGTCATCCGGGCGCCGTACACGCCGCCGATGTCGCACGCGAGTTCCACAAGGGCGTCCAGTTCCGCGCAGGAGACCTTGTAGTCATCCCGCAGGGACCGATGCGAGTCGGTCATGAGCTGGCCGAACTCGTGGAACGCGCCGGCTCGCAGTGCCTCGGACGCATGCACGACGCGAGCATTCTCGGTTACGACGTGTCGGCAGCGCGCGGCGACGGTCGGGTCCATCTGGCCGGCGTGACGCGCCAGCATCACTTCGTTTACATCGCGCAAGGCGCGGACGGACGCATCGTTCTGGCGGAAGAACTCCACGCCGGCCAGGCACTGTTTCTGGCGGACCGGGTACTCACTGCCGCCGATGGAATGCTTGACCTGGGTGTCCATCACGACGATCGCGGCCCCTTCGGGCGCGAACGGCAGGTGGTCGAACTGCTGGCTTCGACAGTCGAGCAACAGGGCCGCGCCTTCGTGCGTCAGCAGTGAGGCGAACTGGTCCATGATTCCGCAGGGGCTGTTGGCGAATTCATGTTCGGCCTGCCGGCAGAGCAGGGCGAGCTGCACCGGATCGACGAAGGCCTCCGTCAGGGCCAGCAGTGCTTTGGCCGTGCCGACCTCCAGCGCGGCCGAACTGCTGACGCCGCCGCCGATGGGCAGCTCGCTGACGATCAGCAGATCGGCGCCGCACAGCTCAACGCCGTGCCGCATGAGCATGGCGGCGGTTCCCTTGACGTAGTTCGCCCAGGCCGGTTCGCCCGGCCCGCCGAGTTCCTCCAACGGCCATGCTACGGTCTCGTTGAACAGCGTGGACTGGGCTCGCAGGCGCCCATCGTCACGGGGCCGCGCGGCGACGAAGATGGCCCGGTCCATCGCGATCGGGAGGACGTAGCCCTCATTGTAATCTGTGTGTTCGCCGATCAGGTTCACGCGGCCGGGGGCACGCGCAAGGACGGTCGGGGCGTGCCCCTCGAACGCCTGGGCGAATTCCTTCAGGATGGTGTCTGTGTTGACCTGCATTTGTCCTCATCCGAGAATAGGCCCTAGCGAATGTAGCGGTCTGAAATGACGTGTCAAGCTCGTCCGCATGACGTGAGGCGTACCATGCCGCGACCGGTGCTGATCGACACGGATATGGGGGTGGATGACGCGGTGGCGCTCTCGCTGGCCGTGTGTGCGGAGACGCTCGACCTTCGCTGGATCGCAACGGTCGGAGGGAACGTGTCGGCGGCTCAGGCGGCGGAGAACGTTGGCCGCTGCCTGGCGGCGCTGCAGCCGGACCGCATGCCGGATGTGGCTTGCGGGTTCGATCCCGCAGCGGACGAGGGGCCGGTTGCGGAGGCCGTATTCGGTGCGGACGGCTTGGGCGAGGTCGATCTGCCGGTGCTGTCAGGATGGGTGCCACGTGCCGGGCTCGCTCTGTACGAGGAGGCGGCCCGCGGAGATGAACGCCTGATAGTTGTCACACTCGGCCCGCTGACGAACCTGGCGAGGCTCCTGAAGGCCAAGGGCGCGCCGCTGACGCAGATCGAGCGGATCGTCATCATGGCCGGTGCCGTGTTCGCCCCGGGCAACGTGACGCCGAAGGTGGAATTCAACATCCACCGTGATCCGGAGGCCGCGGCGGCGGTGTTGGATTCTGGTCTGCCGATCACGCTGGTGCCGCTCGACGCCACCCGGAACGTGGTGTTTGATGAATCGCATGTGGCGCATCTGGCGGCCAGCAACACCCGGCCCGGGCAGATGCTCGCGAGAATGATCGAGTATCCACTGGCCCGTCAGAACGATGCGCCGCCGGGGCAGTTCCTCGTTCACGATGCGGTGGCGATGGCCGTGCTGCTCTGGCCCGAGCTGTTCCTGCAGACCCAGATGGCGCTGCGGGTGGTGACCGAGGGCCCCGACCGTGGGCGAACGGCGCCCGCGACGGGCCGCAAGGATACGCCCCGTGTGTCCGTCATCCTCTCCGTACAGGTGGCGGAATTGCTCGAGAACATGTTGACCCTGCTGTGCCACGAGAAATTCGTGGTGTGACGAGATTTCGTGCGTCGCGATGTTCGTTCATACGCAAGATACCATTGCGGCTATCTCATCGGCGCCGGGCAGCAGCCCGCACGGCATCGTTCGTCTGAGCGGCCCCGTGGCGATCGAGGCCGCGATCGCCGTTTTCGACCCCTGTGTTGAGCATGCCGAGGGGTTCTCCCGGCATCGGGGCTGTGCGCGGTGGGCCGATGATGCGCCGTTGCTGCCCGCCGAACTCTACGTCTTTCGTGCCCCGCGAAGTTACACCCGGCAGGATATGGCCGAACTGCACACCATCGGCGCGCCGGTGGTGCTTGCGTCGCTGCTCGAACGGCTGCTGCGCGGGGGCGCTCGACTGGCCGAGCCGGGCGAGTTCACCGGCCGCGCATTTCTGGCTGGGGCGATGGACCTGACCGCGGTCGAGGGCGTGGGTGCGATGATTCACGCCGGCTCCGATGCGCAGTTGCGGGCCGCCGAACAGCTTCTGCACGGCCGGCTCGCGCACGAGACGGAGGCCGTCCATACGCGCCTTGTCGATCTGCTGGCGCTGGTCGAGGCGTCGATTGATTTCGTGGAGGAACCGGTCGATTTCATTGCGACATCGCAGGCGGCGGACGCCATTACCGCCGCCCTTTCCGTGCTGAAAGACCTGCTCGAACGAAGCACGCCGATGGAGCGATTGGATACACGCCTTCGGGTCCTGCTGGCCGGCCCTCCCAACGCGGGCAAGAGCACGCTGTTCAACCGGCTGACAGGCCTGGACCGTTCCATCTGTTCACACGTTCCGGGCACGACACGCGATGTGATCACGGCGCCCGTGGCGATCGGTACGACCGAGGTGTGGTTGATGGATTCGGCCGGCGTGGGCGCATCGGCCACGTCGATCGAGTTGGCGGCCGAGGCACTCACGATGGACGCAATCAGCGCGGCGGATTGCATCCTGTGGGTCATGGAGGGGACCGAGGCTGCCCCGCCGCCGACCCGTGCGCTGGCGCGGCGACTCGGGATGGACCCCCTGTTGGTGGTCGTGAACAAGGTCGATGCGCTCGATGCCGGCCAGGCCGCGCGCGCGATTGAGGCGGCCCGCACGCTGGGCGCGTCCGTGATCGCCGTAAGCGCGGCCACCGGTGCGGGCTGTGCGGAGCTTCGCGCCGCACTGGCCGCGAAGCTTCATCAGGCCCCGTCCGAGGCCACCGCGCCTATAATTTCTCTGAACGCGCGGCACCGCTCCGCGCTGGCCGGCGCGGTGCGTGCCTGCGAGCGCGCCGTGGCCCTGGTAAGCAGGCATGATCGCATTGGCGATGTGGTCGAACTGGTGGCGCTCGAGCTGCGCGAAGCGAGCGCGCAACTCGGGGCGATCGTCGGCGATGTGACCACTGAGGAGGTCCTTGCGCGGATCTTCAGTCGGTTTTGCGTCGGCAAGTAGGCCCACTGGCATTTACTCGCCATCTCGGCGTAACCTTCTGTTTCTTAACCGGTTGCAGATGAATGGAGCAGGACGAAAGTCCGTCACTTCGGCCTCTCGGGGCGGCTCACGGCGCCGCGGGGCGCGTGTGGCGCTGTTCTGCTGTGGGAGTAGGCGCGCCTGTGCGTCGCGCCCGCGCAGGGTGCCTCGATGCGCCGCTGTGTGGATGTTCGCGCCGCGCCTGTGCGCGCGGATTTCGCGTCGTCTGATGTCGCGCAATGACGCCCCTGGGCGCGGCATGCGAGGTGCGGTGAAGGTGCCCGGCAGTGTCACGCGGGCAGATTTAGGTCAAGCAGCCGGTGCTTCCGGGACGATAAGGTAGAGGTGGCGCGGTGAAAC
>JAFGKA010000171.1 GCA_016928855.1 Phycisphaerae bacterium
CACCACGCCAATCTCGACATTGGCCGTCGTCACGGCGTCCGGATAGCCGCTCTTGCTGGCCGTGATGGTATACAGGCCCGTCGGCAGGTCGATGAACGCATACGAGCCGGTACCGTCCACATACAGGCTGCGGCTGGCCGGTCCGGTGATGCTGACAATCGCATGGTCGGCCCAGGCGCCGCCGGGGTGCGTGATAGTCCCCATGATGTGGCCCGTCGTCGGGGCGGTCTTCCATGGCATCTCCGGAACGTCCACCCACGTCGGCGTCACGCCACTCTTCAGTGATGGCGCGAAGTCGTCCCACACGCCGTAGGTAAGCGGGCTGTCATCGACCATATACGGAGAACGGTAGGAGTAGCCACTGAACCCGTCGGCGTAATTGCCGGCCGGCGACGGTTCGCGCGTCTTCTGCAAATGCAGAATCGCGTTGGACAACCAGTTCATGTAGATGCCCGGCCCGATGATCATTTGCCGGTTGAACTTGCGATCCTTCTCGAAATTCATCCACCGCACATAGTCGGTGGGAAGTTGGTGCTCCCGGTAGTACGTCATGGGGACCGCCATATCCACCAGGCCTTCTTCCACCCAACTGTCCCAATCCGAGTAAACGTCGTAGTACGGGCGAGTCGCCATGAACGCCTCGCGCGTCGACGCGACCGGCGACGGATTCCACGTCACGAACGAGCCCGAATGCTTGACCCAGGGCTTGCTCTTCTGAATGTTCGCATGCACCTTGCGAACAACCGCCGTCACCTGATCCCGTCGCCACTGCTTGAACTGATCGCTCGAGGAACTGGGCTGACCGGTCAGGCCGTAGCGTTCGTTGTAGCGCGCGACACTCGTCGGGTTGTATCCCTCGGTATTCGCCTCGAACCGGATGTAGTCGTGGTGGATGCCGTCGATGTCGAAGTTGTTGACCAGGTCCATGTAGACGCCGGTCAGGTACTCGAGAACCCTCGGATGGCCAGGATCAAACGCGCCGTCGCCGTTCTCGGTCCCATTCTCCCGGCGTGTCGGCCAGTAGTTCTCGAGGTCGCTGGGGTCGCTGTGCTCACTGTAGACCTGCCCGTGGGCCGTCTTGAAGGCCACCAACCAGCAATGAACCTCGATCCGCTTCTTGCCGCCGGTGGTGTCGTGCGCGGCGTCGATCAGCGCCTGCAGCGCGTTGAAGTCCGCGGGGGTCAGGCCGCTCATGTACGGCTCGCCCATCCCGGACGGGTAACAGACATCCGCGCGACGGCGAACCTGGACGATGACCGTGTTGCAGTTCACATCGCGGATCCGCCCGCCACTGTTCGGGTTGCCCACCTCGCCGAGCAACAACTCCACCTCATCCTGGTTGAGGAGCCCGGCGCCCCAGGCATCAACCCAGAACGCGCGGTATTCTGGCCCGCTCGCGAACACCGCCGTCACCGTCTTGCTCCGGTCCATCGTCACCGTCGTCGTCGGCGAAGAGGGATCCGCCACCGGACTGCCGATTGAGACCTCCCAATGATCGAATACGTACCCCGGCAGCGCTGTCGTCGCCACGGGCACGATCTCATCTCGGTCATACGGATACGTCCCGATGGCGGGCGACGTCGTGCCGGCACCGGCCGGACTGACAGCCATCGTCAGGCTCGCCCCGGTAATGGCAACCAACTCAAAACGGACCGCATCCGCACAGACGGACACGCCAAGTTGGTCCGTCTGGTTCACCAGCGTCACATACCCCGACGTACCCGCCGCAAATCCATACGTGCCCAGCGGAACCCATACCCCACCATTGAGCTTCTGATTGACATAGACATCCGTGTCACCGTCTACGTGATGCACGGTATGCCGGGCGTTGGTCGCGCGGTTGGTCGGAACAGACCGATACCAGACCGAAACCGCATACGTGCCCGTCTCGGGAAGCACCGGACGCCATTCCGCCTCACCCGTTACCTCCGTATTCGTGCTGCAAAGGCGGTAGTCAGGACCCCATTCCTCGCCCCCGTCGATGGTACTCCAGCTCCCACTGAGGATCGTGAAGCCGGGATCCACATTGTCGATGATCAGCGTGACGCTGACCTCCATCTCCAAGTCCTGCCGGCGCACATCACCCGCCACAACTTGTACGCCCGGAATCGTCACGGCCTTGTGCCCCGCGCCGCTCGCCATCACGTCGTAGGACGTCCCTGCCGCCGTGGCGGGAATCATCGTGACGACGTAGTAGCCGTTGCCGTCGGTCTGAACGGGGTCCAGATAGCCGACCTGCACCGTGACATTGTCGACCGGCTCGCCGGTGTCGAAGCTCAGGATCTGGCCGTAGAGCGTACCCTCCGTCGCCGTCGCGGGATCCCGCCAGGGCATCGCCGGGACCGTTGTCGATGACCGGAAGACCTCGGACGCTACCAGCGGATACCACGCCGGGTCGTATTCCGGCGTCCCATCGGTGTTGCTGTCCACCGTCGAACCATAGGAATACGTCGCGAGCCCATCTGCCCCGGCATTGCGCGCATACAACAACTGCGTCACGCTGTTGGCCATGGTGTTCATGTAGATGCCCGGCCCGATCACCAGTGCACGGTCATAGCACCAGACCATCGCGGCATCGACCCAGTTGCGATACCATTGTTGCTGGTCCACGTCGTGCTCGCGATAATAGCACATCGGCACGGCGGTATCGAGATAGCCCCGCTCCATCCATTGGCCCCAGTTCTGGAACCGGGCGTACGCGCTGGTGTCTTCGAATTCATAGGGCGCATCGCCCCAGGTGATCAACGAGGCGCTGTGCCGAAGCGGCTGCTGCGGATTGCTCGTGATCATCGGAATCTCGGCCTGCACACGCCGGATCAGCTCGGTAATCGTCCGCCGACGGAAAGTATCCCATGGCGCATCCCCCGTGGGCGGCGGCACATCGGTTTGTCCGTTGATTGCCTGGAACCGCGCGAGGCCGGAATTCGTCGAGGTCGCGTCCGCCGGATAGCCTGCATCCGACTGCGTGTACCGGATGTAATCCCAGTGAATGCCGTCGATGGCGTAGTTGGTCACCAGTTCCTTGACGATCGAAACCAGGTACTCCTGCACCTCCGGATTGCCCGGATCGAACGTGTAGACGCCGCCAACCGGCGCCGGCCCGCTGCCCATGGCGGCCTGCGGCACCATCAGCCAGTCCGGATGCGCCGCCAGGTAATCGTTGCCCGGAGGCGGCCACGCCGACGACACGCGGTACGCCACTATCCACGGATGGATCTCCAGCCCGTTGGCATGCGCCTGCTGCACCATGTACGCCAGCGGATCGAACCCACCCGTCACGAACGGGCTGCGCGCCACAATGTCCGACTCCCAGTATGCCCCGTGCGAACCGGATACGTTGTCATGATACGCCAGGACTTCGGGGATGATCGCGTTGTACTTGCCCTCGACAGCGCGGGCGATCATCTCGTCGATCTGCGCCGCATCCTGAAGGCCATAGTGGAACACGTCGGCCCAGAACGCCCGGAACTCCGGCGGCGGCACATCGAACCGCACCGCGTCCGCCACGACATTGCGGTCGGCCTGCGCCTGGTCCACGAGCGTCACCCGCCCGGCCGTGCCGGCGGCGAACGGGTAGGATCCTAACTCGACCCACCGCGAGCCGTTGACCTGCTGGTTGACGTAGACGGCCTGGCTGCCACCGTCGTAGTAGACGGTGTAGCGCGCGTTGTTCGGCCGGGCGGTCTCACTCGCGCGGTACCAGACCCACACGGTGAAAACGCCGGCCTCCGGAAGATTCGGCCGCCATTCCACTTCGCCGGTAACAGCGGTTTCGTTCGTCTGCTTGAAGCGATAGTTGTCGCCCCAGCTCCCCACCGCGGCATAGATACTCCAACTGCCGCTGAGCACCGTGAAGCCCGGGTCCACGTTGTCGACGATGACGCCCGAAGCCGAAGCGGCCACCAAGCCGATGCACAGTGCGCACACCGACACGCCCAGATGCCGTCTGCGACGGCGCGGATTGTTCTGCATGGACCCCGTCCTCCTCCGACGCGTTGCAGCCCGACGATAGCCTGAGGGAGCCGCTCCCATCCGCCCGCTGCGCAGACAACGCCTCTATCTTACATAATACCCGTCCCAAGCGTCGGTTGCAAGCGATTCCGGCTGTCTTGCCCTCGCCAGGAAAATCGCATCTGAATCCGGACCGCCGTTCTCGGACGGAAATCATGGGTGTGTCACTGAATGAGGTTCGGCGCTCTTGATGCCATTGCCCTGGCGGGTGTGGCCACAGGCTTTGGCAAGAACCAAGAACATCATCCTGAACGGAATATTCCGAAGAGAAACGAGCGCGGTTCCCAGCCCCGGATGCGGCGGTGGTGTGTAGTGCCGTTTTCGGTTGGAGAGTTTCGTTGATCCGACGGGTGCCACTGGCGGCTTGCCCGCCAGTGCTCGGACGACTGGCGTGCCC
>JAFGKA010000172.1 GCA_016928855.1 Phycisphaerae bacterium
CCGTCTTCGCGGTTTGCATCATGTCCACGGCGTGTGACGGTCCGGTCTTGGCGATTATTCGCGTTCGTTTGCGGCTTTTCAGTTCGTCGGGCTGCGTGGGTGTGCCACGGCCGGCGAGACGCCGGCCGCTACATCGTGCGGCTGGAGGACCCAGTCCGTGCCGCGGGTGAAGAGGCTCTTGAACTCCGGCGTGCGGAGGGCTTTGACGTCGTGGCCGAGGACGATGTTGAAGACGCGGCCCTTGCCGTAGTCCAGCGTCCAGGCCAGTGGCTCGGTGCGGCCGCTCCAGTCGGACTTGGCCTCGACGAGCACGTGGATGGGCGTGTCGCCGACGAGCTTGGCATAGAGTTCATCATCCGCCTCGAAATCGGTCAGGCCGGTGGTGATGAAATGGTCCTTGTCGGCGACGGTGACCTTGAACTTGCCGCGCGGGCCATGGCCGGAGCCATCGACCCAGACGCGGCCGATCAGGTTGCGCCACTCCGGCCAGTCGCCGAACGCCCGGCACGAGAAATGGAACGAGACGAAGCCCTTGCCGCTCTTGACGAAGTCGATGATGTTCTTCTGAGCCTTTGGCGTGATGCCCGGCCGGTTCCAGTTGAAGTAGTTGATCAGGATGATGTCGTAGTCGGCCAGGGCCGACGATTCGAGCACCAGCGGTTCCTCGCTGACGACGACCTCGAACTTGCCGGTCTCTTCAAGCTGTTCGCGAAGGACCGGCGACGTCGCCCGCCAGTCATGGGCCTTCACGTCGCAGCCGGTGATCAGCAGCACGCGGGCGGGCTTGGCCTCAGCCGGCTTGTCCTCGCCTAGGGCGGGGTTGACCGAAGCGATCACGAACAGGCTGGCGACGACGATTGTGCTGGCGGCAATCCACTTCATGGCAGTTCTCCTGTTTGGTTCTGGTGGGGGCCTATCATAGGGCGGCGGGCCGCGGAATGCACCTTGGCTGAGGCGGTCAGCCCTGGCGAGTTGCGGCGCGACCGGGGGGCTGGCCGAGGCTTGCATCTGGTCGTGGACGGCGGCACCATGATGGTGATTCGCGAAGATGATTCTTCCGGGCGAACGGACGACGACGACGGCGAGGGTTCTCGGGGTAGCGAGGTGCAGACTGTGAGCGGATCTCCCAATGACGGCAAGTCGGAACTCCTGAAGCGGAACGACATGAACCCGATCCTGTGGGCGGGGGATTGGCCGTATCCGATTAATACGGTGTTCAACGCCGCGGCAACGCGCTTGCCCAATGGTGAGACGCTGCTGCTGGCTCGCGTGGAGGATCGGCGGGGCATCTCGCACCTGTGTGCCGCCCGGTCGAAGGACGGGGTCACGGACTGGCGAGTGGACCCCGAGCCGACGTTGATGCCGGACCCGAAGAACCACCCGGAGGAGGCCTGGGGCATCGAGGATGCACGGATCGTCTGGCTCGACGAGTTGCATGCGTACGCGGTCACGTACACTTCCTACTCACGCGGCGGTCCGGGCGTTTCGTTGGCGCTGACGCAGGACTTCCGGACGTTCGAACGGCGGGGCGTGGCGATGACGCCGCTGGACAAGGACGCATCGTTGTTTCCGCGGCGGTTCGACGGACGGTGGGCGATGATCCATCGGCCGGATGCCACGCACCTCGGAACACACATCTGGGTGTCCTTTTCGCCCGACCTCAAGCACTGGGGCGATCACACGCTGGTGATCGAGGCTCGGCGGGGGGCCTGGTGGGACGCAAACAAGATCGGGCTGTCCACGCCGCCGATCGAGACGGACGAAGGCTGGCTGCTGATCTATCACGGCGTCCGCCAGACGCCCGCCAACTCGCTGTACCGGCTGGGGCTTGCGCTGCTCGACAAGGCGAATCCGCTCAAGTGCCTGCTCCGCAGCGATGAGTGGATCTTCGGCCCGGAGGCGCCCTATGAGCGCCTGGGGGACGTGCCCGATGTCGTGTTTCCATGCGGTCATACGGTCGCCGACGATGGTGACACGATCAACGTTTATTACGGTGCGGCGGACACGGCCATCGCCCTGGCAACCGGGAGCATCCAGGCGATGCTGACCTGGCTGCGGGCGCACGGTCGACCGGGCGATGTCCCTCTGGACGACGTGTGATCGACAGGCTTTGCGGGACGGCGGTTTGGCGGGGGCCAGCCCTGTTTTCGGACCAGGTCGGCAGGCCGCCGGGCGGCGCCGCTGGCTTGTAAACCGCAGTGGCACAACGTATAACAATACCCATGACTACCGAACCTGTGCCGCCTTTGTCGGAGCGGATGAAGACCTACCTCTGGTACGGTGCGATCGGGCTGCTTCTGATCGGCGCTGTGGTGCTTTGGCTCAGGCCGCCTCAACCCACCGTGAAGTCGAAATCGGTCTTCACTGACGACCCGATCGACCCGGACCTGGCGCGGCGCGTCCGCAAGCAACGCCAGTTGGAGGAGGCGGGGCGTCTGTTGCAGAGCGAGAATGCCGAGGTCCGGCGCGAAGCGCTGACGCGGATCCAGGCGATCGTGACCGAGGCGCCGGACTTTTACGGCGCGCGCCAGATGCTCGTGACGGCGGCGATGGCAAACGATGAGCCGGATCTGGCTGAACAGGCCGCTCGAGAGATCGTGGGCATGCATCCGGATCTGCCGGACGGGCATGTTACGCTCGGCCGGGTATTGCAGGCGGCGCGCGGGGGAGCAGGCGCTGTCGAGGCGTTTGAGAAGGCAATCGAGTTGTTCCGGCAGCAGGAGCAGCCGGTTCACTGGAGCATCTACGGCATGTTGGCTGAGGCGTATCTGGTGCGCGGCGATGTTGACGCAGCCGATGCCAACCTGCGACGGGCGGCGGACACGAATCTTACCGACGCGACGGCGTTCATCGCGCAGCGTTCGCTGGATCTGTCCGAGCGGCTTGGCCGGGTGTTGGTCGTGAGCAACAACGAACATGAACTGCAGGCGGCCTTCGTGCTGCTTCGGGGCGTTGCACAGAACAAGCCCGACGACGCGGAGGCACAGAGTTTTGCAGCGCGTGCCGCACTGAAGCGGAAGAACATCGACGCCGCACGCGTTTTCGTGGCCAAGGCCGAGCAGCTTCAGCCCGACGATCCTCAGGTCGCGGCACTGAAGGCGGAGATCGAAGCCGCGCCGACGACGCAGGCCGCAACCGCTCCCGCCACGCGTGCGGCTGAATCGCCGGCGGGCCCTTGAGGCCGTTGCGGCTCGGGTCGGCACGGAAGCAAGCGTCAGGTAGACGTGGCGGATCCGCGGGGAATCCGGTACACTCCTGGGTCTAGGATGCGGTCGCAAATTGAGCGGCCGCTGGTTGTGGAGAGGTGTCCGAGTGGCTGAAGGAGCTGGTTTCGAAAACCAGTGTGCGGGCAACCGTACCGGGGGTTCGAATCCCCCCCTCTCC
>JAFGKA010000173.1 GCA_016928855.1 Phycisphaerae bacterium
AGGGGCGCGAGCCCCTGGAACTCAGGTGACACACCTCAAAGAGCCCCAGCGGGGCGACAGAGGCCGGCGAATGGCGAAAGCGAGACCAAAGGAAGCGTGGAATGTTGTGTGACGTGCATGCAGCATCCCTCTGCCGCCCCTCCGGGGCTGATCAATGCCACTGGGGCGCGTTCCAGGGGCTTACGCCTCTGGCTACTTACCGGTGCCCCGTCAGGGCACTGTCGAGTCCACGGCCGAGGTGCGTCTGTTGATGCGGCGCTGATAGGCCGTACGGCGTTACGGCATTCGTGTTGTAGTAGTCGCTGTGTACCTTCATCGATGATGGAGCGATGCATGGAATTGAGCATTACGGACATCGCGTGTTTCCTGGGTTTCTTTGGCGTGGTCGTCGGCGTGAGCCTCTTCAAGAGCCGGCGAGAGAAGAACAGCGAGGATTACTTCCTGGCCAGCCGCGGGCTGAGCTGGCCGCTGATCGGCCTGTCGATCGTGGCGGCGAACATGTCCACCGAGCAGTTTGTCGGCATGGCGGGTCAAGGGGCCGACACGGTTGGCCTGGCGGTCAGTACCTGGCAGCTCACCGGCTCGCTCGGCATCGTCATCATCGCGTTCACGCTGTTGCCGCGATTTCTGCGGGCCGGCATTTATACGATGCCTGAGTACCTCGAATACCGCTACAATGCCGGCGCGCGGGCGATCATGGCGGTGTATACGATCGCGATCTACGCGACGGTTACCACGGCCGTCGTGCTTTATAGCGGCGCGCTGGCGCTCCAGACCATCTTCGGCATGGACCTGACGTACGGGGTCTGGCTGATCGGCGCGATCGCTGCGCTGTATACGACGTGGGGTGGGCTCAAGGCGGTCGCCTGGGCCGATCTGTTTCAGGGCTCGGCGCTGATCATCGGCGGATTCATCACGCTCGTGCTCGGCTTCGCGGCGGTCGGCGGTGTCAACGCGTTTCTGGAAGCGAGCAGCGACAAGTTGCACATGTTCCGTCCCAGTTATGACAAGGCGTTGCCGTGGCACGGTGTGGCGTCGGGGATGTGGATCCCGATTGTCTACTACTGCGGGCTCAACCAGTTCATCGTGCAGCGCACGCTCGCAGCGAAGAACCTCAAACATGGCCAGTTCGGCATCATCTTCGCGGCCGCCCTGTGGCTGATCATTCCGTTCGCGATCGTCCTGCCGGGCATCATGGCCAACACGCTCTATGCCGGTCAGCTCGACAAGCCGGATCAGGCGTACCCGATGTTGATCCGCAACCTGATTCCGGCCGGTATCCGGGGCTTCATGTTTGCCGCGATTGCCGGCGCGATAATCAGCTCGCTCGCATCGATGCTGAACTCCGCTTCGACGATCTTCACGATGGACCTCTACAAGCGGCACATCAAGAAGGATGCGTCGCAGTCGTCGCTGATTCTGCTTGGGCGCGTGACCACGTTGAGCTGTGCTTTGATCGGCTGCGTGATCGCGCCATTCCTGGCCCACCCGCGCTTCGGCGGGGTGTTTACGTTCATTCAGGAGTACCAGGGCTACATTTCGCCGGGCATCGTGGCGACGTTTCTCTTCGGCTTCGTCGTGAAGCGTGCTCCGGGTGCAGCCGGTGTGACAGCACTGCTTATCAACGTGCCGATTTACGGGTTGCTGCGATGGAAGGCAAGTGATACCCACTACCTGATATGCATGATGATCACGTTCCTGAGCGTCGTCAGCGTCATGGGCGTTATCACATTGATCCGGCCGCTACCCGCGCCACGTGTGATTCCGGTCAAGGAAGACCTCGATATGCGGTCGTCACCGGGGGCGAAGCTTGCCGGTGCGATGGTCGTCGTGGCGGTGGTGGTTCTGTTCGTCGTGTTCCGATAGCATGCCACCTCGACGGCAAGAGGCTAACCGGGATCCTGTATCACCCTCGGATACGGAAAGAGAAGACCAGTCATGAAAGACAATGTACGTGTCGTCCTATGTGTCGGATTGGCCGTGGGTCTGCTGGTGTCGGGCGCGTCAAGTCTCGCAGCCGAGCCGCTGGCCATGGACTTGAGCGGTTCGTGGCGGTTCGAAATGGATGCTTCAGACAAGGGCATGGGTGATCGATGGTTTGACCGAGCACTGACCGACGAGATCAAGTTACCCGGCGCATTACAGGCACAGGGATTCGGCGAAGACATCAGAGTGGATACCGCGTGGACGAGTGACATCGTTGATCGGTCGTACTTCGACGATCTCCGCTACGCCCCATATCGTGAGATCGGCAACATCAAGGTTCCGTTCTGGCTTCAGCCAGATAAGCATTATGTCGGCGCGGCGTGGTATCAGCGCGACTTGGCGATTCCGGCCGGGTGGGAGGATATGCAGGTCACGCTGGTGCTGGAGCGGCCGCACTGGAATACGCAGGTCTGGGTTGATGAGCACGAATGCGGTAACGGCGAGGCTCTCGGTATGCCGCATCGAATTGACCTGACCGACGTCGTTGCCGCCGGCCGGACGCACCGGTTGACCGTCCGCGTCGACAACCGCGTTGTTCCCAACGTCGGGCCGAATTCGCACAGCGTTTCGGAACATACACAGGGCAACTGGAACGGAATCGTCGGCGAGATCCAGCTCGTGGCGACGCCGCGTGTGTGGGTTGAGGATCTGCAGGTATACCCACAGGTGAAGGACAAGACGACGAAACTGCGGCTTCGTCTGCACAACACGACGGGCCACGCGACGCGCGGCACACTGACGGTCGGGGCAGCGAGCTACAACAGCGAAACCAGGCATCAGGCCGAGCCGCTGAGCCGGCCGGTGGAGTTGCCCGTTGGCGAAAACGATGTCAAATTCGACTATCCGCTCGGGCCGGATGCGCAACTCTGGGACGAGTTCTCGCCGGCGCTGTACCGGCTGACGGTGCGGCTCGTACCGGAAGCGCGAGCGGCGCCGCATGAGAAGACGGTCACATTCGGCCTGCGCGAGATCGGCACGGCCGGCACGCAGTTCACGATGAACGGCCGTACGATCTATCTGCGCGGGACGCTCGAATGCTGCATCTTTCCGCTGACGGGCTATCCGCCGACGGACGTCAAGGCGTGGAAGCGCATCATCGGCATCTGCAAGGCGCACGGCCTGAACCACATGCGATTTCATTCGTGGACGCCGCCGGAGGCGGCCTTCGTCGCGGCCGACGAACTCGGCTTCTACTTCCACGTCGAATGTGGCAGTTGGGCGAACCAGGGTGCGACCGTCGGTGACGGGAAACCGCTCGATGCATGGCTCTATCGCGAGGGCGAGCGGCTGATCGCCGAGTATGGCAACCACCCGTCGTTTGCGATGATGGCCTACGGTAACGAGCCGGCGGGGCCCGACAGCGGCGCCAAGTACCTCGGGCCGTGGGTCGAGCATTTCAAGCGATTGGATCCGCGGCGTATGTACACGTCCGCCGCCGGCTGGCCGGCGGTCGAGACCAGCGA
This sequence comes from Phycisphaerae bacterium, assembly GCA_016928855.1. Lineage (GTDB taxonomy): Bacteria > Planctomycetota > Phycisphaerae > UBA1845 > PWPN01 > JAFGKA01. The sequence goes on from JAFGKA010000173.1 coordinate 3,450, forward strand.
GTATCACGTTACACCGGACCCGCGCATTCAGCGATGGGGCGAGGGCATCCGTTCGCGCATCAACGCTCTGCCGCCGGAGACGGTGACCGACTATCGCGACTTCGTTGCGAAGTACAAGGTGCCGGTCGTCAGCCACGAGATCGGGCAGTGGTGCGTGTATCCCAACTTTGCCGAGATCGCCAAGTACACCGGCGCTCTCAAAGCGAAGAACTTCGAGATCTTCCGCGACTTCCTCCGGGCGAACCACATGGGTGATCAGGCCGAGACATTCTTGATGGCATCGGGCAAACTGCAGGCGCTCTGCTACAAGGAGGAGATCGAATCGGCCCTGCGCACGCCCGGCTTCGGCGGATTCCAACTGCTCGACCTGCACGACTTCCCCGGCCAGGGCACCGCGCTGGTCGGCGTGCTCGATCCGTTCTGGGACTCGAAGCCGTACATCAGCCCGGCCGAGTTCCATCGCTTCTGCGGCGAGACCGTGCCGCTCGCGCGGATGGCGAAGCGCATCTTCATGACGGATGAGACGTTTACTGCCGACATCGAAATCGCGCACTTCGGCCCGAAGGACATCGACAACACGCCGATCACGTGGCGACTCCTGGACAAGAACCGTGAGTCCGTCGACGCCGGCGCGCTGACGCTGCCGACGATTCCGACTGGTGCACTCACGCCGGTTGGTTCGATCAAGCTGTCGCTGGGGGACATTGCGGCGCCGCAGAAGCTCGTATTCGAAGTCGCGCTCGAAGGCACGAACTACGCGAACGATTGGGACGTCTGGGTGTATTCCGCCGAACTGCCCACGCCGACACCCGCTGCGGAAGCGATCCACATGGCGCGCGAGCTGGACAACGCGGCGATCGCGCAGCTCGAGCGCGGCGGCACGGTGTTGCTGCAGTTGCCGGCCCGCTGGGTCAAGACGGATGCGACGATCGGGTTCTCGACCGTGTTCTGGAACACGGCGTGGACGCGCGGCCAGTCGCCGCACACGCTGGGGATTCTGTGCGACCCGAAGCACCCGATGTTCGCCTCGTTCCCGACCGAATCGCATACGAACTGGCAATGGTGGGATCTGATCCACTCGTCAGCGGCGATGGTGCTCGATGGCATGCCGGCCGAACTTCGTCCGCTGGTGCAGGTGATTGACACCTGGTTCGAGGCCCGGCGGCTGGCGATTGTCTTCGAAGCCCGCGTCGGCAAGGGCAAGCTCGTCGTATGCAGTATTGACCTTGATGCGGACCTCGTTACGCGTCCGGCGGCGAGGCAGTTTCGCTGTTCGTTGCTCGACTACATGGCGGGCAAGGCGTTTGAGCCGAAACACGCCGTGACCGTCGAGCAGATCCGCGCCCTGATGACCGAACCGCTGCTGCTGGGCCGGCTCGGCGCAACGGCCCGCGCGGACAGCGAACAGATGGGCCACACGGCGGAAAACGCCATCGACGGCAGGCCGGAAACGATCTGGCACACGCAGTGGTCGCCGACGCACGATTCGTTGCCGCACGAGCTCGTGATCGATCTGCAGACGCCGCAAGTGCTGGCCGGCCTGACAGTTCTGCCACGGCAGGACATGTCCAACGGCCGGATCGCCCGCTGCGAAATCTACGTCAGCACCGATGGCCAGAGCTGGGGCCAGCCGATCGCCCGCGAAACGTGGCCCGACACAAACAAGCGTCAGAGCGTCCGCTTTGCACCGCCGGTTACCGCCCGCTACATCAAGCTCGTCGCGATCGAGGAAGTCCGCGGAAAGTCGTATACGTCATTGGCCGAGATCGACGTGCTGCTGGCAGAGCCGAGGTAGCGGGCGAGCACAGGCAAGCGTAACGTCGCCAGCCGCACGGAATATGAACTCGCAGGTCAGGTCAGCGGTGGTCAGAGCGGTAGGTCGGGTCAGCAGGCCCGACGCCTTCCGTTTTGCGGAATAAAGCCCCGGGTGCAGCGCAGCGGAACCCGGGGAAAGCTGCGAGCCTTCCTCTGGCCCCAGCCCGTGAAACGGGCGACAGAAAGCCGCTGTCTTGAACGAGATGAGTGTTATGTGCGCCGCATTGCATCTGTGCGCTTCTGTCAGCCTCTTTCGGGGGTTCGGTGGATAGCAGGCCGGCCGCGAACCCATGGTTCCGCTTCCCTGCACCATGGGCTTTATTCCGCAGGCGTTGGCCGGGATGTTGCCGGCGATGATGGATTGCGCATACGATGCGTTGTGCAGAATGCCCGCACTGCTCACAGAGCAGTGGCACACGCGCCCTTCGGGCGAGAACCGTTGAGCAGGTGATCAGTCGATCAGTAGAGCGGAATACGGAAGCAGAAGGCGAGAACGAGGTCTATGATGGCACGCGTGTGGTGGGTTGGTTTGGTGGTGCTTGGTGTCGGTGGGGCGAGTCTGGGGCAGGTGCGGATTGAACAGATGCCCGGGCAGGGACCGCTGGATGGGGTTGAGATTCATGGCGTGGCCGCCGGGGCGTTTGATGAGGGGATCTGGCAGGCTGGCACGCTGCATTTTGTGCCGGATGCTCGCTCGCCGCTGATTGCGCCGAGGCTTGCCGGCGTGTTTCGCAACATCTACGCACCATCAGCAGTGGACGTGCCAGATGGATGGCGTGTGTTCTACGGTGCGTGGGACGGCGTGCACACGCCCAACGATCGCATCTATAGTCTTTTCACGGCGGACTTTATCGATCTCGGGGCTCGCCGTACCGAGATCGAGCACGGCGAATTCACGCATGTCTGCAACGTGAACGCGCTGCGTCAAATTAATGGCACGTTCCGCATGATCTGCACCACCTATCCGGACGCTCACGGCGGCAACAAGCCCGCATGCTTTGTGAGCCCGGACGGCGAGCGGTGGAACGGCTCGCCGGCGCCGCATGCCGCCAGCCGCAAGGACTGGATCACCATCGACGGCTATCCGGGCTTCGAGCATGCCGACATCAACGGCATGAACGTGTTGCTGCACGATCCGGAGGACCTGCGGGCCGATTCGGCGGCGGACGGCAAAGCTGACGCCTATCGGTTGTTTTTCTGCGACTTCAAGGCCGGCGGACACGTTTATCAGGCGCTCTCGGCCGATTGCTGCGAGTTCCGGTACGTCGGGCCCTGTCTGGACTCGCGGCATTTTATCAACGATGTTCGGAAGTTCACGCACGCGGGCAAGCCGTGTTACCTCATGGCGCTACACGCCAACACGGGCGCGCTGTGGTACGCTTTGTCGTCGGAGGGGATGCAGTTTGGCTCGGAGCAGCGCATGGCCGAGCCGTTGGGCGGCGACGATCGTTACATGGTTGCGGTCGGCTGGGTCACGAAGGGGCAGCACTTGCTCGGCTTCCTCTACGGCGCCGGGCCGATTTCGGCACTGACACGCAATCAGATCTTTGCACGCTGGCTGCAAAAGAAGCTCGTCTTCACCGACGCGAACGGCAAGGTGACGGAGACCACGAAGGCGCTGGGACCTGATCGCCAGATTCTCATCCTCGGCCGAGAGGCGGCAGAGGGAACGCTCGAGGTATTCGCCGAGGACGGCACCACGGCGCTGTGCAAGCCGATTCCGGTGAAGCTGACGCCGCAGGGCATATACCGTTTGGTCGTTCCCGCGCGGCGTTGACCGATGCGCGAACGAGCGGAAAGCAAGGTACGGAGATGATTGCCCTGGGCGAGCAACTGATGGTCGATTCGCACGACAAAAAGGTGTCAGGATGATTTTTGTGGCACTCTGAATAATTGTACGGTTTAGCCGTTCTACGCTGCCGCGCAAAGCGTGAACTGCAGCGTTTTCCATAATTCGCGTACTCGCTGCCACGGAAGGGACTTCATGTTTATTCGGTGCGTCCAAATGGCCTTTCGCAGCGTGGCCAGCATGTCGAGATACGATGAATGATCCTTGTCGGCAGACCAGTCCGTTCCCTTCGGCTGAGCCGACGTCGCTTTGACGCCGTGTCGCAGGTACCAGACCTTGACCAGCGTCTGGACGATCATCGCCATGGGAGCCTGACGAACAACTGTACGCGGACACCAGCCCTGGACCTGTTCGAACCCGCCCAACTGCTTGCCGTCGTGAATCGTCTCTTCGATCGGCCACCGCGCGGCGAACCGTTCGATGACTTCCGCGTCGCGGACACTCGGATCGGTGCAGAACATATAGTCGTCGGCCTGCTGCCCCGTCGGATCGCGGACGATGAGCAGCTTGATCGGCTGACCCTTGCACACGTGATACCACAGACAGACGATCGAGAGCACGCGCCGCTTGACGCGCTTCCCGTACACCAGTGCCTCGACCGTCTTCCATCCGTTCTTGCGCTGCGCCAGTCGCTTGGGCGTCGGCAGACGCTTGCCCTTCTTGGGCCGCCGGCCGCGTTTGTGTCGCTTGCGTCTGGGTGGCAATGCATAGAGAGCCGCATCCGACCGGATGCGCGAGACCAGATTCGATCCTATTCCCGAAGCCGCTTTCGCCACCACCTTCGTGGCGTACTGCCCGTCGGCGGCCACGCGAATCGTCCAATCGGGCAGGGCTTCTCGCGTCCGCAGAATCATCTCCGCCGCGATCTGCTGCCGCGTCTGGAAAGGGTGCTTCCGGTCGCAGTCCTTCGGCTTGCGATACAGCGTGAACCACACGGGCAGCCCCAGCACCCGGCTCGGCCATCGCTTCGGCCGCATGGCCGCGCACCCGATGACCCAGTTGTGCGCCCAGTGCACCACCGTCTTGAGCACGTTGCTCGCCGAGGCGTCCTTGAAGTACGCGGCATACGCCACGTGTTTGCCACATCGGCCGCACGTCGAATCGTCGATCTTCAAGTCGATCACTTGCTCGACCGCCTGATCCTGGACCAGCGGCGCAATCACCCGAACCAGAAGCAGCCGCGAGACTTCCTCCAGCGACCACGCCGCCCGGTAGAAGAACCGCTCGTACACCGTCCAGTGCTTGGCCACGTGCCCCAGCAGCGATGCCCCGATCGTGCAGACCAGGTTCGTGACCGTCGGCCGGCTGCGGCAGAGCACCCATCCGGTGGCGATGTGCAGAAACGTGACGAACGTCGGCCGGGTGAACGCCGGCGCCAACTGTTGACAAAGGGCCTCCCAGCCCGCTACCAAGGTCGCATCCATGCTGACCTCCCGCTGTGTAGTCGTGATAACCACACAATCGGTTGGTCGGCATGGACTTTATGAGAATACGAGGCGTCATATCGATGCCTGAAAATGGCTAAAGTTCACAATAATTCATCCTGACACCTTTTGGGGGTCACGGGCTTGGATGGGGGGGGGGGCGTGCGCATACCCCGGGTTCCGCTTCGCTGCACCCGGGGCTTTATTCCGTGGAGAGCAGATGTCGGGTCTGCTGACCCGACCTACGAATCTGCACATTCCGAATCGGCGCGGGGCCGTCGATTGCGCTGGCCGACCGCGCGGGTTGTTGCGGCGGTCGGCGGGTGGTCAGGCTAATCCCGCGCTGGTGCCGGGCGTCTTCGGGATCGCGGCCGCTGGGCCGTGCCAGATTCGGGTGGCGAGGGCTTGGAGGTCGTGGACGATCATGTAGATGCTCGGGACTACGAGGAGTGTCAGGACGGTCGCGAAGCCCAGGCCGAAGCTGATCGAGATGGCCATCGGAATCAGGAAGCGAGCTTGGAAGGACTGCTCGAGCATCAGTGGAGCCAGGCCGAGGATGGTCGTGAGTGACGTCAGGATGATGGGGCGCAGCCGCCGTCTGCCGCCGTCGATGATCGCCTCGAAGAGCGGCTTGCCTTCCTTCACCTCTTTATTGATGAAGTCGACCATAATTAACGCATCATTGACGACGATGCCGGTCAGTGCGACCAGGCCGATCATCGAGAGAATCGTCAGGGGATAGCCCAGGAGGAAATGGCCGGCCACGGCACCGTTGAGTCCGAAGGGGATGGCCGTCAGGACAATCAGCGGTTGCGCGTAGCTCTGGAAGAGGGCGACAAGCAGCACGAAGATCAGAAGTACCGCGATCACGAAGTCCCGTTTGAGCGAGCCGAGCGACTTGGCGGTTTCACGTTTGTTGCCGGCGAAGTCGATTCGTACACCCGGCAGATCCCGTTCAAGCTGTGTGATGGTGGCGGTCAGGGCGGCGGTGACTTCTTCGGCGTTGGCAAGGCCCTGATTGACGTCGGCCGAGACGGTCACCGCGCGGCGCTGGTCGATGCGCCGGATGGCGGAGTAGCCTTCGTCTTCGACGAGGCGGGCGACTTCGCAGAACGGCACCATCTGGCCGGTGGGCGTG
>JAFGKA010000174.1 GCA_016928855.1 Phycisphaerae bacterium
ACTTCCGCCAGCCGGAACGCGTGTGCCAATACGGGAACACGTCGTCCTTGATCGAGGACTTTTCGTCAAACGATTTATAGTACGGCGTGGGAGGCTCCGCTTCACCCACAGGCTCGGCCAGCCGAGCCGCCGCGACGCGTGCGGAAGACGGCAGGGGATCACCCCACTGCTCCGGTGGCAACAACTGCAGCGCTCCTTCGGCCAGCGCAATGAACACATTCCGATCGGGCAGCAGCGCTAGGCCGTTCATGCCCACTCGTTGCGGGAACTTCCGGGCTGCGAGAATCGTGCCATCCAGACTGACCCGCAGCAGTTCGGCTCTCCGTGCACTCAGAACGATCAGGCTGCGCGTCCCCGCATCGTAAGCAACGCCGGAGAGATCTGGCGTACCGAAATCGTACCAACCGACGAATCGAGCCAACACGCGTTCGTCGGAATCAGCCGGCGCCGGCTCACGCAACGGCAGATCCACCTCGATCAGGCCCGGTGGATCATCCTGATGCGTCAGGATGAAGCGGCCACCCGTTTGGCTACCTTCGGCCGGCAGTGCACAGATCCCTGAGAGCCCTTTGCCGCGACGACGGCCGTCCTTCAGCAATGGCACGTCGTCCTTACGTACCTCAAACGTCCGACGTACCCGCGCCGGCGTCTGGTCAATGTCGATCTCATAAATGAGATAGGCCTCCCGATCGACGACGTAGATCCAGCCCGTCAGCGGATCGACAGTCACGCCCTGAATATCGAGGTCGTGCCGTTCCATCACCGGCGCCGCAATGTCACGGCAGTGGCCGCTCAGCTCAAACTCGCCGATTTCGCCCTGCTGACCGACGACGAGTACGGTACCGCGCCCCGGATGATACGCCGCCCCCGACGGCCGCTTCATCGGCACGATCTGTACGCCGGGCAGCTTCGGCGCAATACGGCGCGACGGCGCGGTCAGCACGCCGATCGAGACCGCCAGCAGCAACGCCGCCACGGCAATCAGAAAGACCAGAAGTTGGGTTCGCTTCTGCACAGTTCAGGCTCGCCGACCGTTCGGCTCTCGCATCCGTCGCCCATACACTGGACGCCGCGATTGCCGAGCCGGGATTATACGAATACCCACCGAAAACCGCCACACGCCGGCCACCACCTGCTCACAGCCGAAAACTCACAGCCGCCTTGACACTCATCCGCAGGGCCCGCAGAATCGCCGACCATGACGCCCTTCAAACTGCCGCGGCTCTCGCTCATGTGCTTCTTCTGCATGCTGGCCGGCGCAGCTCTGGCGGCGCCAACGACACAACCTGACCGGCCGAACATCCTGTGGATCGTCTCCGACGACCATGCCGCGTACGTCACCGGCTGCTATGGCAACCCACTGGCCCACACGCCGAACATCGACCGGCTCGCGGCACGCGGCATCCGATTCGATCGGGCCTACTGCAACAGCCCGATGTGCACGCCCTCCCGCGGCTCGTTCCTGACCGGCCGGTATCCGCGGGCGACGGGCGTCATGTGCTTGCGCGACGCACTGCCTGAAGGACAGTTGACGCTCGCTGATCACCTCCGCGGTTTCGGCTATCGCACCGGCGCATTCGGCAAAATGCATTTCAACTCCGAGCTCAAGCATGGCTTCGAAACGCACGTCCGCATTCAGGACTGGCAAGCCCACCTCAGACACCATCCGCCGGAGCCGATCCCGAACGATATCGACGTCCTGCCCGTGTGGCGACCGTTCCGCGATCCCGCCCGCGTCTGGCTTAACAGCTTCTGCCGGCCGTATGGCCTGCGCGCGGCCGACATGGCCGGCACGTTCTATGTCGATCACGCGATCGAGTTCATCAAGGCCCACCGCCGCGAGCCGTTCTTCGTCGTTGTCGGCTTTCAGGAACCGCATTCGCCGTTCTGGTTCCCCATCGAATACCGCAATCGGATCGACCCGGCCACGATGCCAATTCCCGAAGTCGGCCCCGAAGACGCCGAGCAGATTCCGGCGATCTTCCGCGACCTGATGCCGGCGGAGAAGCAGGGCATCGCCGCCGCCGCGTATACCTCGACGGCGTTCATGGACAGCAACGTCGGCCGCCTGACCGACGCGATCGAGCAACTCGGTCTGACAGACAACACGCTGATCATCTACATGGGCGACAACGGCTACCACCTCGGGCATCATGGGCGGTTCGAGAAACACTCGTTCTATGAAGGCGCCGTGCGGTGCCCGCTGGTTATGGCCGGGCCCGGCCGGATCGCGCCCGGGTCGAGCACCCGCTCACTGGTGGAATTCGTGGATCTGATGCCGACTATTCTGGATCTGGTTGCCGTGCCGCGGCCGAAGGATGTCAGACTGCACGGCCACTCGCTCGCGGGCGTCCTGGCGAACCCGACAACCGAGGTCCGCGACGCAGCCTTCAGCGAATACGCCCACAGCGAGGAGGCGATGGTCCGCACCGCCGACTGGAAGCTGATCTACCACACGGGCAAGCGGGAGCGGGACGACGGCTACACCACCGGCCGGCCGCTGCCGGGTCGCAATATCCGGCTGTATGATGAGCGGAACGACCCGGACGAGATGACGAACCTCGCAGACCGCCCGGAGCACCGCGAGCGGGTCAAGCAGCTCACGGCCCGGCTGCACGCGCATCTGGTGGCCACCGAGCCCGATCCCAAGGCGATACCGGCCCCTGCAACGCCCGAGGCGGTGATCGACTGGTGCCTGACCCGGCACGCCGAGCGAGCGACCGCATCGAGTCGGCCCAGACAAGCCCGTTGACGCTGGCGGCTGACTTCGCTAAACTCCGGCTCCAGACGCGGCCGATCTCGCTGTGAGGGCGGATCGGCCGAATCCGTCTACGGCCCCATCGTCTAGAGGCCTAGGACACCGGCTTTTCACGCCGGCAACAGGGGTTCGAATCCCCTTGGGGTCAGTGTTTTCCGGGTACAGGCAGCGAGTAAGCAAGTGAGCGAGGCAGCAAGCAAGACGCGGAACGCCTGAACGTTGGTCCCAGGGCCGGGAAAGTTACTGCCGGGGACGGGGTATCGCTCATGGGCATCGCTTGCTCGCGGACTCGTCTGGCGAACGTGTCGCGGCCTCCACCTTTCGAATGAGGCTGCCGAGCATGCGGCCTATCTCCCCCGTCGATCCCACGGTCGCCTCGAATCGCACGGCGTCCAGATAGCCAAGATTCTTCGCCACCTCGATCTGCGTCTCCATCTCATACAGCGAGCCTGCCGCGACGCGCAGGAACCGAACGTAGTCACCGCTTGAGTTCCGGGCATAGCCCTCGGCGATGTTGCTCGGCACCGACACGGCGCATCGTCGCAGTTGTGACGTAAGGCCAAACCGCTCATCCGGCGGGAAAACCTGCGAAAGACGATATACCTCTGTCACCAGACGCATCGCCTTCTGCCAAACCATCAGGTCCCGGAAGCTTGCCATTGTCCCACCTCATCGACTGGCTATCTTGCTCTCTTGGCCGACCTGCTAACTTGCTGCCTCGCGTACTTGCTGCCTCGTTTCCTCGCTGACTCGCTGCCTTGCCAACTTGCTGCCTTTCTTCCCCCCTCACGGACTCCCCACCACGCACCGGCACCCGAGATCATCGTATCGGCCGTTCGCCCAGTAGCTGTACCGGTACGCGATGCGACAGATGTAGGCATAGTACCCCCAGCAACTCCCGCGAATCGTGCGGTAGGTACCGGTCGTCGGTCCGCGTGGATTCACGTGGGGATAGGGTCCCACGCTGTAGTACGCGGCGTCGATCCAGTCGTTGCACCATTCCCACACATTGGCCGTCACGTCATACAGACCGTAGCCATTCGGAGGGAACGACCCCACCGGACTGGTGTACGGCCTCACGTCGTCATAATCCGGATGATACGTATAGTTCCAGTACGGGCTTGTGTCGTATGGATAACAGTAACCGCACGCGCGATAGTTCGCGTAGTCATGGTTGATCGTATTGCCCCACGGGAAGCGATAGTCGTCCAGGCCGCCGCGCGCCGCCTTCTCCCATTCCGCCTCGGTCGGAAGCCGAAAGCCGTTGGCCTCCCACCGCATGAACGGAGCCAATTCGCCCGTCTTGTAGATGACCGTGAAGCCTGCATCCGTGTAATAGAACGGCGTACGCCCTTCCTTCTGCGAACGGGCATTGCACCATTTCACACAATCGTACCAACTGACCGTCTGGACGGGATGATTGGATGCCTTGCCGAGGCCGATGCCCGCAAGATCGTAGCCACTTTCCGTTGCCCAGAGCCTGACCTCGTCCCAGAGTCCCTTCGTCACCTCGGTCGCGTCTATGTAAAACGCATCAACGTAGACCGCGTGGACAGGAGTCTCTCGCGGCTCGCCTTCGCCGAACGTATCCCCCATCTGGAACTCGCCGGCGGGAATCAGAACCATGCCAATCGGGGGATCTGGCTGGCACGCCGGCACACGATTCGGCCCGTTGAAGCACGCCGCAAAGATGCCGAAATCCGCGAGATCCACGTCGCCGTCCACGTCGAGATCCGGGGATTCGCAACTTGGGTAAACGGGCAGCCGATTGGGTCCGTTGAAGCACGCGGCGAACGTGCTGAAGTCGGCCAGATCCACGTCGCTGTCGCCGTCGAAGTCAGACGACCACGTTACGCCCCGGGCGTCGTGGACTCCCGCCCCCGCCACCAGGGCGCCGAAGACCGCCACGACCGCGAAGACGCTGTACTGTCTGGTGAAGCGTTGCATGATGTGTTCCTTTCCCACTCTCTGAGATCGTGCCGCCATTATACCCGGTAGCCAGGACAGATACGAGAGAAGCATCCGACGGAACACGAAGAGCGGACCATTCCCTCGCCACCGCCGACCCCGAAAACCAACGGCCCGCCAGGGCGGACCTTACGTAGCTGCGCAACAAGACACCGACCGGGCGAAGCCTTTGGAATGCGGTGGCTTGACACCGCTTTGGCTTGCGGCGGAGCCGCCGAGGAAGACAACGTGCTCCTTGGCGGACGGGCATACAGGTGCGATCGAACGACGTTTGCACTTCCCAGGAAAAGCGGCGTCAAGCCGCCGCATTCCAAAGGGCTCACGCCGCCTTCATGCCCGCATCGCCATCTGAACGGCAAGCACACCTCCTCCACCCGTGAGCCCGACACGAAGCAGTCCGAACGATCTGCCATGGCGGACCCGGCGCGGCTACGCGCCGCGCGTCATCCACTTGTACTGCTCTTCGATGGTCTCGTGCGGGCAGTAGGGCTTGACGTGGCGGGCGATTGGCTCGCCGAGGACCTCGATTTGTTCGAGATCGCCCTGGCCGAGGCCGGCCTGCGCCGCGAACCAGAGATAGCCGACCTTGCGGAACTCGAAGCCCATCAACTCGGTGGCGATCCGGTCGGCCGCGAGCCAGTCGGTGCTGGCGATAGCCACCTTGTGCTCAACAGCGGTACCGGAACAGGGCCCATTGCCTTCCATGCCCTGGAAGCCGTCGAGGATGGACAGGTCCGGCTTCAACTGCCTGGCCAGGTGGAAGAGGTTGTAGTGAATCGCCTGATTCTGCGGCCCGCCATGGATGATCATCTTGTCGCTCTGGCCCGTGCCTTTGCCGTCCCAGCGGAAGCCGGGATCCTTGACCGCCGCACCGACCACGATGTTCTTGAGCGAAAGCGTCAGCACCGCCCGGTCGTGCGTCTTGGGAATCGCCGACGAGATCACGAACGTGTCGGGATCGAGTGCAAGTTTGACCGCTCGAACGGGTACGGCGTGGTAGCGATGATCGGTCGCGTGAAGGACGTCGACCGACTCGTCGTCGAAGTCGATGAAACGAACCTTGTACTGACGGGCCAGACGACGGTAGTCCAACGCCTCGAAGCCCTCGGTGGCGCGGCCGCCGGCCGGCGAATCGCCGAGGAAGATCTCGCCCTTGACCATCGGCGAAAGGAACTCCAAAACCGCTTCGAGACATTCGACGTGGCTGCAGGCCAGTTGCGTGTGGATGCACACCATGTTCGGCTTGAGCAGCACGCGTTTCTTGCGAGCCAGGGCCCGGCGGATGTCGTCCTCAATCAGTTTGAGCGCGGCGAAGACGTTGTCGCCGCGCGAGCCGCCCGTGGTCAGGGCCGCACGGCTGGGCGCGCCGGCCGAGGGGCGAGTGGCGACCGCGCCGCCGACCTGAGCGAGCAGTGGCGCGGGCAGGCTCATCGCCGCAGCGCCTCCGACGATACCCTTGGCGGCTCTGACGAGCAGGTCCCGACGATTCATCCTGTGCGAAGAACAACCCATGAGCAGCACTCCTCTGAACTCCCTCTCCCGAGCCCGTTGGAGGCGATTATACAGAATTCGCGGGTCCGCAGGTAACGTCGAAGCGATCGCCGTCGGCGGGTGTGCGGCCGCACGACGCGCCCTCCCGCCCGACGCCGTCGGAGACGGACTGGACGACCATCGGCCCAGGCTCGTCTTGCCCGGTGAGCGCCCGCGGCACACTGCCGCCAAATCCGATCGGCTATGCACTTGCCCGGAATCGTGTAATCGATTCGAATAGGAGCTATCGCCGTGGGAAGCGGGTAGCTCTCTTGGCGTCCTTGGTGGCGCGGGAGCGCGCGTGAGAAACGAGAGAAGACACCATGCACGAGTCGCTTCAACGGAACCTGTTTCTCATCAAAGAACACGTCGGCCTGTTCAAGGCGGCAAACAACTTCGACATCTTCGAGCCCGAATCCGGCGAGAAGATCCTCGAGTGCCGCGAGGACCAGCTCGGGCTCATCAACAAGATGCTCCGCTTCACCAAGTGGAAGCGCAGTACCCCATTTGACGTTCGGATCCGCACACCCGAGGGCCAGCAGGTTGTCCGCGTGACGCGCGGCATCTCGATCTTCCTCTCGAAGGTCGGCGTGCTCGACGGGGACGACGAGGTCATTGGCGGCTTCAAACAGAAGCTCTTCACGATCGGCGGCGGATTCAAGGTGCTTGATGCCGACGACACGCCGCTCTGTACGCTCAAGGGAAAATGGACAGGCTGGGATTTCCGCTTCCTCTCCGACGACGGGTTCGAGTTCGCCCACGTCACGAAGAAATGGAGCGGCCTCGGCAAGGAGTTCTTCACCAGCGCCGACAACTAC
>JAFGKA010000175.1 GCA_016928855.1 Phycisphaerae bacterium
CTCCACCGCCGAGGCGACCGTCTTGACGTTCGCCGACATCTCCTCGGACGACGCGGCCATGTTGTTCATGTTCGTGGCCATCTCCTCCGCAGCGGAAGCCACAGTCGCTGACTGCGAGGTCGTTTCCTCCGCTCCGCTGGCGAGCTGTGTCGCCGTCGCCGACAGCTCGGTCGAGGAATTTGCCAGCGTCTGGGCGTTGTCGGCGATCTTGCGGATGATGCCCTGGAGCTTCTCGACGAATTGGTTGAAGTAACGGGCCATCTCCCCGATCTCATCGTTGCCGCCCACGACCAAGCGCTTCGTCAGGTCGCCTTCGCCTTCGGAGATATCCTTCAGCATGGCGGCTGTGCGACGAATCGGGCCGGTAATCGCACGCGAGACCAGCAGGACCGCAACAACGGCAATCACCACCACCATGACGGCAATGGCAATCGTGATCGGAACGACAACCGCTCTGATCTGGGCGTTCACATTGTCAACATACACGCCGGTTCCGATAATCCAGTCCCATTCTTTCAGGAGCTTCACATACGATACCTTTGGGGCTGGTACCGTTTCGCCCGGCCGGGGCCAAAGATAGTCGACGTATCCTTCCCCGTCGCGTTGGCAGATCTCCGTCATGGCCTGGAACAGGTTCTGATCGCGTCCCATGGCAACGTTGTACGAGGCCTTGTCCATCACTTGCCCGTTCAGAGACGCATTCACGGAATGCATGACCATCGTGGGATAGGGCAGAGTGGTATCATTGACCCAGAAATACTCAATACCTTCGTAGCGTATGCTGGCGAGTACTTCCAAAGCGTTCTTCTGCGCCTCCTCGAGCGACAGCCGCCCCTCCTTGTGCTCCTGGACATAGTAGTCCAGCAGGCCATAGCCCACTTCGGTCGCGGCCCGGGCGGAATTGTTCCGGGCTTCATGAATCGCGCTGGTCAGCTTCAGCCCGGCCAAGATCATGGCCCCGATGAAGACCACATTGATCAGCACGATCAGGCCATAGATCTTGGTTCGCAGCTTCATCTTCTTGAACATTGACTTGTCTCCTGCGGTTTTTCGGACAGGCCCGGACAGTTCGTCGGTGTCCGGCTCGGCGCTCGTGTTGTCCGCGCGCGGAACACGGGGCCAAGGCTGCTCGCCGTGGCGGATTCCGACCACTTCACAGACAGTGCGCGTGCCCCGTTTTCGGATTTCGTCCCACCGCAACCAGGCCTGTCGAAGCGCGAAGGCCCGCATGGCACCCTCTCCGGCCTGGCCGGAGTGCTGTCACGTCCTGTCATCGTTCAGACGCGGGCGTAGATTCAGTCAACAACGCGACAATCTGGCCGATTTCGGCCGATGGCCGTCGTATGGGACCGAAGAAGCATTCACAGTTGAATTCTTTCAAACCTGACGGCACACCGGCCGCCGTCAACGCCCCCAGCTCGAAGCGTACCGGAATGCGCCTTCTCACCTCCGGCTTTCCGTATACACGCAACACATGGACGTACCAGTGCCCTGACGGCCCCAGTAACGGATCAGCGGCCGCCGCCTTTCCACCCGGATGCGCCTGCGGTACGCTACCGGTCGTGCCAAGGACCCCGACCTCGCACGGAGGACGACCATGACAGATAAAGAAGCCCCCAATCCTCACGCTGGTGATTCAGACGCCGACCGGTCCACCCCCCATCCGGCCCGACCGAAGATCATCTCCATGGGGCCCATCGATCTGGAGGAAATCCAATCGAAGGTGGTGGTACGTCCGCTCCGATCGGAAGATTACGGCCAGATCGTCGAAATGCAGCGGCTCTGCTTCCCCACGATGGCCCCCTGGCAGCGCGATCAGTTCGAAAGCCAGTTACGCATCTTTCCGGAGGGCCAGCTCTGTGTCGAGTACGACGGCGAGGTCGTCGCGTCCTGCTGCAGCCTGATCGTCGATTTTGAGGAATACGACGAAACGCACAGTTGGCGCGAGATCTCCAGCGGCGGCTACATCACCAATCACGACCCTGAAGGCGATACCCTGTACGGCATCGAGATCATGGTCCATCCCGACTGTCGCGGCATGAAACTCGCCCGCCGATTGTACCAGGCCCGCAAAGACCTCGTGCGCCAGCGCAACCTGAAGCGCATTGTCATCGGTGGCCGCATCCCTGGCTATGCCGCCTGTAAGGACTCCATGACGCCCCGCGAATACGTCGAGCGAGTCATGAGCCGCTCGCTGTTCGATCCCGTGCTGACGGTGCAACTGGCGAACGGCTTCCAGCTCAAGCGACTGATTCCCGACTACATCGGCGACGAGGACTCCGCCGGCTACGCCACGTTGTGCGAGTGGGTCAACCTCGACTACAACCCCGATCCGAACCGCAAGTACCTGCCGTCCAGGCAGGTGCGTGTCTGCGTCGTCCAGTATCAGATGCGCCCCGTAAAGAGCTTCGACGAATTCGCACAGCAATGCCGGTATTTCGTGGATGTTGCCTCCGGCTACAAGAGCGACTTCGTTCTGTTCCCTGAGATCTTCACGCTCCAGCTCCTGTCGTTCGTCCCGGCGACGTCGCCCGCCGAAGCGGTCCGCAAGCTGGCCGGCTTCACCCCCGACTATCTCGAGCTGTTCTCGGAACTGGCGATCAAATACAACATCAACGTCGTCGGGGGCAGCCACTTCACGCTCGAAGACGAAAAACTCTACAACATCGCCTATCTGTTCAAACGCGATGGAGGGATCGAGCGGCAGGCCAAGCTGCACATCACATCGAGCGAAAAGCACTGGTGGGGCGTCGAGCCGGGAAGCTCCATTGGCGTCTTTGACACCGACAAGGGCAAGATCGCCATCCAGATCTGTTACGATATCGAGTTTCCCGAGGTCTCGCGGATCGTCGCCGAGCACGGGGCCCAGATCATCTTCGTCCCGTTCTGCACCGACGAACGCTATGGATATCTGCGGGTGCGGTACTGCGCCCAGGCACGCGCGATCGAAAACCAGATGTACGTCGCCATCGCCGGCACCGTCGGAAATCTCCCGTTCGTCGA
>JAFGKA010000176.1 GCA_016928855.1 Phycisphaerae bacterium
CGCCAGGGCACAGGGGCCCTGCAGGACCGAGCCGAGTGGCGCCAGCGGGCCGTCGGCAAACGCCCGGCGAGCCAGGCGATTCTTGACGACATGCAGCGCGATGCCCTTGCTCCGCAGCGCCCCGCGAACCTTGTGGGTCGCGATGGCATCCAGGCCGGTCAGATCCACAACGCAGGCGCTGTCCACGCCCGCGTATGCCGCCGCCAGTTCCTTCGTGATGAGGTCTTTTACAGGCTTGCTCATGATATCGTTATCCCGTGCTCCGGCGCTCGCCGGTGTGTTTCCGTATCGCCGCTCACGCCATTTCGCAAATGACACCCGGTGTCATCGTGGCGCTGATCGCAACCTTCTTGATGTATTGCCCCTTCGCGGCGGCCGGCTTCGCTTTCCGAATGTGCGCCACGAACGCTTCGATGTTTTCCTGCAGGTCCGGCGAGGCAAAGCTGACCTTGCCGACGACCGCATGGACATTGCCACCGTCGTCGTTGCGGTATTCGACCTTGCCCGCCGCGTACTCCTTGACGGCGGTCACAACGTCCGGCGTGACCGTCCCGCTCTTCGGCGAGGGCATCTTGCCCTGCGGGCCGAGCACGCGGCCGAGCTTGCCCACGCGTCCCATGAGTTGGGGATGCGCAATGGCCACGTCAAAATCCATCCACCCTTCGGTGATCTTCGCCACGAGTTCATCACCGCCGGCCTCGACGGCACCAGCGGCCTTGGCCGCTTCCACCATGCCTTCCGGACAGAACGCGATGACAGTTTTCGTCGCCCCGATGCCCTTGGGCAGCGACAAGCTCCCGCGGACGGCCTGGTCGGCCTGCCGCGGATCGATTCCCAGGTGCATCACCAGCTCGACGGTCTGGTCGAACCCCTTGCGGTTGCGCGCCGCCTTGTAACTGCGGCCGACGGGCACGGCCGCCATCGCTTTGATTTTCTCGATGGCCTCGCCGATGGGGAACGCCTTCTTCAGGTCCCCGCCCTTTTCGATCATTTCACGGTATCGTCTCGCACGTTTCGGCATAAATGCCTCCCACTGCTGTTCGGCCCGTGGTCAGGCCTTCCGATTGTCCATCTCGAACCGTTCTCCGAAGCCCGCAGCCTAGTCCACCACTTCAATTCCCATGCTGCGCGCCGTCCCCATGATGATGCGGTCGGCGTGGTCCGGATCGAACGCGTTAAGATCTTTCTTCTTCCGCTCGGCAATCTCGCGAACCTGGGCTCGCGTCACTTTGCCGACTTTCTCCTTGTTCGGGATGCCACTGCCCTTGGCAACCTGCGCGGCATCCTTGAGCAGGACAGCCGCCGGCGGGCTCTTGACGATGAAGGAGAAGCTCTTGTCGCGATACACCGTAATCTCGACCGGGACAGTCATCCCGTTGAGACTCGAGGTCTGCGCATTGAACTGCTGAACAAACTGCCCGATGTTCACGCCGGCCGCACCGAGAGCGGGTCCGATCGGCGGGGCAGGCGTCGCCTTCCCGCCAGCGGCCTGCAACTTGATGACGTTAATCACTTCCTTGGCCACAATCCACCTTCTGCCGGGCTATTCCGCCCTTATTCGGCTCAGCCGCCTACCCGGGCGGCCGCCATACCACGTCGCGGCAATCACACACGTTCCAGAAGCCAATACTCCACGTCCACCGGTGTCGAACGGCCGAAGATCGTCAGCAGAACGGTTACCATCCCCTTCTGCTCGTCCACGGCATCCACCGCCCCCTCGTACCCCTCGAACGACCCTTCCTTGATCTTCACCCGGTCGCCCTGCTTGTAGTTCAGGCCCGCCAGCGTCTCCGGAGATTCCGGTTTGGTCGCGGCGATGAGCATCTTCTCGACGTCGACCTCTTTCATGCTCGTCGGCTTTCCGTCGGATCCGATGAAATCGCCGACGCCCATCGTCTCCTTGATCATGAACCAGACGTTCTCAGGGATCGAACCGTCTGCCTCGGTCGCCATCTCGACGAACACGTAGCCCGGGTACAGCTTCTTCTCGAAGACACGCGCCTGGCCGGCACGCATCCGTTTCTCTTTCTGCGTCGGGACGAGAATCCGCCCGATCCGGTCCGTCAGCCCCTCGATCTTGACCTTGCGTTCGAGGGTCTCGCGGACCTGGTCTTCCTTGTTCGACGCGACCCGGAGCACGTACCACTGCATCCCCGGGCGAGTGGGCTCCGGCCCGCTCGGCGTTTCGGACGCAGGCGCTTTCGACGCTGTCATTTCAACACTCATGTCCGACGCCAGTTCCGGCGCCGTCGTTCGCGTTTCTGCGTCGTTCGTATCGCTCATCAGTCCGCCCCGAAGAGTTTCCCGAGAAGCCCCGGCGAGATCTTGAGAACCCCGATACTGCTGAAGAACGCCATGAACAGCAGGTCCACGACAAACAACAGCGTACCCAGGATCAAGACCGTCGCGATGACCACCTTCGTCGATCCAATCACCTCACGGCGACTCGACCAGCTCACCTTCTTCATCTCGCCTTCGGTGGCAATGAAGAAGTCGATGGCCCGCTGGTTGACACAGAGCAGCCAGTACAACAGCAGGCCGAGGCCGCACAACAGGGCCACAGGCACGCCGTACCGGAGGTAGTCTGTCCACGCCACGTCCGCGTCATGGAACACGTCCATCTGCTCGAACGTGAACTTCGCGCCCCAGAGAATCAGCACACCGAAGAACAGGCCGCTTCCCAGTCGCGTGTAGTAGCCCTGTGCGGGTTTGTACACCTGGAAGAAGCCGCCTCGTTTCGGCGTCTCTTTTCCGGGCTCGCGCGCCGGCGTCGGCCGTCCTCGATCCGCGGGAAAGCCTTGTTCGCCGGCATCCGTCGCTCGATCCACGACCGAACCTCCTTCCGTGGATGGCCTGTCCACCACGGCACTGGGGCCTGAGCCCAACCCATCCGCGGACTTGTTTCTGCCCATCGCTGCCTACGTCTCCGCACAAACGGGCGAGCCCGCCCCACAAAGCCAATCGGCTGGCCCAGCCGACAGCACCGCACCAGGAGCGGAGGGACTTGAACCCCCAACCGCCGGTTTTGGAAACCGGTGCTCTGCCAATTGAGCTACGCTCCTTGCTA
>JAFGKA010000019.1 GCA_016928855.1 Phycisphaerae bacterium
CTCAGCGACTTCAAGGGCCAAGTCGTCGTTCTCGAGTGGATCAACTTCCAGTGCCCCATCAGCCACGGCAAACACGACAACAAGACGATGCAGGATGTGTACAAGAAATTTGCCGACAAGGGCGTCGTCTGGCTGGCGATCGACTCCACCGATGGCCGCAAGCCCGAAGAGAACCGCGTTTATGCGGCGAAACAAGGCTTGGCCTATCCGATTCTGCATGATCCGGACGGCAAGGTCGGAAGGACCTACGGCGCGGCCACGACACCGCACATGTATGTGATCGATGCGAAAGGCACGCTCGTCTACAACGGCGCGATAGACGACAAGGGCAGCACGAACCACGTTGCCGAAGCGGTCGGCGCTACGCTGGCCGGCAAGAAGCCGTCCACGATGAAGACGGCGCCGTACGGATGCAGCGTCAAGTACGCGCGCTGAGCGCGCTGTCGGCGCCGAGCGAGAGATCGCACACGACGACTGCGTGCGGCGTGCGCCCGTGCGCGTTACGTGTGACGAAAATTCGTCTCGCGCGCGCGTTTCGTGTGTTCCGTCGCATTTCCATTCCGATATCCGCGAAGAAACTCGTTGCGTGAAGAATGCGATGCAGCGCGATGGCAGTGCCGTGTCAGACGGCATTTTTGCGTGACGACGATCCGTCTGTGGCAGCGATTCGAACCGGCAAACGTCCGCATAATACTGCTGTAACCTCTTACGCAACAACTGATTCCAGAGGCTGGTCTTGACCGGCCACGTCCGGTACCCTATACTGGCGGCAAGGCGTAACCCTAGCTTCGGGAGAGAGAGTTCAGCGGCGGCCGACGGTATTCGGCCGCCGCGTCTATTTTTTACGGCACCACCCCGATTTCCCGCTATCAGTATGTAGATTATGGGGTTACGGGCGCTTGAGGTCGGCTGGCGGCTGTGGTAGGATGCCGCCCGTCTGGAAGGCGCGGTCCCATGCAAGAGCACACAACCAAGAGCATTTACAACGTCTGGTCGTATTTCTACGATCTTTTCTGGCCCAAGATTGTCCGCCGGCGGACCAGCCGGGCTATCGGCCAGATGGGGATCGAGTCCGGCCAGCGTGTCCTGGACATTGGGGTGGGCACGGGCCTGGCGCTCGAAAACTACCCCCCATTTGCGAAGGTGATTGGCGTCGATCTCAGTGAGGGCATGCTCCGGCACGCCAAGCGGCGGGTGCGCCAGAGCGGGATGGACTGGATCGAACTGGCGGTGGCGAATGCCCTCGAACTGCCCTTCGACGATGACCAGTTTGACCATGTGATGCTCAGTCATGTGATCACGGTCGTCAGCGACCCGATTCGCCTGATCGAGGAGACGCGCCGGGTGACCAAGCCCGGGGGACAGATTGTCATCATCAACCACTTCCAATCCAGCAACCGCATGGTCGCCCTGGTCGAGAAGTGGCTGTGTCCGTTGTGTCAGCGGCTGGGGTGGCGCAGCGACCTTCCGCTTGTCGATCTGCTGCGCGAGACGGGCCTCCGCGCCGATTTCCGGTACAAACTCGACCACGTGGATCTATGGCAGACGGTTTTCATGACCAATGCGGCTGCTGAGGAGCCTCGGGACGTGGTGGTCGCCGCCTGATCCCCGTGCGCGGATGCGACAGGTATTCGTTCCCTCCATTTTCTGCGAGCGAAAGGTGACAGGGATGACTCGATTTGTGTCTGTGATGGCTGTGATGATCGCCGGCCTCTGGTCGTGCACCGGCTGCGCTACGTACAACTGGGAAGGGGATATCCAACGCGCCGAACAGCGGGCGCAGGCGGAGAAGAAGCCCCTGTTCATCTTCTACAAGAGCTGGCTCGATGCCACCAGCAACCGCATGCTGAACGACGTGCTGCAGAAGCCCGACGTCACCGCACTGTTCCAGAGGTCGGTCAACTGCATATTGGACGACTCCTACGGTCCGAATAAGAAATACATGGCGGCCCTTGGCATCAGTCGCACACCGGCGGTGCTGATCCGGAATCCGGACGGCCCCGACAGCAAGCGGGAGGGCTACGTGCCCAAGGATGCTTTTGTCCAGTGGGCCAAGTCCACGCTGGAAAAGGCCCAAGCCCCTGCTCCGACGGCCAAAACGCCGCCGCCCGTTCAACCCACACCCGCCCCGTGAGTCGCGGTCGTCCCCCTGACGACGGCGTCAGCGGCCGCCGCCGGGGCCGCCACCGGGGCCGCCACCGAAGAATGGCATCTGGATCCCTCGCTCCTCAGCCCGCTTGCGCAACGCGGTGAAATACGCCATGCGCCGAGCCCGTTGGTCGGGATCGCGCGACTCCGACCGCATCTTGCGCTGCTCCTGCGTCGGCGGGCCACGGCGATCGCCGAAACGGCCACTCCGGTCATCCGGCCCGGGCCTAGCCTGGGGAGTGGTGCCTGGACTGCCCGGCTCGGCTGCCGGTGCCGCGCCGCTCGGACGAGGCCGCTCGCCCTGAGGCGCGCCATCCCGCTCGCGTTCGGTGCGACGCTGCTGCCATTCCTTCATGCGGCTTTGCATCTCGTCCAGTTGCCGATCCAGAATCATCTTGCGTTGATCCTGGCTAGCGACGAAGTACTCGTCGAGGCGCTGCTCGATCTGGGCGTCCATCACCTCGCGCGCGTTCTCGCGCAGCTCATGCTGCTGTTCCTCCGTCAGGTCTTCACGTCGCATGGCGTCGTGGACGCGTTCAAACACCTTGCCGGGATCCTCCGCGGCCTTGGCCTTGAGCGCGTTGACGGAGAGGTCCTCCGGCAGCGTGCTCTTCGGACCACTCGTCAGGGCCACCACGCCCCAGGCCCCGCCGCCCAGAACCAGGATGCCAGCCGCCGAGAGGAGAGCCTTGCGGTTGTATAGGAATGCCGTACTCATCGGACGTCTCCTAAAAGATCCTGTATCCAACTGGCCCAGAAGGGGGTCACCAGGACGCGCGCGGGCAGCCCCGCCGTTTCGCGTGCGCGAACCGAAAGGCCTGCCCATCCCACGCGCGCCGGACCGTTGGTCTTGTTGGCAAGCGATGCCATAGCGTTTAGTTCTCGAAATCACTCACGTGGCCGTCGATGTACACGTAGCGCCGGGCACCGATTTGACCCGCCTTGCCATGGAAATTGTCGTAGTCCCGTGCGAACCAGATGGTGTTCGGTGATACCTTCTGTTCGGGATGCATGTGCGGATGCCCCGGGGGACCGTGAGGCCGTTGACTGAACTCCATTGGTGTCAGGCCCGCCAAACCCCAGCGATATTCATAGCTGGATCGTTCGGATTCGAAGAAGCTCTTGCCCACATTGGGAATCGGTCGATCGGTCCCACCCGGTTTGTCGTCCGGGCACTGGAGCAGATTCGCCTGCTTGCTGATGCCCACCGAGAGCACATCGGCAAAGTACACTGGCTCCGCGGTCGTCAGCGGGGCCGGATCGATCGACGGCATGTACGACACGTGCGGCATGCGATCGCGGCTGTCCTGCATGTAGGTCATCATGGCGATGCCGACCTGATGCAGTTGCGTTGCGCACGTTACCCGCCGGGCCTGGCCGCGCACGGCCTTCAGCGATGGCAGCAGGATCCCTATGAGCAGGGCAATGATGGAAACGACCACCAGCAGCTCGATCAACGTAAAGGCGTTTCGCTTCGCCATCGAAGAACCTCCCCACCCGGCGGCGACAAACAGGCGACATGACGCGTCGCCTTCTCCCGCCGCCGAACGCTCTTCCTCATCAACGAAACGCCGCCGTGCGAGGTTTATTGCGGACCGCGGCAGGCCCATCGATCGGGGGGTGCTAATCGCGAAGTCTGGATTGGCCCCCACGCGCCAGACAGGCTGGCATCATTTCGAAGCCATCGTGAAGAGCACCAGCATCACATTCCGAGTCGATGGCGAGCTAGTGCCGTTTTCGGTTGGTGACTTTCGATGAACCGGCGGGTGCCACTTGGTCCCGACGTCACGTCGGGACCCGCCAGTGCTTGGACGACTACCGTGCCTGGTCGCCAGAGAACGAAACGGACCGACCGAAAATGGCACTAGCGGACGGGGCTGCCGCTTCGTTCCCCAAGGTGCGCTGCGCGACCCCGGGCTGTGTTGTTGCAGCCTGTTGGGCTGCTGCGAAGGGATGGACCGCCTGGGCACACTGAAACATGCGGCACGGCGCAGCCTTTGAAGTGCGGCGGCGCGCCGCCGCTTTAGCTGGCGGCGGAGCCGCCTCGGTCGGCGACGTCACGATGTGCCGCTGCATCGCGCGAGCGTGCACGAGTATACACCACAAGCACCTTGCGCTGGCCAAGGAGAAGTGGCGTCGCGCCGCCGCAGTCCAAAGGGGCTGCGGCCGTGAGCTCAGCCGAACGGCTGCCGCCTACTTCGTTACCGCCAGCGCCGGATGCCACTGGCGGCCTGTCCGCCAGTGTCCCCGTGGCCGGCCGCGCGGACGGTGTGCGGATGCGCGTTGTGCGATGAGGCACAAGACTTTGTGCGGCCGGTACGGCGCAAAGGGCGCGAGGACGGACGAACGCCGAAGGCGTTCCACAGCCTAGCCCAGGGTCGCGCAGCGCAGCCTGGGTTCGGATCGCGACAGCCGTACCCACCTCCCAATCCCACAAACCCTGAAAGGGCAGCCCTTCCAAGGTGAAAAATCCCGCTTGATAGGGCAGAATCGCGGTTTCGTTGGTCTGGCCACAACGGTCGCCGACACCACCACCGAGACGAGAAGCTGAAAACGCCGCGTTTTGCGGGTCCAAACACCACCTTGGAAGGGGTGCCCTGAAAGGGTTTCACCGTCTTCTGCGCGAGATTGGGCCAACGTGGAGCGGGGCCAACACGTTTACAGCAATCGGAACCCGGCATCGAAACACCGGGCTGGATTCACCCCGCCGTTGCGGGACGGCAAAACGCTGCATTCGATGCCGGACGCCGCGTGCTATGCCCAAGCGAAGCGCGGGCATGAGGCTTGCGATATCGGGGTCGGCTCCCCCAAGTCGCATTCTACCCTACAACGACCTGTGAAATCGCGCCCAAGTCTCGTCCCCTCGGCATTATGAACAGGCACATGCCTTGACTACGCTCTGCCCAAAGCTCGCCGACAGCCCGTTTCTCTCTGGAATCGTCGTTGCTCCAACGATCTTCGCCCTTGTATTCGACAACGAGGATGCGTCCGTCGCGGAGCGTCGCGACGAAGTCGGGATAGAACCGATCTGTTGATGTCTGAAGCCAGAACGACGAGTCCACCCTGCGTTCGAGGTTTCGCACCCAGTATTCAACCTCTTCCATCTGGTCAAGAAACAATGCGCATTCAAACTCCTCCCCCTGGGGTTGCAGTTCACCGATCAACGGAAAAAAGTGCTTGCGCCATCGGTATGTTCCTTCGTAATACCAATTCGGCGAATAGCGATCCGCGGAGTAGCTCAAGCAGAGCGCAGGATCGACTTCGATTTCCGCCACACCGGCCTGAAAGAGCATTCGTTGATACGATTGGTGGGCCTGTTCGTCTCGGATTGTGTGAAGCTTGCTCGTTACCGCATTTCGCAGTCTGAATTTGTGCCGCGCCAACTGGTCGAGCGGTAGACCCCGTTCCTCGCACAGGTATGTCACGATTCTGTGAATGAACGCACTCGACTGGGCACGTGTGAATTCGTGCCGCAGAGGCAGAGCGATCTGGCGGTCCAGCCAATTGACCAGACTGGCCATGTCCCAGCCCGGCTCCGCTCCCAATAGCGACAGTTGGTCGTGCAACTGGTCAACGAACCGGATCTCCACTCTTCCAGCTTCACTGACGTCCACCTCGCCGGCCCCGCCGCGCGCGGAAGCAAGCGAGAACTCGGCCTCCGACAATGCCGCGCTGCACTCGGACAGATCCCACTGCACGCCGAGGAAGTGGCTCTCTTCAAATAGTTCCAACTGGCCGTCCACACGAATACCGAGACACGGAACGCGGAACGCCTGATTCCGTGCGGATGGCGAAGTCGATCGTGCCGCGCGCTCTTGCGACACCTCATGCAGCCGATCCACGGTGGCCCTCGCGTCGCTTGTGCTGAAACACGCTCGCAAAAGGTCCCTGTCCTGCTCCGTGAACTCGCCGGTGACGCGCAGTTCGCCCGTACTTTCGGTGTACGTGACACGGTTACGAACGGACGGTTCCAATCGCGAGAGTTCTGGCGCTTCGGAAACCGTATCCGCGACGGATTCGGGGATAGCCGACCAGAGCGTGCCCGGCTCGAACAAGCTGCCCGTTTCCTCCTGTGGAACGACGAGCATCCCGGCTTCGATTCGCTGGAATCCGTTCTCCACCAGCGCGTCGGTCAGGGCTTGCGCCGCCGCAATGAATCGAGGCGACGCCGCCAGCGCATAGGCGCAGTTAAGCTCGGGCCGAGACTTGCGCTCCGCACGTGGAAGCCGGAGGATGCGCCCCAGAATCTGTTCAACCGCTCGCGTGGAACCCATCTCGGCCACAGAGCACAGGACGTAGGCAAAAGCACAGTCCCATCCCTCCTTCAACGCCTGCACGGTGATGATGTAACGCAACGGACAGTCCCGCGCAAAGAGATCAACGTCATCAATCTCTCGTGTCTGTCCGGTGGCGATGGCGATCTGTTCCTCGGGTATTCGGAAGTCATCCACAAGCGTCTGCTTGACGACTTCGACGGTCAGTGTCTCGTGATTCTGGCTCCTGGGCTGGGCCTGGAGCAATACGATCGGACGCAGGTATTCGCCCGTCTCCCGCTCCTCTTCCAGGGCGAGATTCTCAAGATGCCGTTGCGTCTGAATGGCGTCGGCGACGATCTCCTTCCAGTCCGGCCGCGTGCGCAGCTTGATCGGAAGCTTCACCATGTCTTCGGCCTTCAGCTCGGCGGCGGATACATGATGAAGGATGTTACTGGCGAAGGAGCCCTGTTCGGGCCGATGAGTGGTTTCCGGCGTGGCAGTGAACTCCAGGATGCAGGACGGCCACAGCCTTGCAAGTGTCTCAAACGACAGTGGTGTCCGCGCGTTGTGCGCTTCGTCCATGATAATCACGGGCCGGCGCATGCGCAGCACGTTGGCCAACGAGTAGGGAACGGTCCCATCTTCTCGGCGCTCGCACCATTCTTCACAGGGCCCGAGGTTGTGGAAATGATGTTGGAGGGCTCCACAAGTTTCGTAGACCTTGCGTCCGTCCGTATCCTCGACGCGGAGAGCCGCCAGCGTCGAGACAATGATGCAGGTTTCGCCATCCAGCGTGCCGCGTTGAACATAGAGAGCCTCGGTCAGATCCATCACGGTAATCTGACCGGAGAACCAGGACGCCACCGCCTGTCGATAGGGATGATTCCGGGCGCGCAGCGCGGCCAACGTCTGATCGCGGATCGTATTGGTCGGCACGAGCCACAGACACACCGTCCGCTCGGCCTGCAAGTAATCCCTCGCAGCAATCCCAAGCGCATGGCATGCCATGAGCGTCTTGCCACCGCCGGTGGGAATGCGCAGGCATACGTATGGCAGATCAGGAAGCCGCTGTACTTCGCGGTAGGGGCGTCGAGTCTGGTCATAGAACGCCGTGTCCGCGTGCATCGTGGTAGCCTTCTTGAGATACGCTTCAAGCACCTCAAGACTGCGTTTCTGGTATTCCTTCAGTTCCAGCATCGTCAGGTGACCTTGATTTCGTAGGGGATCTGCTTGAACACGACTCCCTCCCGCTTCAAACGAGCCTTGCCCAACCGGCATCCCTCGCCGTAGATGACGCGCGGCCCGTCATGCGGCGGCAGAGAGTTCAGCACGGGACCGGTGAGCACATTGCCACCGTTGACGGTCCTGTCGCCTAACACGCCGTTGAAGAGCAGACAGACGGCCCTGTCGTTGTGAACGCCCAGCAGGGGAGTCTTGCCTGAAGCGCGCTTTGGGATAGGCGTACCTGTCTCGGTGAAGAAGACGTGCGCTGCAAGGTCGGAAAACTTGACCTCGCTCCTAATTTGCCCCTGCTCATCAAACAGGGCCTCTCCCAGAGTCGAATATGAAAAGGCGAACCCAGTGCCGGGTATATGTCTCCCTTTCCCTTGTCCACGCAGTACTTTGTATCCCTGAGCTAGTGCCGCAAGCCTGCGTTGAAGAGCCTCGCGGGCTATCTGGGGCTCCAGTTCGATCCCAATGAAACGACGGTGTCCTCCGTCCTGCTGATTCAGGAGAAGCGTTGCGTGGGCCGTTGTGCCACTGCCAATGAATGAATCCATGACAATGTCGTCGCCTGCAGTCACAAGCGACAACAAATACGCAATGAGTTCTACGGGCTTAGGATAAGTGAAATGAACGCCCATCGCTTCAATCGCATATCGGTTACGTTCGGTCGTGCCCATGCCCCGAAGCACCGTTTGCACATACCGACTCACTCGGTTTTCGCGACGATAGTATATGACGCCACGATCGCTAAGATAGTAGGATAGTTGTGTACCGTTGTCGTCGAGCGGCTTACAGCCGCCTTCGATGAAGGCTCGCAGCTTCTTTGCGGATGCCCAACCCGCGTACACACGGCAGGGCTGCACTACCCTGTGATTCCTTACGATCAAATCGTCCTTCCTTAGCGGATATGTCGCACTATACTTTGCTGTTAGGGGACGTGTGATGTATCCCAGCGTCTCCACTTCAGCCTCGAACTCATCAAACCTCTCAAACTGAGGCATCGCCAGATCGTCCGCTTGGCACGGGAAACCTTCTGGCAGGGTAATCATCGAGGCCGGATTGCCGGGGCCATTCTTCGTGATCGAATTCTCAGCGAAGGATCGACGAATCTTCGAATGCTCGGGCACGTTGGGGTCAACAATATCTCGAAACATCGCCGCATCAGGTTTCTTCTCGTACGCCAGAACGTACTCATGTACGGATGTGACGCGCTCCTGGTTCTCAGTGTGGCCTTCGGTATTCCATACAAACACCTCGATGAGATTGCGCGGGCCAAAGATTTCATCGCACAGTATCCGCAGATGTCCCAGTTCATCCTTGCCAATACTAATGAATATTGCCCCGTCATCAGCCAGAAACTGTCGAAGAAGAGTCAGACGCGGATACATCATGCACAGCCACTTGTCGTGACGAGATAGATCCTCTGCCTCCGCCCCGACAACCTTTCCCAGCCACGCACGGATCTCAGGGCTGTTGACGGCATCGTTGTAGATCCATTTCTCGTTACCGATGTTGTAGGGAGGGTCGATGTAGATACACTTGACCTGCCCGGCGTAATACGGGAGAAGCGCCTTGAGCGCGAGAAGGTTATCGCCCTGGACAAGCAGATTGCCACTGTCTGGGTCGCCGGCAGAGAGCTTTCGGTCGCATTTCAACAGGTGGTACGGCACCTCGCGATGGTGATTGAGTACCGCCTGTTTCCCAATCCAATCGAGTGTTGGCATCTACTTCACATCCGGTTCACACGCGGTACCGCCCGCTGGGCGCCGTCCGCGAGCGGGCTAACCTTCACTGGAAACAGGTGCCGCGGCCGGGAGATTCAGGCGCAGCCGCCGCTGTCGGACCCACGCGCCAGTCGGACCACAGCTTCGGCCAAGTTATCAGGCCACTGGCCCGATCCGTCAACATCGGTGGCCGGACTGGGCCGTGTGGATTGGCCGAACATCCAGCGCTGTGGCCCGGCGGCCGGCGAGGACGAGGCGCTGATCGCGCACGGCGTGGACCTGGCGATCGAAGCCTATCGGTGCGAAGTGATCTCGCGTGGTCGCGTGGTTGAACTCGCTGAGCGCCTGGCCCTGGCCCCCAGGTGACTCCCCAATCTGGCACAGGCCGCGCGGAACGAATCGATCGCACTCGGATTGCCGGGTCTGCTGACCCGACCTGCGAACTGCCCAACGGTGCGTCGAGCAGCAGATCTACTCGCAGTTCCAACGACTCGGGCCCGTGGTCACACGGTTGCCAACTCCGACACCGGGATGCTCGCTGCCGCAGAAGTGCTCAGGGCCGAGCTGTATGCAGATCTTCGCCTAATTGTGGGCGGATGGTTCTCGTATGCAGCCAGCAGCAGGCCGGCTATGGAAACTGATCGCACCTCATCCCCCCTCGTTTCCCAGTTGGCCGTTAGAGCGTCAAATCCACACTTCGCAATGATGGCCCTGACGCCTTTGATCTGGAAACCGATGGGGCGATCATCAATGGCCGACCGGTAGATGGTCAGAACATCATCGATTCGCTCAGCCACCGTCGCTTCATCGGCCGATTCAAACACGATGCAGTCGCCGCAGGGGTTGTACCATGGCGCAGATGAAAACGCTGAAGGCCCGGAGACGTAATCCTTCAGGAAATGCTCTTCCATATCAGCCCTCCATATCGATCCTGCCAACCGCGTGGTGACATCGGATCTTCCTCGTCGGCAACCTCGGCCCTGAATTCATAGACGACCATGTTGGGATTCAGGTACACGGCGAACACCAAGTGTGCAGGGAAAGGCGCCGTCACCTGCTCCCTGATATGCCATTGCTCGGGTCTGCCCGTGTAACACCAACCACCCTGATTATAGACCCGCACGCCCGAGAAGATTCGTTTCGGATCATCCAACACCGTTTTGACGACCCTGAAGTTCTGATACCGCGTGGGGTTATCCTTGTAGCATCGCTCGATCAAGAACCCTGGGATCGTAACGCCAGTCCACGGACCATCGGGATCCTTCGGATTGATCGTGTTTGTCAGGAAGTCGCGTGCCATAATTATCGGGCCAACCGATCGTACCCACTTGAGGGAACCAAGTATACGCCACCGCAGCGAGATCACAAGCCCTCGTCGAAGGCGGGCGTTGCCTTCAGGGCCCGCCTGGGACTTCGTTCGCGGCTGGGTCGCTCCACCGGCTACCGCAGCGGCTTGCAGTCGTATGCGGCGCGGATTCGGTTGGCCTGGTCCCAGATTTTGGGGTCGTCCTGGATGAAGTGGACGAGGTTGCCGGTGGTCAGGCCGAGGTGCCTGGCGGCGTCGGCTACGCTGCCTCGACAGGCGTCCAGCACATCCATGACGAGCTTGGCGACGTGCCAGTAGGCCGGGCTCTTCGGCGACGGAGCCAGCCGCCGCTGCGGACCGACGAGATCCTCGAACCACGCCGGCGTGCGAAACGCCGCCAGGTCTACCGGCCGACGCACCTCCAGCGCAAGACTGCGTCGCAGCCGCCGCAACGCACGCGCCTTGTTTTCATGCTGCGAGCGGCTCTCGGTGGCGGTCACGATGATGCGGGTCGGCCCGTGGTGCAGCCGGACGGCCGAATCGGTCTTGTTGCGCTTCTGGCCACCGGGGCCGCTGGCGCGGTACGTGTGCACCTCGCACTGGGCGAGAAGCTGGCGATCGGTGAGGTTCAGCCAGTCGCCGTCCGTTGCAGGGCTCATGTCCGGGCCAGTATCCATAACCGTTGATCCGATTTCGCGTTGCGGACCGAAAGGCGCCGGTCACCCCAACGCACGGAGCCGCTCGACAACCGTGTGCACTGCGCGCCGCCCCACGGTGAGCAGGACGCCCCACGGTCGGCGAGACGCCCACGGCCGGCAAGACGTCCAACGACCGGCGAGACGCCCACGGCCGGCGAGACGCCGGCCGCTACATGGGCACACCGCGCGGAACGCGTCGCCGTCAGGGCCGGTCCATGTCGTCGCTGTCCTCATTGTATCCGTTCGTGGGGTCGGTTGCGCCGGGAGCGTCGGCGTGGCGCAGGCGATAGACCGCGCCACGGATCAACAGGCCATGCGGGCCGGGTTGTTCGCAGGCGAGACGCTCGACGGCCAACCCGGCTGCGGCCGCGATCGCCGGAAACCCCTCGGCGGCCCCACGGTTCGAGTCGGACACCAACGCTAGGCCGTCCGGGGCCAGGGCGGCGGCGATCCACCGGGCCACCGGCCCGTTGTGACGGCGTTCATAGAGCACATCGCTGGCCAGGACGAGGTCGAACGGCTCGGCGACGAACGGCGTACGCCAGTCGACCCGGGCGGTCCCCGCCAGCGTCACGCCGTTCAAGCGAGCATTTTCCTCGGAAAACTTCAATGCATCAGCGTCGTAATCGGCGGCTGTGACCGTCCATCCGGCGCGGGCGGCCGCGATCGCGACCAGCCCCACACCGCAGCCAAGGTCGATCGCCCGCCCGGCACCCGGCCGGCAATGCGTCAGGACGTGCTCGGCCAGCAGGGCGGCGGAAGGCCATGGGGTGGCCCAATAGGGCATGTATTCATCCTTGCGGAACCGCTCGCGCGTGCGAGGATCGTCGAGCAGGGCGTCCATATCCGCCGGCCAGATCAGCTCGAACGGTTCGCCGCCGACGGTCCAGTGCTGGCGGCGGATCGGAAACGAAGCGAATGTCTCGGGCGTCATTGGCGTCTTTCACGGCGGTTGCGCGGGCACACCCCCGGCCTGACGCCTGCGGGCGTGCGCGTGCCGCTCTGTCTTTGAAGAGGGGTCAGGCACCTTTTTGCCCGAGGCTTCCGCTCTTTTTTGCCGCATCGTCTGCCATTTCAGGCCCCCACCCGTACGTCCAAGTCCGTCCGGGCAAAAAGGAGCCAGACCCCGCGTGCCGATATAGATGTACTCGCGGTCTCGCGCGGGCTATCATACACGGCGGTGGCGTTAATGGGATGGTTCACTCGAAAACAGCCGATCCTGCTGGCCGAGCGGCCTGGGGCCACGCGGAGCGACGTGGTGCCGTTTGAAGCGGCGTGTGCGCCGGCGGTTGCCCGTTGGGTCCAATCGAGCGATGAGCTGTTCTGGCTTGCACCGAAGACGCCGCCGCGGTTGACGGCGAAAAAGGTTCTCGACTGGCAGCATCCCGAAGGCCAGAGTGTGCTGTATTGGCCTGCTCCCGAGGACGGGCCCAGCGGCTACGCCGAATTGAATCCGATGCCGGCCCAGACGCGGCACTGGTGGATCGGGCATTGTATCGTGGCGCCGGAGCGCCGCGGCGAGGGGATCGGTTATCGGCTCGTCGAGCAGTTGCTTGCTGATGCGTTCGGGCATCACCATGCCTACCGCGTAAGCCTCGTGGTCTTCCCGGACAACGTTTTAGCGATTCGATGCTACAACCGGGCGGGGTTCACCTGCCGCGGTCAGATGCTGCGGCAGTTCGCCACGCGGCCGGGCGAGTATCCGATGACATACATGGCCATCGATCGTGGCGAGTATCGAGGCCGGCCTCTCCGGCAAAACGCGCAAGACTTGCGCGGCCCGCGGTAATTCCTGCCTGATTTTTCAGCGCACGTTATTCTTGTAAAAATGCTGAGGGCGGAACGCAATTCCAACCGCAGTCCCGGCCCGGTTGGCCATGCAGGGACGGCCGGGGCCGGCGTCCTCGCGAGGCGATTGGCTGCTCCGGTTCCAACGTGCACCGCGAGCAACGGCACGGCGCACGAGCTCCGCGCGATGGCTCAACGGCTCATTGGCTGGCCGCGCTCTGGCTCTGCGCGTCGGACGGATCGATGATCGCGACGATGCCGTCCACGACGCCATCCATCGCGGTCTTGACGCCGGAGCCGATGCCCTGAGTGGCTTCGGAGCGGAAGATATCCCAGGCTGCCGAACAACTGACGTTGAATACCATGCCAACCGAAAGCGTTGTCAACAGCAGCGCCACACGTCGTGCCCACTCACGCATGCGAATCGTAGTCATGGCCAGACTCCTTCAACCGTAGATCGCGCGACTTCTCGCAACGCCTCGCGCGACCGCCTCATCCGCAATCGCTATCGGCCGAAGCCGCGTAGCGGCTTGACGCCGATCCGGTTGCCGGGAAGGCATCAAGGGGCGCCGGCGCCCGCGGCCGCGCAGATTCTGCGCACGCCGGCCCGCCGAGCGGCGGGTATCGGTCCAGCGGACGGGGCACAGCCGCTGAAAAACAGCTCGACATCCCGCAATAGGCGTTGATTTCAGGGTAGCCGAACGGGTAGACTGCGGGCTCAAGGCTCGGCGGTTCCGCCGGCCAGGGTTCACATGAGGGAGAGACGATTTGCCGCGTTTGCGGCGGTCGTCTTTTTTCGTGGGCGTACTCTTTGGCGTTGTTCTGACGGAGGCGGAAAAGCACCCCCCATCAGGACACACATCGCAGTGAGGAGGTCGGGCATGAACGCTCTCGTTTTGCGCGTATCGGTTCTTGTGTTGGTGGTCGCTCTTCTGGCCGGCACGGCGGCGGCGGTGACGATCGAGACCGTGCCGGTGGGCAATCC
>JAFGKA010000177.1 GCA_016928855.1 Phycisphaerae bacterium
CACCTTCTTCTCGCCGGCCTTGGCGAGCTGTTTCTTGGCTTCGAGGCCGATGATCGTCTGGTGCAGCAGGACGTGGTTGAGCACGCTACCGAGCGAATACCGCGTCTTGCCGGTCGGATCGGTGACGGCCGCTTCGATCGCTTCGCTGATCGCGATGCCGAGGCTGCCCGGCGTGTCGGGCATCTCTTCGAGAATCTTGCGGCCTGCGTTCGTCTCGGGGCTCGGGCTCGGGATGCACTTGCCGCCCCACGTTTCCATCATCAGCCGCCGGAACGGCTTCTGATCGAAACTGATCCGCACCATGAAGACCTTGCATTCCAGGCCCAGGATCGCACAAGCGAAGCTCAACGCGCTGCCCCACTGGCCGGCACCGGTTTCGGTGGTGATGCGCTCGATGCCGAACTGCTTGTTGTACCACGCCTGGACGACCGCGGTGTTGGGTTTGTGGCTGCCGGGCGGGCTGACGCCTTCGTTCTTGTAGTAGATCCGCGCCGGGGTGCCGAGCGCGGCCTCGAGGTATTTCGCACGGTAGAGCGGGCTCGGACGCCAGCGGTACAGGATGTCGAGAATCTCTTCGGGAATATTGATCCACCGCTCCTGGCTGACCTCCTGCTCGATCAGGTTCATGGGGAACACCGGTGCGAGCATCTCCGGCGAGATCGGCTTTCCGTCGGGACCCAGCGGCGGCTGCATCGGGGTCGGCAGATCCGCGGCGAGGTTGTACCACTGCCGGGGAATGTCTTTCTCGTCCAACTGGATCTTCACGTTCATGTTCCTCACCTCGTCGCTAAAGGACACACCAACACAGCGGCAAACATTGCCAATTGCCCTCCCTCCGCGGCGCCCCCGGAAAATGCGTACGGGCGTCAGACGGATGACGCTGACATGCGACGGCGTCAGATCGAGATGGCAGATGCCGTGTTTAAACCTCTCGCTCATCTCGGACCCACTGGGCAACGCCACCGCCGGCCCGACGGCGAGATCGTCAAGTATACCTCTGGCCGCATCGGAGGCAACAGAACACGGTTGGCACCCCCTCGGATTGGTGGCCTCCGCAAAAAGCCGCCGGATTCCGTGCTTGCGACCCCTATCGGTGTTGACGTGTATACGGTACGATGGCCGCGCCTGCGTGACGGAGCCTGCGCCACAGCCGGATTCGGATGCGGCGCAGGGCCGCCGGCGGAAGCCAGGAGGATTCGTAAAATATTTGTTGTCAGTCATTTATAGCAATGTTGGCACGCCCGGCATGCCCTTGTTCCCGGGCCGCGAGGATTTCAACCGATACCGTAATCATGCTTAGCCCAACAACGCCCACCAATCGGAACCGCTCGCCGCAAGGACGTCCCCCGCGCGGGTTTTTGCGGCCGGCGTCGATCATGACAGCCTTCCTGGCCCTGACGGGGACCGTCGCCGTGCCTGTCGCCCGCGCGGACGGTGAGCCGCCGCCACTTGAAGCGCGGCTCACCTGCGAACGACCACTCGTTCAGCTCGGCGAACCGATCGAGATCGAATTCACGCTGCACAACCGCTCGAACGAGCCGCTTACATTGATCATGGCCGATCTGCCGGTGGCCGAGGACGAGCCGCAGCCGGTCATGGGGCTTCCGATCGAGCACGTGTTCAGCAGCCCCGGCGGCAATTCGCTCGAACTGCGATCCGAATCGGACGTCCAGCCGTCCCGGTGCCTGTCGCCCGCGCTGCCGGCGGTCGGCCGGGCCGTACGACTGGCCCCGCGTGCGTCCGTGGGCACGACCCTTCGACTTCCCGAGCATTGCGACGCCTTGCGGCGTCCGGGTACGTATCTGCTGAAATGGAAACCGTATCGCGGCACGGTTGAATCGAACGTGTTGCGGATCG
This sequence comes from Phycisphaerae bacterium, assembly GCA_016928855.1. GTDB lineage: Bacteria > Planctomycetota > Phycisphaerae > UBA1845 > PWPN01 > JAFGKA01. The sequence continues at coordinate 1,858 of JAFGKA010000177.1, forward strand.
TGATCGCGCCGCCGAAACAGGCGGTCATTCACACGGATTTCGGCCGCATGGTCATGCGATTTCACTACCAGGCGGCGCCGAGGCACGTCGAGAACTTCCTCCAGCTCGTCGAGGAGGGCTTCTACGACACGTCGAAGTTCCACCGCGTCGTGCACGGCAGTCTCATCCAGGGCGGCTGCCCTCGGGGCGACGGCACCGGAATCCGGCCGGACGGCAAGCTGCTCAAGGCCGAGTTCAACGAACTGCCCCTTGACGTCGGCAGCGTGGTCATGGCCACTCGCTCAGGCGACCCGGATTCGGCGAGTTGCCAGTTCTTCATCTGTCTGAGTCGGCTCAGCGGCCTTGACGGGAAACAGACCGTGTTCGGCCAGCTCGTCGGCGACGAAAGCTTTGAAACGCTCCGAATCATCGGGGCCGTTCCCATCGGAGATCGTGACCGGCCGATCAAGCCGGTTTACATCCGGGACATTTCCCTGGAGAATACCCCGCCGCAGGAACGGGCGAAGCCCGGAAGCGGGATCGTGGGCGACGCGGGTCAGAATTCGACCCGCGCCGGAACCGAGGCCCCGGTCCCGTTGCCGGCGATTGGACCTGCTTCCGGCGTGAGCCCCACGACGACCCGGCCCGTGCCGGCTGCCGCGACGAACGCGGGCGGCCCGGCCCCGGGCGGAACGTCGTCGCCGTAGATGGGGCCGACAGGGACGATCCACGAATTTGAGCCGTGCTAGGTGGGGCGCTGCCGGTGCCCTCTTCCCGAAATCCGGCTTATGCGGGACTGAAGGCTCCTGGAGGCACGCGGGGCGGTGGGCTCTGTGTCGTCGGATCATATTGACGGTTGGGTCCCATGCAGTGGAACCGATGGACAGCGGGTCAGGACCGAGAGGTAGCAGCCCATTCATCGCGTTTCAGGTGCCCTGGGGTCGCCCGGCCTGAGTGATCCGCAGCGCATCTCAACACCCGGCGTTTCGATAGGAGATGCACGGCTCTTTTATTTTTTTTTCGCTGGCGGCGCCGGCCGAGGGTGTGGCGCCGCCGCGGTGCAGACGTACGAGCGGAAACGGGAAATGGCCTACACGGTCCTGGCACGGAAGTATCGAAGCTGGACGTTCGACGAAATCGTCGGGCAAGACGCGGTCGCCACGACGCTCCGCAACGCGATCGCCAGTGGGCGCATCCACCACGGCTACCTCTTCACCGGGACCCGCGGCGTCGGCAAGACGTCGATGGCGCGGATACTGGCCCGTTCGCTCAACTGCCTGAACCGTGAAGGGCCGACGGCAGATCCGTGCAGGACATGCGAATCGTGTGTGAGCATCGCGGAAGGCCAGGATGTCGATGTGATCGAGATCGACGCCGCGAGCCACACCGGCGTCGACAACATCCGCGAACTGCGAGAGAACGCGAACTACCGGCCGGCCCGGGCGCGGTACAAGATCTACATCATCGATGAAGTGCACATGCTCAGCACCGGCGCGTTCAACGCGCTGCTCAAGACGCTCGAAGAGCCGCCGGCACATGTGAAGTTCATCCTGGCCACGACCGACCCGCAGAAGGTGCCCGCAACGATCCAGAGCCGGTGCCAGCGCTTCGATTTCCGCAGTATCGGCCCCGAGCAGATCGGCCAGCAGGTGCGCATGATCCTCGAAGCCGAGGGGTGCACGGCGGACGACGGCGTCGTGCGTCGCGTCGCGCGGCTAGCGAACGGGTCGATGCGCGACGCCCTGTCGGTGCTCGATCAGTTAATGTCGATCTCGCCGAAAGATCTGACAACCGATCTGCTCGAACAGGTGCTGCCGGCGCCGCACGACGAGTTGCTTGCCGAACTGATCGACCGATGGGCCGAGCACGACGCCGCCGGGGCGCTGAACGCGCTCGATCGGTGCATCGGGCAGGGCTACAGCCTCGAACGATTCGGCGAGACGATGATCGAGCAGCTCCGTACGCTCATGCTGCTGGCCGTCTGCGGGGCAGACACCGAACTCGTGGATGTTCCCGCGCAGTACCGCGACGCGATCGTCGCTCGCGCCGGCAAGTTCGACGCCGCGGCGTACGTGCACGCGATAGTCGTGCTCGAGGAACTGCGACGCAACATCCGGTTCACGCAGGCAGGCCGGGCCCTGGCTGACGCCGTGGTCGTCCGGCTCAGCGAGGCCGTGCCGCAGGCCTCGATCGCCAAGCTGCTGGCGCAGCTCGAAGGCGGCGATCCCGACGCGCTTAAAAAAAAAGTAGCGCCCCGGCCGGCCCCGGCACCTGCGCCGCCCCGTCCGCAGGCAGCCGGCCACGCTCCCGCCAGTAAGCCAGCCGCCCCACCGACACCCCCGCGCGCAACGCCCCGACCCCAGGCCCCCGCGCCGCCTCCGGCACCGACGCGACGCGCCAACAGCGACGACATGCGTGCGGCCATGGCCGAACCACTCGTCAAGAAGGCGATGGACCTTTTCGACGGCGCGCTGGTCAACGTCGAAAAACTCGCACCCAAACCGCCCGATACCGACGCCGTGGAAGCACCTGAATCAGACGAATGATGCGCCAAGCCGGCCGGGCGCCCGTCACGCGACCCCAAACGTCCCCGAGAATCGCGATTGGTGGAACTTCGTGCTTGTTTCGGCCGGCCGCCCGCGCCACATGGCGTCCAGACGGCACTGGCGGATCCCGACGTACGTCGGGACCAGTGGCATGCCGCGGGCCGCAGACAAGGTGCAGGCAAACGGTTCAGCTTTCGGCCGGCGGGCCTGCCCGCACCACCCGGATCAGGCGCTTGCTGATTTCGGGCCCGGGCCGGTAGAATGAGGACTGCGAACTGGTTCTGGTGCCGGTGTTCGTCGCGAGGGCCGACAGCCCGCATATCGTTGCTGTTCCGAGGTGTCCGTTGCTCAGCGTTCGTTGCCCACGTTGTGAGTCTTCGTTGAAGGTCCCCGAGCGATTTGCGGGCAAGACCATCAAGTGTCCCCACTGCTATCGGCCGATTGCGCTGCCCATGCCGCACGACCCGACCGAGGACGAACCGGCCCGGAAGCTCGACTACGACTCGATGGACGCCATCGAGCATGGTGGCGAGGGTGTGGCGCGCCAACGCCGCTGGTGGCGCCGCCGCATGAAGCTCAAGGAAGCCATGGCTGCCAGCGGGGCGCCGGTGGATGATGTCCCGCGCGACCCCAACCTCCGTATCTGCCCGCACTGCAAGACACGCGTGCGCGCTGCGGACGAGTTCACCGAGGTCCTGTGTACCGAATGCGGCAAGGCGGTTCCCGGCCTGGTGACCGGCAAG
>JAFGKA010000178.1 GCA_016928855.1 Phycisphaerae bacterium
ACCGCACGACGATCGTCTGTTCGCCGGTGGCGTCGCCGGGCAGGATGACCCATTCCCTTTCGACGTCGAAGCGGTCCGAGGGCTGGCCGTTGACGGTTACGCTCTGGATCGGCTTGCGCGTCGGATGGCGGAAGCGGACGTGGATCGCCTTCGGCCGGTTGCGTGTGGGCGGTGTGACGCGGGCCGTGATGGTGTCGTTGGCCGGGTCGGCGGTCATGGTCCACGAGAGCGGCCCGAAGTACGATGCCGCCCGTTCGATGCCGATCGATTGCGGCTGAGCGAGCCAATACCGCGGGATGGCGCGGCCGAGGTGCAGCGTCTCGCCGTCTTCCCAGACGAACATCAGCCGCAGCCAGTACGTCACCTGCGCTTCGTCCGACGATTTGAAGTGATCGCCGGCCGGGTAGCCGAGTTCCGGCAGCGAATGCTCGTTGCACATCCGGATGTCCGGATAGAACGCGGAGGCGAAGCCGTTGAAGAACGCGCGGACGTAATGCTGAATCTCGTCGCGGTAGAGGTACGGCGGTGGGCCGTCGAGCAGATTCGCCTGCATGCTGAAGCCGCCGCGCGAGTACCAGAAGATGTCGAACGAGGGGATGGCATAGCCGTAGCGTTCAGAGATGTAGAGGTTGTCCTCATAGTCCTGCAGGATCCATTTCGCCTGCGGCGAGGCGGGCTCGATCAGCCGGTAGAAGTTGAGGAAGATCGCGCCCTCGAGGGTTTCGCGCAGCCAGCCGTGGCAGCGGCCGCGCTCATAGAGCCGGGACGGGATCTTCGGGACGTAGTTGCCGTCGCGCAGCCGTACGACGGGCGTGCGGATGCTCGCTTCGGCAAACCCACGCATCACATCGTCGTGGTACGCCTTGGCCTCGCGCAGCAGACGCGGGGCCTCCGCGTGGCCGAAGTCGGCCAGTGCGGCGGCCAAGGCATCGAAGCCCCACACGCTTGCCGCGTTCGTCGCGAGCCAGTACCAGTAATCCGTCACGTCTTCGAGCGAGCCGGCGGGCAGAAAGCCGTATTCGATTGGGCGCGTGCCGTCGTCGTTGACGTGCAAGGTGGCCTGGCGTTCGCGCGTGATCCAGTCGCAGGCCTTGATGAGCTTCGGCGCGGCCCGGTCCATCCACGCGCGGTCGCGTGTATTCCACCAATGGTCGGCCATGCCCCACATGACGTAACCGTGGCTTTTGTTGTAGTTGCCGGTCTCGTGCCCGCCGGCGCCGTAGAAAAGGCCGTCCTGGCTGGCGTAGTGGCCCATGAATTTGACGCTGCCCTGGTAGTGCAGGAAGGCGTCGTAGTTGCGCCGGGCTTCGTCGTGGTATCCGCGGCGATCGAGGTCGCTGATCATCATGACCGATTCGTTCGGGTAGACGCCGTACCAGAACGTGCCGACGTGCGCATGCAGGCGATCGGAGTCGAGTTCCTTGTAGCAGTTGACGAGCAGGTGCCGGACGTGGGCCTTGTAGAAGTCGTTGAGCCATGGCTCGGGTGTCCTGATCCGCGCGCCGCGGGCCGTGATCGCTTGCCAATAGGCGCAGATCCGCTGGCTGGCCGCTTCGAAGTCGCGGCCGCGCAGGGCGTCGATTTCCGCGTCGTCATCGAGTGTGACCGACGGCGCTGTAATGAAGAGTTCATGCGTCTCGCCCGGCGCAAGCGGTCGTGTCCAGCGCGCGCCGCGGTCTTCGTTTGTCAGCGTGGCCTGTTGGCCGGCCGTCCAGAGCAGACGGAGGCGCGGCTGACCGTCGTAGTCGGCCAGGATCCGATCGCCGTCGGCGTAGAGTGTTTCGGGCTTTTCGCCGCCGGCCTTGACGAGGAGGCGAGCGGTGCCGGTCTCGTGTGCGGAGGTGTTGACCAGCCGAACCCGCATCAGGAGCACGGTCGGGTCGTCCAGGTGGACGGTGCCCAGGTCGGCGTCGAGCTTGTCGAGGATTGTGCACTGTTCGTAATAGATCGGCCCGTCCTGCCACCAGGTGCGCAGCAGCGGCAGGTAGCCATCCCGGAGTTCGCGGCCACCGCGGAGCGATTCGGCCGGGAATCCGAAACTGAGTTCGTATACGGTCGGACCCCAGTGCTTGCGTGCCGCGTCGCGCGGGCTGGGGAAGCCGTCAAACCAACGCTCCTTGCCAGCCATGCGGATGGTGCCGTCGGCGGCCTGGTGCATGGCGTTTCGGTTGCCCGGCAGGCCATGGACGAAGTACAGCGGCCGCTTGAGCGGCATGTCGTTCCACGCGCGTTCGAGCGTCTGTTCGGACTCGTGAAAGACGCGATCGTACACCGTCTGGCCGGCGTGCTCCTTGCGAGCGGCGCGATGGTTGTCGAGTGTGGTCAGATCGTCGCCGCGCACGACGAGCGCGCCGAGGTCGTCGATCAGGATACGCTCGCCCTGGGCCACCTCGTCAGCGGCGAACGAAAACGGTCGCTGGGCTGAGCGCAACGTGACGATCGTCCGGTCGTAGCGCGGGTCCATGGGGTCGGCGGCCATCAACAGTTCGACGACCATGCTACCTGCCTGACCGGCCGGCAGCGTCCATGCGCGGGGATAGACCGCCGCGGTCTGTCGGATCGTGTCGGCGAGTGGCGGATCGGTCGGCTCGGCGAACGTGATTGGGCTGCCGTCGGCCGGTCGCGCGGATTGCGCGACGCCGTTGAAGATTTCGATCGTTCCATGATCGGCGTCGGGGCCGAGGGGCGGCCCGGACTTGGCGGGGTGGCCCCAATGGACGCGAACGGTCAGCGGGCGGTACGCAGCATCCGTGAACGCGCGGATTGCAGCGGGTCGGGCCAGTGCTTCGTCGGTGATGAGGCGGATCTGGAGCGTCTTGCGGTAGCCGACGCCGGGGTGGCCGAGATCCGGGAATTCCGTGTTGCCGGTGGGGTTGAAACGGAACACGAGGCCTGTTTTCGTCGCTTCGACGGTCGCGTCAGCGTCTTTCCATTCGCCGTTCGTCCAGTCGTCCATGGCGTCCCAGCCGACGCTGCCGGCGCCGCGTTCGGCGAGGACCGGATCCGGTCGGCCGTCCCAGGATCGGTGCCAGTATTGCAGGCGTATCGCCTGGGGGTTCTGGGGCCGGGGTGCGGCGGCGTATTCGACCTCGACGCGGCGGATCTTGCGAGGCTGGGCCCAGCGCAGGCCGTGCCAGTGGTGTTCCGCGTCGTGGATCGGATCGCCGAACGGGGCGGCGTCGAAGGCGGCGCCGGGCGTGGGGGTCGGTTCCGTGAGTTGGCCGAATGTTGACGTGAGGCCTGCTCCTGCCGCCCAGAGGGCTGCGAGCCACGGGGCGAGATGCCGGTCATGTACCATTGCACGAATCTCCAGGACGAGGTGAGGTGTCCGGTTCCGCGGCCGGACGATGCGAAGTGTAGTGGCGGGCTCCGACGGTGTCGAGCCACCGCGGCCGCGGCATGCCCGGTTGAGTTGGCGTGAGATCGCGGGTATCGTGCGGATGCAGGCTGAGCGGCTCGGGGGAGTTCTGCCGCGAGCCGGCAGGCTGGGCATCGATGATGCAGTTATGCGGCCGGGTTCGGACGGCGCCGTTTCATTCATCAATTCGCGTGGCGGCGCGCGGGCCGGCTGATGCGTTCCGCAACGGATGCGGACCTGTTCAGGGGGGGGGCAGGATCGGCAGGGAGAAGGTTTCATACAATTCATATTATGGTGAGTTATGGCTTCGCAGAACCCTTCGACACAGAGCGGGAGTCCCGTGGGTGGCTTGCCGGCAGACCATCCAGTTACGATCACGGCCGAGAACGGAAAGGAGATGATGGACCGGCTGCTGACGATGATGGCGCAATCGGCCAAGGAGGAAGAGGCCGGTCATCATCCGAAGGCGACGGATCTGCACATCAACCCCGGCCGACCGCCGGATTTTCGCGTCGAGCGTGTCATTCGCAGTCTCAAGTCGCAGCGGCTGTCCGAGCAGGATATCATTCACCTGTCGAACGGCATGATGAATGAGAACCAGCAGAGGCGGTTCCAGCGGGACCACTGCATTGACATGTCCTACCACCTCGGCGCGATCCGGTACCGCGTGAATATCGTGCAGTCGTTCGTTGGCCGGAGTATCTCGATCCGGCGGTTTGACGAGATCAAGGATTTCAGCGCCTACAACCTGCCGGAGAACTACCTCCAGATTTCCGAGCAGGACCGTGGATTCGTGGTCATGTCCGGCAGCACGGGCAGCGGCAAGACGACATCGATCGCCGCGATGCTCGATCACGTAAACCGCAATTTCCAGAAGAAGATCGTGACGATCGAGGATCCGATCGAGTACGTGTACACGCCGAAGAAGAGCATCATCGTGCAGATTGAGATCGGCGAAGAAGGCATTCCTAACGAGGAGATCGCGCTGCGCAACCTCGTCCGGATGGACCCGGACGCGGGCTTGGCCGGCGAGATGCGTGACCGCAACTCACTGGAGGCCGCGCTGAAGACCGCGCAGGCGGGCCACTTAATCTTCGGTACGCTGCACTGCGAGGGCGTCGGCCAAGCTTTTGACCGCATCCTGGCGTACTACGATACCGTCGAGCAGCAGCGGATTCTCGGCACGCTGGCGGACAACGTCGGCGCGATCATCAACCAGCGGTTGTTGCCCTGCCTCAAGCCCGGCATTGATGTCGTGCCGACGTACGAGATTTTCATTCCAAACCCGCTGACGCGGCGCTACATCCGCGAGCTGCGCTACACGGAAGCCGTCGCGGAGATGGAAAAGCCGTCGATGAAGGAGATCGGCTGCGTCACGTACGTGGATTCGCTCTACAGGCTCGTGACGGAGGAGTGGGTTGATTACCACGAGGCGCTCGATCAGGCCGGCGACAAGGCCGAGAAGCTCAAATCGCGTCTTAAGGGCATCGACATGTTGTGAGGAAAGCCAGAAGGCAGAAGGCAGAAGGCAGAAGGCAGAAGACAGAAGACAGAAGACAGGAGACAGGAGACAGAAGACAGGAGAGAGGCGGTGGCGCGTCGCTCGATGCATGGGGTTCCCGCCGTGCTGAGTCAGTTGGGCCCATCCCGGCGCGGGGGGAAGGGCCGGGCGTTTGCCAACGGGGCTGCTGGCGTGGGGGCGCGCTTCTTGCCGTGCGGGGGAATGTGCTATAATGCGATATTGGAAAAGAGCGAAGCCGTGGTACTCCACCGCCTCGAAAGAGGGCTTAGCCATGTTCGTTCGAACGACCGGAGCGCGCGGGTGGCGCGTGGCGCTGGTGCTGATCTGTGCGGTTCTGCCGCAGTTGGTCGTGAGCTGCAATGGGCAGGATTTCGGGATTCAGTTGCCCGATTCCTTGCAGGTGGGCGTCCATTGTGACGGCGGCTGTGGCCATTGCGGAACTGGATATTGCCGGCCGTACTACTTTCCTGAGTATGCCTACGTGGATGTGTATTACGATTGAGGGGTCTCGATCCGGCAGACCCTTTGACGCGGAATGAAAGGCCGGTTTGGCTTGATCGTCGTCATCGACAACTACGATTCGTTTACCTACAACCTTGTCCAGCGGATCGGTGAACTCGACCGTTCGCGGGTGATGCGCGTCTATCGCAATGACAAGGTGAGCATCGAGCAGGTGGAGGCCGACTCCCCCGACCATATCATCATTTCGCCCGGGCCGTGCACGCCGCGCGAGGGCGGCATCAGCAACGACGTGATCCGGCATTTCGCCGGCAAAGTGCCGATCCTTGGTGTCTGCCTGGGGCACCAGTGCATCGGGTTCTGTTTCGGCGCGGAGATCGTCCGGGCCAAGCGGCTCATGCATGGCAAGACCAGCGAAATCCAGCACGATGGGAAGGGTCTGTTCGCGGGGCTGCCTAACCCGTTTACGGCGACGCGTTATCACTCGCTCATCATCGAGCCGACCACCTTGAGCGACGATTTCGAGGTAGCCGCCACTGCCGCGGACGACCCGAGCGAGATCATGGCCATCCGGCACAAGCATCAGCCGATCGATGGGGTTCAATTCCATCCCGAGAGCTTCCTGACGGAGCATGGGTCACAACTGCTCCAGAATTTCCTGGGCTGTTAGGCTCATCCTGCCGGGGTGATCCCGATTTTATTGCCACTTCTGCCGCGTCACTAAAGTGGTGCACGCTTTCTGCCGACCACGTTACATAACCGGTCGTGGGGCTAACACCCCATATGTTCTTTCGGAGACACTGTAGGTCGTGCAGTCCTGCTGTAATGCATTGGTTCGTTGTTGTTGCCGCCGTTACGCGGCATCCAGGTGTCGGGCTTTCCGGGCAGGGAGAAGTGCAGCATGACGGGCACGGCAGCGGGTGGTTTTCCATGCGGTTCAGAGGTGCTGGACCGGGTGGCGAAGGCCGCCGAAGGGCTCGATTTCGTCGCAGGCTGTTCCGATCGGATGCTCGAGGCGCTCTCGCGCCCGGGTGCCGTGGCCGAGCAGTGGATTGAGGCGGTTATCGAGGAAGATCCGGTCGTCGCGGTGCGTATGGTGCAGTTGGCGAATACCCGTTTCTTCGGCATGCCTGGGTATGTCGACAGCCTACGGGACGCGATCTGTGTCGTGGGCCCGCAAGCCGTTCGCAGCGCCGCGGCGTGTTTGTTGCCAGTGGTCGGTACGGGCGTCGGCGGTGAACTCGTGGTCGGGAGCCGACCGTACGACGTGCGGCGTTATTCGGTGACCGTGGCGTGTGCGTGCCGGGCGATTGCGCAGCGACGGTGTTGCGAGTTAACAGAGACGGCGTATCTGACCGGGCTGGTTCACGAAATTGGCGTGTATGTGCTTCATACCTTGTATCCGCGGGCGTACGGGAAGGTGTTGAGCGACTGTCCGACTCACGTGCTGTTGGATGAGTATGAACGGGTGTGTGTTGGGGTCGATCACGCTGAAGTCGGGGCGCTTGTACTGGAGCGGCTCCGGTTTCCCCGGGCGATTGTGGCGGCGGTGGGGGCGCACCATGCTTCCGATGCGGGCGGGCGAGAGGACGAGCCTGGAGGCATTCTTTCGGTCGTGTTGCGACTGGCGATCGAATGCGGGCGGTTGTTGTGTTCAGACAGGGCGGGCGGAGGACTGCGCGAGATTCGTGCGGCCGCAGCGCGCCTGTTCGATCTGTCGGCCGAGGAGGTGGAGGAGGTGTTGACGGAGTCGCGATGGACGGATGGCACGACCAGCGGGTCGTGTGGCGTATCCGAGCGGCGGGCGGAGGTGACTGTGCCGCCATAGATCGACAACGCGAGAGAAGCTGGCGGGCGAGTCGTGTTCGAGCGCACGGCGCGCTGTCTGCCGACCTGGAGCGGGAGAGAAGCCTGACAACGGTGCTTTCCAGGGGAAGACGATCGCTCGGATGACGTGCGGGCGCTGACTTGCGGGAGCGTCGCGAGTTG
>JAFGKA010000020.1 GCA_016928855.1 Phycisphaerae bacterium
CAGGCCGGCATCGACATGTTCGACTGCGTGCTGCCGACGCGGAACGGGCGGAACGCCTACGCCTTCACGCCAACCGGGCCGCTGCGGCTCCGCAACGAGAAGCACAGGCTCGACGAGCGGCCTCTGGAGACCGGCTGCGACTGCGCGGCCTGTACGGGCTTTTCCCGGGCGTACATCCGCCACCTGTTCCTGGCCGGCGAGATGCTCGGGCCGATCCTGGTCTCGCTGCACAACCTGCGGTTCTACCAGCGGCTCATGCGGCGGATCCGGGACTTGATTCCCAGCGGCGACTGGGCGACCATGTCCGCGGAATTCCCCGTGACCCGGCCGGCCGCGGCCGAAGGAGACACCGAGTGAGTTTGATCGAATCCATGCTGATGCCAACCGTCCTCGCCGCCGGCGCCGACCAAAGGGTCGTCTGGGGCGGTCTCATCCTGATGCTGGTCGTGTTCTATGCCGTCATGTTCTCCGGCAATCGCAAGGAAAAGAAGAAGCGCCGCGAGATGCTGGAGAACGTCAAGAAGAACGATCGCGTGATGACGATCGGCGGCGTGATCGCTACCGTGGTCAACGTCAAGGACAACGAGATTGTCCTCAAGGTCGACGAATCGACGAACGCCAAGGTCACCTTCGTCCGCGGCGCGATCCAGAAAGTGCTAGCCGACGACGAAACCCCCTCCATCGAACGATAGCCGTTCGCGGGCGGCATGGGCAGGCCCGCAGGAGGGCAGGCGCAGCAGCCTGCCCCGCATTTCGGTCTACTGATCTACTGCTTACCTGCTCAACTGTTCCCGCCCAAGGGCGCCGGTGCCACTGGTCCCGACGTACGTCGGGATCTGCCAGTGCTCTTCGCGTCGCGACTTCCTGCATGATTCGCGCCGCTTCCGGATAAGCCGGCTGGACAAGTGCGACAAGGAAGACGAGACACGTTCGTGACTGACCGCTGAGGCAGCCGGTGATAGCGTGTCGGCACGCCTTGGCAGTGAGACAGGCTCCGGGCAAGACGGCGTTTCGTGTGCTCGACCGCGGCGCAGGCGTGACAGCACTGTGCAAGAATACGGCCGAAAGAACATGATTCGAACCGGAAAACGAACTCGTCCCGTTTTCCGGGCCCTAGAACCTATTGATTTGGTGATGTACGATATGGTCCAAGCAAGTGCCGCGAGGGTGGTTCAAAACGTCGTTCCATGGCGAATACCCCTCTGCAGCACGCTCTTCGGGCGAGAGCGGTTGAGCCGGTCTGCCGTAGATCAGTAGAGCCCAATGCCGGGGGCGGTCGTTGCGCGTGGCTACCGGGCGGTGGATCGCGCCGGCGTGTGGCGTTTTTCGAGGTTGCGCAGCGTTCGGTGATGGGTCAGTTTGGCCGGCGGCGGGGCGATAAGATGGGGGTTGTCGGCGGTGGAATCCGGGGGGCGATGTTCCGCAGGGGGCCGTGGCCGTAATTCTCACGTTTCGTGTTGACACGTCGCGCAACGAATCGTACGTCGGACATTGGCGAACTGTGTGTTGGTTGTTACGCGCTCATGCGCGAGAGGTATGACATTCTTTGATGCGTGTGTCCATGTCGTGACGTTCGAACGTCTGAAGCCGCTCCGAGACACTGGCGGGGCGGCGGGTAACCCCGCTATTGAACAATTTTCGCGATCGTGTACGCGGCCATTTCCGCGCGCCCGGTCCGTTGTGGGAGCGGCCGGACCGCCTTGCGGCGCCGCGTGCATTGTGTGGCAGGGCGGCTTCGCGGGGATGGCACGAGGCTTTGTGAGTGGTACGGTTCGAGGCTGGACGATGGGGTGGATGAGGAGGCTGGTCATGAAAAACGACAGAACAAGAATGACGATCCTGGCGCTGTGCGTTGGTGGATTCGTCGCGATCGTCGGGTGTGATGATTTCATGTTGGTCATCGAGAACCCGCAGCCCGAGGAGGCGAGCTATACGCTCGCGGCCGACGCCGACGAGTGGGGCGCGGCGGTCGATCCGACAGCCCGGCGTGTCGTGGCCGAGCACAAGGCGCAGGGCGACAAGGGCAGAAATGACAAGAAGGGCGGGGATGACAAACACCACAAGCACGACAAGAAACGCGAAAACTCGGTCGAGATTTGTCATATTCCCCCCGGCAATCCCGATGCGCGTCATACGATCACCGTGGCGGCGGCGGCCGTAGCGGCCCATCTGGCGCACGGCGACGTTCTGGGCGCGTGCCCGGTGGAGGATACCGACACCGACACCGATGGTGACGGTGTAGCCGACGACGTCGACCTGTGCCCGGATACGCCGGCCGGTTCGGACGTCGATGCGAACGGCTGTGTCCTGGAGGGTTCGCTGTTGGTCGATGCCGGGGCCGATGTGACGGTTGCGGTCGGCGGCACCGCGGTTCTGGGCGGCTCGCCCACGGCCAGTGGCGGGACGGGCGGGTATGCGTATGCGTGGTCCCCGGTGACGGGGCTCAACGACGTAACGGCGGCAAATCCGGTGCTGACGGGCTTGGCCGAGGGTACGTTCACGCTACTGCTCGCCGTGATCGACAGCGCCGGCACAACGGCGACCGACACGGTGACCGTCACGGTGCTGCCGGCGGCATGGACGCCGCATGCGGTAACAGTCGAGCAGACGCTGACGGTGGGGCGGTTCCCCTACGCGATGGCGATTTCGCCTGATGGCAGCCGCCTCTACGTCTCCAACTACACCGACGACACGGTTTCGGTCGTTCGCGTTGCCGATGCCCAGGTCGAGCTGGCTATCCCGGTTGGCGACGGGCCGCGCGGCGTCGCGGTCTCGCCGGATGGCCGATTCCTCTATGTGTGCCACGCTTACGAAGACACACTGGCGATCATTCAGACCTCGGATCATGCCGTCGTCGATACCGTATTCGTCGGCTTTGTGCCGGACCGCGTCGCTGTCTCGCCGGACAATCTGTTCGTGTACGTGACGCTCGCCGATGACCAGGTCGCCGTGATGCGTGCGTCGGATCACGTCTTGATCGCCACCGTGCCAGTCGGCAGTTGGCCGATGGGCGTCGCCACGTCGCCGGACGGGCGCTACGTCTTCGTGAGCAACTACTCGAGCAATATGGTTTCCGTGATCAGTACGTCCGACCACGCCGTGGTTCAGTCGATTCCCGTGGGCGCCGGGCCGTCCTCGGTTGTGACGTCACCGGACGCGGCCTATGTCTACGTGGCCAATGTGGCGGACAACACGGTTTCGGTAATTCGGACGGCGGACTTTGTCGTGGTCAAGACGATCGCCGTCGGCCGGATGGTCTGGGAACTTGCGGCGTCGCGCAATGGACTGTACGTCTACGGGACGAATTACCTGGATGCGACCATCACGGTGATCCAGACGTCGGACTTCAGCGTGGTCGACATGGTGCCCGTTGGCGAATACCCGAAGGCCATCACCGTCTCCCCGGACAGCACCACGGTCTACGTGGCGAACGAACAGAGCATGTCCGTGCGCGTCGTGCGGTAGACTGCCGGCGTGTCGATGGCTGTGCTCAACATGTGGTCTCGTCGAGGCGGGGGAGGAGCCCCCGGACCGCCTCGACGGACCGCAGGGCGGCCATGACGGTCGTTTTTTGCCCCGCCGCTGGACCTTGCTCCGACCGGGAACGGATGCTCGGCCCGGAGGGTTGCGATCAGCCAGGCGGCCAGCGGCGGGCTCATTGTGCCCACGTCAAGCGGATCCACGAGCAATAACATCTGGTCACAGCGTTGGTTGCAGCGGTTGGCCTCGTGCGAATCGTCGATGAGTACTTGCTCGTCCATGGGCCGCTCACGGGCACACAAGGGCAGCCCCATCGCGGTAACCGGCTGTCAGGAAGAGAGTTAAGTCGCCCGACGTGCACGCTAGCCGCTGCATTCACGGCCGGACAAGACGCCAATGACCGAAGCGCGGAGGTCACGCCCCTTTCGCCAGCAGCATCCGACGAACACGGGCAACGCCTGCGGGCCTGCCCATCCCACGCTTCTATGCGGTCCGGGGTCTTTCGTGAGCTAAACCCGTGGGGTTGACATGAGTTGTGAATCCTATAGACTGCAGGGCTCCACGCTGGCGGCCGGTCCGCAGGTGGCGATGTTCCAGACTAGCAGGGAATTGGCATGGCTCGCAATACAGGAAAATCGTATCTGGCCAAACCGGGCGAAATCGAGGGTCAGTGGCATCTGATCGATGCGACGGACAAGATTCTCGGCCGGATGGCAACACGCATAGCGACGATCTTGATGGGCAAACACAAGCCCACCTACACGCCGCACACGCTGACCGGTGATTTCGTGGTCATCGTGAATGCCGAAAAGGTCAAGCTCACGGGTCGCAAGACGGAAATGAAGACCTATGAGCGGTACACGTACTATCCGGGCGGGCGCAAAGTGATCCCGTTCACGACGATGCACGCGAAGCATCCCGACGATGTGATCCGGGTGGCCGTGCGGCGAATGCTGCCGAAGAACCGACTTGGGCGGCAGATGCTCTCGCGGCTGAAGATCTACGCGGGTGCGGAACACAATCATCAGGCGCAGCGGCCCGAGCCGCTGGCGATTTAGTCGGCTGGCCCCTAACGCATTGAATGGATGACGAACGTGAGTGACGAATCGACACCCACCCCAGCGGAATCAGTGACGCCGGCGGCGCAGCCGGCTGGCCAGGCGCCCGCGGCGGCGAAGCCGGGCACGGGCTTCTCCTTTGGCACGGGGCGGCGGAAACGGGCGGTGGCCCGGGTCCGCGTGCGGCCGGGCGGCGGCGACTTTGTCGTCAACGGGCGCAAGCCTGACGTGCACTTCTGCGAAGAGAAGGATCGCAAGGCGATCTTCAAGCCGCTGGAGGTGACGGATACCCTCGGCAAGATGGACGTTTCGGTGACCGTCAACGGTGGCGGGTTCACCGGCCAGGCTGGCGCGATCGTGCTTGGCCTTGCGCGGGCCCTGAAGCGGTTGGATACGGCCTACGAGCCGAGCCTGCGCAGCGCAAACCTGCTGACGCGGGACAGCCGTATGGTCGAGCGTAAAAAATACGGCCAGAGCGGCGCACGGCGTCGGTTCCAGTTCTCGAAACGTTAATGCGACATTTGAGCTGTTGACGTGGACCAGGGCTCCGGCGAGCATGTCGGGGCCCTTTTTTCATTCCGCGCCGAAGGCGCGAATCGGGAAACACGATCATGCCAGAGCATTTGCGAGTTGCGATTGTGGGGGCGACCGGCTACGCCGCACTGGAGGCCGTGCGCCTGCTGGAGCAGCATCCGCACGCTGAGGTGGCGATGCTGTGCTCGCGGCGGGATCCCCAGCCGCTGTTCTCCGACATCTTTTCGGCGATGCGCGGCCGATGCGATCTGCATTGTGAGCCGATCGATGCGGCAGCAATTGCGAAGAAGGCCGAGGTGGCGATGCTGTGCCTGCCGGCGGGTATCGCGATGGAACTCGTGCCGGCGTTGCTGGCCGCGGGCGTCAAAGTCATTGACTATTCGGCGGACTATCGGCTGAAGTCACCCGCGGACTATCAGGAGTGGTACGTCCGCGAGCACACGGACCTCGAGCATCTGGACGAGGCTGTTTACGGCCTGCCGGAGCGGTTCCGCTCGGAGATTCGCACGGCGCGGCTCGTGGCCAACCCGGGGTGTTATCCGACAGCGGCCGTGCTCGGGGCCGCGCCGTTCGTCGAAGCCGGCCTGGTCGATCCGCAGGACATCATCGTCAATGCGGCCAGCGGGATCAGCGGCGCCGGCCGCGAGCCCAAGCAGGAGCACCATTTCCCGGAGCGAAACGAGAACTTCGAGGCCTACAAGGTCGGCGAGCACCGCCACATGGTCGAGATCGAACGGATGCTCGATGGCTGCGCGCCGAAGGGCCGGACGAACGTGCTGTTCGTGCCGCACCTTGTCCCGATGGAGCGGGGCATCCTGACGACAACGTACCTCAAGCCGCTTCAGCCGGTGTCGGTCGAACACGCCGCGCAGACGCTCGCGCAGGCCTATGCCGACGAGCCCTTCGTGCGGCTGCGGAGCGGCATGCCTTGCACGCGGGACGTGGCACGCACCAACCTGTGCGACCTCACGGTGCGCGTGGCGAAGGGGCGGCTGATCGTGGTTTCGGCGATCGATAACATGGTCAAGGGCGCCGCCGGCCAGGCGATCCAGAACATGAACCTGATGTGCGGACTCGATGAGACGGCCGGCCTGCTCTGAGGTGATTCTGTGGCAAACAACACCATTACCGCCCCGAAAGGCTTTACCTGTGGCAGCGCGGTCGCTGGATTGAAGAAGACTGGCATCCGTGACATCGGCGTGCTGGTGGCGGATTGCCCCTGCACGGCGGCGGCGACGTTCACGACGAACCGGTTCTGCGGCGCCCCGATTGTTGTCGGCCGCGAGCATATCCGCGGCGGTCGCCTGCAGGCCGTGGTCGTCAATAGCGGCGTCTCGAACGTGGCGACTGGCGAGCGCGGCGTGCGCGACGCCCGCGAGATGTGCGAGCGTCTGGGCAACGCGATCGACGTGGATGCACGGCACGTGTTGCCGTCGAGTACGGGCGTCATCGGCCGTTTTCTTCCAATGGACAAAATTCGCAACGGCATCGACGCGGCGCTGGCGGCTCGTTCCGCCAGTGCGAGGGCAGGGGCGGCCTTCGCCCGCGCGATCATGACGACGGACACACGCATGAAGCAGGCATGCGTGCGGTTTTCGATGGGTCGCGGCCGGGTTACGCTGGCCGGCTGCGCCAAGGGCAGCGGCATGATCGCGCCGAACATGGCGACGATGCTCGCGTTCCTGACGACTGATGCGGAGGTTTCCGCACCGGTGTTGCGGCGCGTACTGCGCGAGGCGGTCGAGCAGACGTTCAACCGCGTCAGCGTGGATGAATGCCAATCGACGAGTGATACCGTGGCGATTCTGGCCAGCGGCCTGGCCGGTGGGTCAGCGGCGTATACGATTGGCTCGCGGGCGGCCAAGTCGTTCGCGGCGGCCCTGCGTGACGTGAGCGATTCGCTTGCGCGGCAGATCGCCGCCGACGGCGAAGGTGCGACGCGCGTCATCGAGGTGTTCACGCGGCGGGCCCGCTCGGCGAAGGACGCGCATCGGGTCGCACGGGCGGTGGCCGCCAGCCCCTTGGTCAAGACGGCTGTAAACGGGGGTGATCCGAATTGGGGACGGATCGTGCAGGCTCTTGGCACGACCGACGCGGCGTTCGATCCACAGCGGGTACAAGTCAAAATCGGCCCGCACATCGTGTTCCGACGTGGCCGCCCGGTAGACGGGATTCTGGCGCCGCTGCAGCGATACATGAAGGGCAAGGAAGTCATGATTGCCATCGATCTCGCCGCGGGTGACCGCGAGGACCGCGTGCTCACGTGCGATTTCTCGCGCGAATACGTGGCGATCAACGCAGACTACACGACGTGAGAAGAAGGCAGCGAGTCAGCCAGTTGGCGGGGCAGCAACAGGGCGAGTTCGCATCGACGGTACAGAATCATGTTCATTGCCGACCGCTTCTTCTACCGACCGACCCGCGACGTATATAGTTCGCCGGAAGCCTCTGGGCTGGCGTTTGAATCCGTAATGTTCGATGCCGCCGACGGCACGCGACTGCACGGCTGGTTCCTTCCCGCGGCAACCGAGGCCGCGTGCGGTACGGTCATTCACCTCCACGGCAATGCCGGCAACATCACCGGGCATTTCGAGCACGTGGCCTGGCTGCCGCCGGCTGGCTGGAACGTCCTGTGCTTTGACTACCGCGGCTATGGCCGTTCGGCGGGGCGTCCGACGCGGGCCGGACTCGTGGCCGATGGGCATGCGGCCATCGACTATGCGAAAGAACGTGACGACGTCGAGCCTGATCGCATCGTTGTGCTGGGCCAGTCGCTCGGCGGGGCAGTGGGCACGGTTGTCGTGGCCGAGCGGGATGACGTGGCCGGGCTGGTTGTGGCTGGCGCGTTCAGCCACTATCGACGTGCGGCGGCGTGGCACATCCGGCGCGATCCGATCCTGTTCGCCCTGGCATGGTGGCTGCCGCGGTTGTTGATGAGCAGCGGGCTCGAGCCGATCGACGCCATCGCTCGCGTGGCGCCGACGCCGCTGCTGGTCATGCACGGCCGAGAGGACGAAATCGTTGATCCGGCCATGGCCGAGGAACTCTTCGCGGCGGCCGGCGAGCCGAAGGAACTTTGGCTGATGGATGGCGTCGGACATTACGTCTCGCCCGAAGAGGCCGGCGAGGTTGCGGGCCCGCGACTGCTCGATTTCTTCCACAGGTGCGTCGAGGATTCCCGGGACGCGCTCACGCCAACGGTCGAACGATGACCCGCGCCGGGCTGGCCTCGCCGCCGACGATGCGTAGCGGCAGCGCCACCATCTCATAGCGACCGGGCTGGACCTGAGACAAATCGAGCGATTCGATCACGATGACGCCGGCGCCAAGGAGCGTGCAATGGGCCCTCGATCGTGCATCGTCGTACGAGTCGACCGACAGGTAGTCGATGCCGACCAGTCTGACGTTGTGCTCGACCAGCCAGATAGCCAGGTCGGCTTCGAGTGCGTGATAGGCTGGGTCGAATCTACTGTTGTGCCATAATGCCTGGTTGGCGGTCTTGAACAGAACGCGGGCGCCGTTGCCGATGTCGGCGTCCCGGACGTCGGCGACTTGCACGGGACGGGCCTCTTTCACCTCGATGACGGTCGCCGGGCCACAGAGGGCGTCGAGGCTGAGGGCGTCGATCGTTGTGCCGTCAGGAACGAAGTGCTGCGGGGCGTCGATGTGCGTGCCGGCGTGGGTGCTCATCGTGACTTCCGACAGCTTGCACGTACCGGGTGTTGTGATCGTGTGAATGGTCCTGAGCTGGAATGGGGGGTCACCCGGCCAGTCGATCATGCCGCCGTGCAGCGGTCGGGTGCAGTCGATCCATCCGGACGCGGTGGCCGGCTTGGGCATGATGTATCCCTCGGTCGGGCGCGGAGTTACTCGGTCGGCGTCGGTGCGGGCACGTTCTGCATGAGCTGGGCGATGTCGCCGGCGTGCCTGGCCTCCAAATAGTCGCGCACGTCGAGATCGCGCCGGGTCAGCAGAGCGGTGCCCTCGATCCGCGTGGCCAGCCTGCCCTTGGCTTTGACGGTCACGAGCCACTGTCGGGCAGACTTGCGTTTCAGCCAGACACAGCCTTCGACGAAGTCCTCGCGGCCGCGCTGCTCGCCATGGGTCTGATAGAAGAAGCCGTGGGCGGTGGCCGTTCTGCCGATGGTATAGGCCACAATCTCCTGGGCCGTCGAGTCAGGCACGGACAGGTAGACGGTGTATTCCGCATCGCCCGAGGTCGCGCCGGGCAGCGGGAATCGCAGCAGAATATGCCAGGCCTCAGCCGTATCCGCATGGCCGTAGGCGGCTTCATCGCTGGTCAGTTTCATGTGTTGCTGCCGCCCGGTCAGGCGGGGCTGGTTCACGAGGAATGTCGCGCGGGGAGCGCAGCCGGCCACGCCAAGAACCCATCCGATTCCGAGCAGGAAGAGAAGGACCTTGTCGCGCCATGTCCGTGCGTTTCGCGGCGGCCGATGCATACGGTGGGGATTATAGTGGGACACGAGCCGCGGCGATAGTACCGCGGCATCAGGGCGTGCCCGCCCAGCCATGAGGGTCACGGGGGATGCTGGCGGACACTGGCGGACGAGGCGCCAGTGATCATCCCGCTTGAGGACGCTGCCGGCTGCACAGTGACGCTTGCTGCGCGGGGCGCTTCTGCTATGGTTGATCGCGATGCATGCAATCGTCATGAGCATGGGCAACGAGCTGACGAGCGGGCAGACCGTCGATACGAACTCGGCCTGGCTTTCGCGTCAGCTCGCGGCGTTGGGAATTTCGGTCCGCCGTCACATTACGGTGGCCGACGAGTTGGACGTGATCCGGGCTGCGCTCGACGCAGCCGCGCGGGATGCCGATGTCGTGCTGACGACCGGCGGAATCGGGCCGACCGAGGATGATCTCACGCGGCATGCGCTGGCGGCGGCGATGGGGGTCGGGCTCGAATTTCATGCGCCCAGCCTGGAGCACATCCGTGAGTTCTTTGCCCGTCGTAGCCGCGACATGCCCGAGGCCAACCGGATCCAGGCGATGTTCCCGGCCGGCAGCACGCCGATCGAGAACATCTGCGGGACAGCGCCGGGGATTCAGGCGAAGCTGCACCAGGCCGACGTGTTTGTCATGCCGGGCGTGCCCCGCGAGATGCGCGTGATGTTCGAGCGAAGCGTGGCGCCGCTGCTTGCCGGGCGAGGTGCCGGGGTAATTCTAATGCGGACCGTGCATACGTTCGGCGCTGGCGAGTCGGACGTGGGCACGACGATCCGCGATTTGATGCGGCGCGGACGCAATCCGACGGTCGGCACTACGGCACAACAGACGATCATCGGCGTGCGGATTCAGGCCGCCGGCCGCGATTTCGCCGAGGCCAGACGTCTGCTCGACGCGGACACGGCCGAGCTTCGTCGACGGCTGGGCGATCTGGTCTTCGGCGAGGATGATGAAACGCTCGCCGACGCCGTGGGCGCGCAGTTGCTGCGGACCGGGCAAACAGTCGCGACGGCCGAATCCTGCACCGGCGGGCTGATTGCCAAGAGCCTCACCGATGTGTCCGGCAGCAGCGCGTATTTCCTCAGCGGTCTCGTGACCTATTCCAACGAGGCGAAGGTGCGTCTGCTCGCCGTGCCAGAAGCACTGATCCTTGAGCACGGCGCGGTTAGCGCGCCCGTCGCCGAAGCGATGGCGGTGGGGGGGCGCCGCCTTTTCGGCGCGGACTGCGCGCTTTCGACGACGGGCATCGCCGGCCCGACTGGCGGTACGGCGACCAAGCCCGTCGGCCTCGTATTCTTCGGCCTCGCCCACGCCGGCGGCTGTGAGGTGCACGAACGCCGCTTCGGCAGCGAGCTGACGCGCAAGGAGATCCGCGACCGGGCCCGCAAGTTCGCGCTCAATCTTCTGCGTCTTCGATTGTTGCACGCCAGTTCGGCCTGATCCGCATTCCTGACTGCGGCGGCCGCCAGCCACTGGAACGGTATCCCCTTGACGAGTCGCCGCTCCGGCGTGACACTCCCGAGCCGTAGCGAGGAAGGTCGGAGGTGGGAACAGGCGCCGCTGCTGGCCGTACTCTTCGTGTGCCACTGCTCTGTGAGCAATGTTCTTCTCAGGACGCCACCGTTCCGGTACCGCATCGCGGCTTCCGCTGTGCAGGTGAGCCTTGTGACCGTTTCGCCCGGGGCGCACGTCGTCCGCACACTGCCGACACTTTGGCGGCACACGGACGCTGAATCGGGGGTTTGATGCAATTTGCCGGCGTTCGGCAGCCGCCCGCGCGCTATCTGCTTGACGATCCACCCGTTCGGCACGACACTCCTGTTCCTTATCGCGGAAGTTCGGAGGTTGGGTTCTGGAGTTCTTCATGAAACCGAAACGGGCCGTGTTGAGTCCGGACGACGCTGTGCGCTTCTGGCGTGAGTCGCTGGGGTCGGCTGCGCAGATCGCGCTGGTGGCCAATCCATCGTACGTCGCCAGTTCGTACGAGCTGTATCCGCTGGCACCGGCCAATCCGGGGCCGCTCGCCGCGCTTGTGGGCGTGGTCAAGGACATGGACGGCACGACGACCACGACCGAACCGCTGTGCCTGCATTCGCTGGAGTGGATGGTGCGGACGATCACCGACCGAATGGATCGTCGCGTCTGGGCCGGATTCGATCACGAGAAAGACCACCCCAACATCATCGGCAACTCGACGACGCGTCACGTCGAATATCTGCTGCGGACCTACGGTGGCGACGCCAAGCCCGAAGCGTTTCGGCGAGCATTCGTGTTGGCGGTGCTCTGGACGCTCGGTCGCGGTCGGGACGAACGACGGCGGCGCGAGGTTCGCGCGACAGCCGCGGCGCTTGGGCTCGCTGGGATGCTGCGCGATGATGCCTTCATCCGCTTGGTTGAGGAACGCGTGGATCCGTTCGCGCGGAAGCAGCCGGCCGTCGAGGCGCTCGCGACGAAGTACGCGGGTGCGGCCGCGATCGATGATTTCACGGAACAGGTTCGCGCCGCGGTGGATATTTACTACGTTCGCTACCATACGATTCTTGCAGCCCTCGACGAGGGGCGTGGCGACGAATATGCCGGCGAACTGGGCCCGGACGCTGGTCCGAACCTCGTGGCGCCGATGCCGGCGGTAGGCTTCTTCCTGGCGCTGACCAAGGGCTGGCTGGGCGAGCGAGCGGGTGTATTTCATGACGAGTTGGCCGCGCATCTGGCCGAAAAAGGCGACGAGCGCACCCGCGTCGATCGGGCCGCGCTGCGGGCGATGGGGCGATACTTCGCGGCCAATCCGGTACGAATCGCAATCGTGACGTCGTCCATTGCGTACGAGGCCGACATCGTGCTCGCCGAGGTGTTTCGCATCCTGCGCGAGCAGGCCGCCGGCTGGCCGCTGCCGCAGGCCGACCGCGACCGGATCGTCGCCGGCTTCGCAAGCCATCGCAGCTTCTATGATGCCTTCATCACCGCGTCGGATTCATCCGAGATCCGCCTCAAGCCGCACCGTGACCTCTACAGCATCGCGTTGCACGAGATGGGCGTGGCCCGCGACGAGTACGACCGGGTTGTCGGCTTCGAGGACAGCGAGTCGGGCGTCGTCGCGATTCGGGCGGCGGGGGTCGGCTGCTGCGTCGCGCTGCCGTTCGCCCAGTCCGCCGGCCACGACTTCGACGCAGCCGTCCACGTCCTGCACGGCCAGTTCCCGGAGGTCATCCTCCGCTATCAGTGCTTTCTGTCGCCCGAGGCCATCCAGGCATTCGCGTAGCGTCGTGACTGGATGTGCAGGCAGCAGGCGCCTCTTCTTGTCTGATGCCTTGGGGGGTCGGGCCTGGATGGCTTTCTAGTCCTCGTCCGTCTGTCCGGTTTGGGTATTCTGGGTAGCATAGGCTTGAGCACCCACCGGAAAACGTCTTGGATTCCCTTGCGTTGATCTGGGAAAACGGTACAATTTGGACTTTGCGAACTGGATAGTCGATATTGCCGGGCCGCGCGGCTCGGCCAAGTCATGTTCAGAGACGGGAGGCGAGAGATGTTTCGTGGTTGTATTCATATTTGGCGATGCGCTGTATGCGCAGCGGTTGCGGTCTTCTTTACGGGTGGTGTCGCCCAGGCAACCCTGATTCTCGATTGGCAGTATTCCGAAGCGACAGCCGAACTCGGACAATCTGAGACTGTGGTATTCAGCGATCACGACGAGGGAATGTCGGCGATGGCTGAGGTTGAAGATGCCGGTCTCGGCTCGTCGAGCGCTGAACTGGAAATCCTGCAGCAGGTCGATGCGCTGGATGTGTGGACTGTCGATCTTGCGACGGCGATCGATTTGTCCGTCAATGAGGATGCGGGTGGAGCAATCAACTTCGCCCGCGGAGAGACGTATTTCCAGTTAGCTGTGATCGTCAGTGATGTTCCGTATGCGTTCGATCTCGAATACGAGTTCGACGAGCCTTCGGGGCCCTTTATTACGAATGCCGAGCATTTCGTGTGTCAGTACGGGAGCGGGTCCGTGCTCTATCCACGGACTGAACCCTACATCCTGCTTTGGGGAGGGATGGACTACACGGCGAGCGGGTTGGATTCTTCAGGATGGGGCTATCTGTGTGCCCACGCCGAAACGAATGTGACCCTGAGCATTGAGCCGGTTCCCGAACCCATCACGCTGAGCCTGCTGGCCGTTGGTGGCTTGGCAGTGCTCCGACAGCGTCGCAAAGCATAACGGGGCGTTTTGCATGTGACGGGCGAAGGCAATGGGGCATGAGTCTTTGTCTCATGCCTCTCGCCTCGTCAGCGGCGTGCTACCGCCATGTGGCGTCATGGTCGATCTCGTCGTCGCGGCTGCTGCAAAGGGGAAAAGACGGCGATTATCGACGGTTTGTATTCCGCATCCTTAAGGCGACTTCTGCCACACGCTTTCCGAGATGGGAGGCCGTCTGCATTCCGAAGTCATCTCGCTCGGCACCGCCCGCCGTACCGCTGAAGACCGTTGCGCCGAAGTGTGCCGTCGGTTGGCCATCGCTCACGCAGACCATGTCGTGGCAGAGCATAGCTGCCTGCACGGCTTGAATCGTAAGTTCCTGGCCACCGTTGCGGACGCCGCCGACGGCCAGTACCCCGCCGACACGGTTGCGAAAGATCCAGCCGTTACGACGGAACATGACGCATCGATCGATAAATGCCTTGCACTGAGCGGCCATCATTCCGAAGTAGACTGGCGTTCCGATGATCATTCCAACCACTTCCTCATCCGCCAGGGTCGGAATCAGCGACGCGAAGTCATCCTCGATCGGGCAAGCCAGTTGTGAATTGCATTCGCCACAGGCCAGGCAGGGACGAATGTCGAGTCCAGCGAGCTCGATCAGGACGGTCTTGAGACCCTCGCCTTGTTCTCGTGCCGCCGCGAGGCATACCTGCATGGCCTTGAACGTAGCTTGACCCGGACGCGGACTGCAGCAAATCCCCAACACCTTCATGACGGGTAATCCTCCCGAACCTGCGCATTCAAACGCCGGTATTCCCAGTCGAGCGGTCGTTTGGGCGGATCACCCGGTAGTAGACTCCCTGACGTTCCACGACCGGCTCAATCCGTTTCTGTCGGCACATTTCGTCCGCGTACTTGATCACCTCGTTGGTATGCAGCCCAAGCGCAGAGACGATATCCTGAACCGAACACGGGCGTCGGCGAAGCATTTCCAGGATGTCATTTTCGCTTGCTCGTGCTTCGCCCTGCGACGCCGTGTGGGGGTAATCCGCAATTACCTCAGCCTGCGGCGAAAAGAGGCCGGCAAGCCGGACCAGTCGCTCGCGTGGAACCGGCTCGGCGAAGCTTTGTGCGGGTGGTCGTGTTACCGTGTTCAGATGGACGCGGTCCGGCCCGATGCGTTTCACCCATTCAGCGATCTTGTGGACCTCCACGTCAACCGAGGTGTAGCCGGCCAGCAGGAAGACCTCAAGCCAGTACTGCCCGTGGAATTCACGCCGGAAGGCGATCAAGCCCTCGAGCATCTGTGCAAACGAAATCGAGTCATGGGGGCGATTGATATGCTGGAATCGCGATTCGTCGCCGGCATCCAGGGAGGGGATCACAAGATCGGCTTGCTGCAGTTCCCTCCGAACGTCCGACCGCCAGAGCAGTGAGCCGTTGGTGAGCACCGCGACTGGGACGCTGGTGATTACCTTGATTCGCCGAATCAGTTCGTCCAGTCCCGTACACAGTGTCGGTTCCCCGGAACCACTCAGCGTGATGTAGTCAAAATGGCTGTTCTGCTTTCGGCTGATATCGGCCAGCACCGGCCCCCAACTCACGAATTCGGTTCGCTCGACTGTCCTATTCGTGGTGGGCCCCAATTGGCAATAGATGCAGTCATACGTGCAGGTCTTGAACGGGACCAGGTCGATGCCCAACGACCGGCCGAGTCGGCGGGAGGGTACAGGTCCAAACGTGTAACTCATCGCTCACTGTCCGTTACGGCCTATGATCGTGGGCCGATCTCACTCGCTGCAGGGTGGTCGCTCGCACGCTGTGTCCCTGCCGCAACATGGCCGTTCCTGGCCACACCGAGTGTTGGAACGGCCGTACTCCGTGGCGTAGAAACCCGAACCTTTGAAAATCACTGCGCCTCCAGCTCCAATGAGACGCTTCAGCTTGCCGTTGCACGCGGGGCAAGTCGTCAGTGGCGAGTCCTTCATCGATTGGAATCGCTCGAAGCGATTCCCGCATTGCTGGCATTCATATTCATACGTGGGCATTCATCGCTCCTTGCTGGAGAAACAACGGCCTCGCGGTTCCACGATGGCCGCGTTACGGACGGCGATGCACACTCTCCTGTTGCTCACGGCGCATTCTCCGATGGACTGAGGTCGGACCGGTCCATGAACATTCCCTTCGCAGTGGCTTTTACTTGGCCATCCTGCAGCAACTGGGCACGCAACTGGTAGACAGGATGGTTTTCCCACTCGATCCATGCCCGAACGGTCACACCATCGCCCGATCGTACCGGATGGCGAAACGCAAGCTCCATCCTGGCCGTTACGCCGGTCCGTCCATGGGTAAACAGGCAATTCGTCATGGCTCCATCCAGCAGCATCGCAATGATGCCTCCATGCATCATATTGGCGTAGCCTTCACAATAGCCGTTTCCTTGATACCGGCCCTCTACCGCGCCATCGACACACCTGCGAAACTTCAAATTGAAGCCCCACGGATTCTTCTGTCCACACAGCACGCAACGAGCGTGAGCATGATGGCCAACCTCGGATACTGATGATTGGCGGCGGTCAGTGGTCACAGAGGTTTTCACCGGATACCAGGGTTCCGTTGAGATAGTCATCTACTGTTTCCTGCACGGGCCGGCATTTGGCGCCGACGACCACCTTGATTCCACTCTGAAGGAACAGTTGCTGGGCCCGCTGCCCCATCCCACCGGCAATGATGACCTCGACACCCTGCTCGTGCAGCCAGCGAGGCAGCACGCCGGGCTCGTGGGCTGGCGGCACGGCATAGTTTGTCGCGATCGTCTTCTTATCCGCCGGATCCACCTCGACCAGTGCGAACTGCTCACAGTGGCCAAAGTGGGCGCTCAACTGACCATACGTTACCGGTATGGCGATCTTCATGTTTCCTCCTGGTCGTCAAATCATACCCAGTGTCCTTGGACGTCGGCGGACCTCGCCGCCTGGAGCTTGCCCGCTTTGTATTGCTCGACTGCGTCAGCGACGGTGCCCGACGCGCCTGTGTGGATTGCCACGCCGCCCGCTTGCAGTGTCGAGAAGGCCTTGGGGCCGACATGGCCTGTGATCAGCGCGGAGACACCCAAATCCACGATGTTTCTGCCGGCCTGGATGCCTGCTCCTTGTGCGGCATTCAGGTTGACGGCGTTGTCGACGGTCGCTGATTCCCCCGTTTCCGTATCCACCACGATGAAATAGCGCGCCCGGCCAAAGCGAGGATCGACGAGCGCATCCATTCCCGGGCCTTGGGACGTTACCGCGATCTTCATGGGATCTCCTTGCGTAGAGTGTCCGAACAGCCCGTGAGCAAGTTCCATTCCATGCACGCCCGATAGTGGTTGAATAAATCGGAAGTGCCTTTTGTGCATAACTTTATAGGCATTTGTGTCGACGTCTCCCAGATCGGCGGATACGAGAATGCTCAGCTAGTGTTGCAGTGTGCAACACTACCCTGGACGTGTTCGGCCGTCTTTGGCTGGCGGATCGATGCCGAGCGATCTGATCTTGCGGTACAGCGTGCTGGCGTCAATGCCGAGGTCTCTGGCCGCGCGACGACGGTTCCCCTGTTGGCGGCGAAGGGCTTCGACAATCATCCGCTTCTCCATCGATTGCAGAGATGGCGATTCCGCTCGGCTCACCGCGTCTCCAGAAGCGGCGGATCGAAGCTCGGCCGGGAGGTGAGCCAGCTCGATCATGTTTTTGCGGCAAAGGACGAACGCCTGCTCGATGATGTTTTCCAGCTCGCGGATATTGCCCGGATAGTCATGCTCGATCAGCCGGGCCAGGACTTCGCTGGACACTCCACGCACATCCTTGCCCTGGAGACGGTTGAATTTGGCTACCAGGTGATCGACCAGCAGCGGAATGTCCTCACGGCGTTGCTGAAGCGAAGGCAGCTTCAGGTACACTACGCGGATTCGATAATAGAGATCTTCCCGGAACCTGCCACCGCGAACCAGTTTGCTCAGATCCTTGTTGGTGGCTGCTACGACACGAATATTCACCTTTGTGGAGTGTACGGCTCCGAGCGGCTCGATGCATCGCTCCTGAAGAACGCGAAGCAGCCGTACCTGCATGGCCGGTGAGATATCACCGATTTCATCAAGGAAAACAGTCCCGCCATCCGCCATGGCCAGCCGTCCCGCCTTGTCGCGCCGCGCGTCAGTGAAAGCGCCCGCTTTGTAGCCGAAAAGCTCGGATTCCAGCAGGTTGTCGGGCAAGGCGCCACAGTTGATGGCAACGAATGGCTTGCGCTTCCGGCGCGAGAGGTTGTGCAGAGCCCGGGCCACGAGTTCCTTGCCCGTGCCACTGGCGCCCTCGATCAGAACGGTGCTGTCGCTCTCGGCAATCTGCGGCAGGATCGCGAACACGTCGCGCATCGCCGCACTGCGCCCGACGATGTCCTCGAATGTGTAGCGCGAGGTGAGTTCCTTGCGGAGCTCCTCCACCTGACTCAGATCCTGGAAGGTTTCCACCCCGCCGATCACCGTACCGGCCGTGTCCTTCAACAAGGCCGTGGAAAGGCGAATGGGGATTCGTTGACCCGCCTCGTTGATGATGTGGGCCGTTGTGTTGACTACCGGTTGGCCGGTACCAAGCGTCTGCCTCAGCGCGCACGCGTTTTCGCAGATGCTCGCGCGAAAGACTTCGCAACACGGCTTACCCATCGCGTGCTCTCGGGAAACACCGAGGATTCGCTCGGCTGCTCGGTTGAACGCCGTAATCCGCCAGTCCAGATCAACCGTGAAGACGCCTTCGTTGATCGAATCCAGAATGACGTTCTGTGACTGATGAACCGTTGGTGCCATCGATGAAGTCCGTATGCGTCCTGCTGACCAATACTCTAAATGATAGGCGATGGAATTGCAATACGCAATACTATCAAGCGAGATAATGTAGCAGAATGCAATGTTATTTCGTGCGTGACATCCACGATGGAATCAACATAAGCCACGTACAATAGGAGAGTTAGATTGATCGCCGTCACGTTCTTGCACCATGGCACGCGAATTGACGGGCCTACAAGTGATGAAGGTAGCGATTCCTCACTGGCAGGGCCGGGTGTCTCCGGTGTTCGACGTCGCGACCCGCGTGCTGCTCGTCGAGACTGCAAAGGGTCGGGAGCACGGCCGGGGGGAATTGTGCCTGACGGCTACAGACCCCACGCAACGGGCCGGTGAACTTGTCCAAGGTGGAACGGAAATCCTGATTTGCGGCGCGATCTCCTGGCCGTTGGAGATGGCCGTTTCCGCGACGGGCATTCAGGTCATCGCCCAAGTGTGCGGTCAGATGGAGGATGTGCTGAGAGCTTTCTTGGAAGGCCGGCTCTCTGATCCGGTGTTTCTGATGCCCGGCTGCTGCGGGCGACGCCGACGGTTCCGTGGTGCGCGGGGTCATGGTCGCGCCGGCCGTCGTGCAGACAGGAGGGCGGATCCGCGGCGGGGCAGCGGAGGAGGCCGGGGCCGAGGGCCGTTGACCTGATCACGTGGCGTGCGTCTACGATCCGGCACGGAACATCCGGCAGGCCGTCTGCGATCGATCGTCACAGTACTGCAATGCAAGGAGTCAACAACGATGCCACAAGGTGATGGAACTGGCCCGCCGCAGGATGGCGGCAGCCGAAGAGGACGTGGCGGCGGCCCGTTTGCCGCAGGCCCGGGCGGGCAGTGCGTGTGCCCGAAATGCGGCCACAAGGCCGCTCACGTTCGCGGGCAGCCCTGCAGCGAGCAGGAATGCCCGAAGTGCGGAACGAGAATGTCGAGAGGTTGATTCGAACACAGTGAAGGAGCAAAACGATGCCAGCAGGAGATGGAACAGGACCGATGGGGATGGGTCCCATGACAGGCCGTGCGGCCGGGTATTGCACCGGCTTTGATGTCCCTGGTTTCATGAATCCGATCCCGGGGCGTGGAATGGGCTACGGTTTCGGTTGGGGCCGAGGTCGGGGCCGGGGTTGGCGGCATGGCTACTACGCCACGGGGCTGCCAGGCTGGTCCCGATGGGGCGCGTGGCCGGCCTACGGAGTCGCACCGGTGCCGGCACCAGCCCAGGAGACTGAGACGCTCAAGGCCCAAGCGACGCACATGGAAAGAGCCCTCGATGAGATTCGCAAGCGGATCTCCGAACTGGAGGCGGCGCAGTCGCAGGAGGGTTAACGTGCCACGTGGTGGAAAAGGGCCTGGGCAGGGTGGCCGCCGCGGCAGATGGGGTCGGCAGGCTCCGCGCGGACGTGATGGAGGCGGATCTACGCGCGGCCGATGGAATCGATCGACTCCGGATTCTCGCCCGCCGCGCGGAGCGGAGACGGAAAGCCCTTCGCCGAATCACACCGATTCGGCTTCGGCAGAGCTGGATGCGCTGAAGGGCCAGGCTCGGGCACTGGAGCAGGAGCTGCAGAGGGTGCAATCGCGCCTTGCCACGGCGCCGACGCCGAGATCAATCGCCGTTGTGGCCGTGGATGGTGCCCTGTGCGCGGGATGTGGAATCTGTGCCTCCGTCTGCCCGAACGAGGCAATCGTGATAGAGCGGACGGCGGTGATCGACCCGGAGCGGTGCTCAGGATGCGGGGCGTGCGTGCGGCAATGCCCGCGCGAAGCCATTCGTTTCCTGTGATGCCCAAGCAGCTTACGCGATCGCGAGGCATCATGAATACGGTCGAATGCAGAAATCACGTTCGCTATTCGTTAAGCGATGAGGATGGCCTGCTTCGTTTTCGGGCGTTCGAGGTCACGGATGAACCCGATTGCGGAGACGCAGTCAACAGGCTTCGCGAGTATCTTCTGGGGCGCCCCCTGAAGGATGTCCGCGTGGAGGAGTTGACGAGGCTGGACAGTGGTGGAACCTGCGCGTGCATGGGTGAGGTGATCCAAGCCGTTCGGGAGTGCCAGGAGATGTTTGTGCGGTCTCGGGAGAACCGGTAGTTCATGATTCGGGTCATCACACAAGAACTTAAACGTCATGCGCCGTTCACTATGATGGGCACGCTGACGGGTGTGGCCATCATGATGGTGATTATCCTCACCGGGGCTTCGCCCTCTGTGTCGAGGGCCCTGTTCTGGGTATTTCATCCTCTCCACGTGCTTCTCAGCGCGCTGGTTACCAGCGCGATGTACGTGCTGCATGGCAAGCGGTCATGGGTCAGGCTCGTCCTGATCGGGTACCTGGGGTCGGTGGGTATTGCGACGCTCAGCGATTCAATCATGCCTTACGTCGGCGAATGCCTGTTGGGTATGCCGAATCGCGGTGTGCATCTCGGCTTCATCGAGAAATGGTGGCTGGTCAACCCGTTGGCTCTGGCGGGAATCGCGATTGCGTCTCGCTTGCCGCGTACGAAGATCCCACATGCCGGTCATGTGCTGCTGAGCACCTGGGCCTCTCTTTTTCACATAACGATGGCCCTGGGGACCGACGTGGATGTGGGGACCATCGTGCTCAGCGCGGCATTTCTGTTCCTGGCCGTTTGGCTTCCGTGCTGCACGAGCGACATCGTGTTTCCGCTCCTGGTCGCAGGAGCGCAGAAGGAGAAGGCAAGGGCAACATGAGAATAGCTGTGGCGAGCGGTAAAGGTGGAACCGGCAAGACGACCGTGGCGACGAATCTTGCGTATGTGGCATCACTCGATGGGCAGAGCGTCGCGTACGTTGATTGCGACGTCGAAGAACCCAACGGGCACTTGTTCCTCAAGCCCGAGATCACCTCGCGAAGCCCCGTGGCCCGGCAGGTTCCGGAGGTGGACCCGGCGAAGTGCACACTGTGCGGGTTGTGCGGCGAGATCTGTCAATACAGCGCGATCGTGCCCGTGGGCCAGACGGTTCTGGTCTACCCCGAACTATGCCATGCGTGCGGAGGGTGTGTCCTTGTCTGCCCTAGTGGAGCGATCGCGGAGCAGCCGCGGGAAATCGGCCGGCTGGAGACCGGGCGTGCTGGCGCGATTCACTTCGTGCACGGGCTGCTGAACATCGGGGAAGCGATGAGCCCTCCGTTGATCCGGCAGGTGAAACAGGCGGCGCCGGATGCCGACATCGTGCTGATCGATGCGCCGCCGGGCACATCCTGTCCCGTGATCGAAAGCGTGCGGGGTGCGGATTACGTGCTGTTGGTCACGGAACCCACACCGTTCGGACTCCATGATCTGAAGCTCGCGGTCGAGATGGTACGAGCACTCAAAATGGCTTTCGGGGTCGTAATTAACCGCGCGGGAATGGGCGACAATGAGACTGCCACGTATTGCCGGGCCAATCGGATTGAGATCATTGAAGAGATTCCCGATGACCGTCGCATCGCTGAGGCGTATTCGCGTGGTGTGATGATGTGCGAAGCCCTGCCCGAGTATCGATCCCTGTTTGAAAAGCTCTTCACGGCGATGACGAAGGAGAGAAAGCGACGTGTGGGATAGGGATTGGCAAGCGGAGTTTAATCGGAACACTGACAGAGGGCTCCTATGAACGCATTGATTCTGTTCAATCATCAGCCATACGACGGGACAGACGTTACGTGGAATGGCCTGCGGCTTGCCGGCAAACTGCTCGATCTGGGCATAGAGGTGCGCGTTTTTCTCATGAATGATTCCGTGGATCTCGCCCGTGACGCCGCCAAAGGGCCGGAGGACTACTTCGATCTGGGACAGATGTTGAAGGATCTCATCAACAGGGGCGTAACTGTTAAGGTCTGCGGAACGTGCAAGGCACGGTGCGGGATTCACAAGAACGAGCCGTACTTCCATGGCGCCAACGAGGCCACCATGGCCGAATTGGCGGAGTGGGTCAGCGAGGCGGATAGAATCGTCGCTTTGTAGGATCACGATGAGCCACAATGCTGTAACGGATGACTTCTACGAAACGATCAAGCCGCGTCTTCACAGGCGTATTGGCCGCGAAGTGCGTGTGGCCCACCGGGTGCTGGACCTGGGTTGTGGGTCATGCGGCCTCGTCCGATATTTGGCCGACGCCTGCAAGCAGCAAGTTACCGGTGTGGACATTACCAGCGACAGTTTCCCGTCACGGCGTCATACGTCGAATGGAAGTCGTTACCACTGTCTCAAGCACGACGCGGCCAGCCTGGGCTTCGCGGAAGACGGTTCGGCCGATGCCGTGGTCACCGTATGGGCGCTGCACGAGATGGCCAAGCCGAAGGCGATTCTTCAGGAAGCATACCGGGTTCTGCGTTCAGGCGGCGAGGTTTTGGTTGTCGATTTCCCGCGCGGTTCTCTGGCTCAGAGGCTGTGGAATGAGAAGTACTTCCGACCGCCCCAGGTTAAGGCCCTGCTTGAGGGGGAGGGTTTCGAACAGGTGCAGGTCCGCCTGATTGAGCAGGGGCAGGTTATGTGGGCGCGTGGATACCGCCCGCTGGCGAATCAGACATAGCGACAACGAAGGGATGGCGAAGCACATGGCGGCAGAGCCTGAGGAATTGGTTGTAGTCAGCGGAAAAGGTGGAACGGGCAAGACATCGATTGTTGCGTCATTCGCGGCGTTGGCCCGCACGTCCGTCCTCGCCGATTGTGACGTCGATGCGGCGGATCTCCATCTTGTTCTGGAGCCGAAGGTTTTGAAGCGGGACTCCTTCTCGGGCGGCAAGCGGGCGCGCATCAAGTCGGGCCATTGTATCGCGTGCGGCAAGTGCGAGGAGGTCTGTCGATTCGACGCGATTTCCTATGACGGGCCCGGTAACGGACGGGTGGCCCGGACCTTCCGCGTGGACCCGATTGCCTGCGAAGGTTGCGGAGTGTGCGCCTGGTTCTGCGCCGAGCAGGCCATCGAATTCGCACCGGCCGTGAATGGGGAATGGTTTGTCTCTCAGACGCGCTTCGGCCCGATGGTCCACGCCAAGCTGGGCGTCGCCGAAGAGAACTCCGGCAAGCTTGTGAGCCTTGTTCGCACGGTGGCCAAGGCGGCGGCCGAGCAGCAGGGATTGGACCTGGTGATCATCGACGGCTCGCCGGGCATCGGCTGCCCGGTGATCGCGTCGATCACCGGCGCGAGCATGGTGCTTATCGTCACCGAGCCCACGTTGAGCGGACAACACGACATGGAGCGCGTGGCGCAGCTCGCGCGACACTTCGACATCCCGGCGATGGTCTGCGTCAACAAGTGGGACCTGAACCCGCAAATCGCCGACGAGATTGAGTCGCTGGCGCGAAAAACCGGCTTCGAGGTGGCCGGGCGGGTTCGATACGACCGCGCAGTGACCCAGGCCCAGATTCGAAAGCAGACAGTGGTCGAATACCAGGACAATGGATGTGCCGAGGACATTCGGAGCGTCTGGACGTTTGTGCGCAATCGATTGGATGCACGGGAAAAGGCGCGCGGCTGAGACGAGAGGAAGAACTCCGGCCCAGGCGATTGCAGGGCGAGTGCCCCATGGCCAGGCCCCGGATCAAGAGGTATCAACAGCATGACCGGCGGCTCGGTCCTCAATTCGCACACACTATTTGACTTCGGGCCCCTGGCTTCGGAGTATGAGCGATGGTATGCGACGCCTGCCGGAAAAGCATACGACGAGGCGCAGAAATCCGACATCGGCAGATTCCTTGAGCCTGCGTTGCATGGAGCCCGCCTGCTGGACGTGGGCTGTGGTACAGGGCATTGGAGCCGGTTCTTCGCCTCGTTGGGGTATAGAGTGGTGGGAATAGATATCTCCGAGGAAATGACCCAGGTTGCCAAGGCCCGTTGGGCATTCAATTGCCATTTCGGCGTGGCCGATGTTTTGGACCTGCCGTTTGATGACCACCGCTTTGATGTCGTAACGGCGATGGCAGTGATGGAATTCACCTCGGACCCTGCCGCCGGATTACAGGAGATGGCTCGCTGTGTCACCCATGGCGGGCATATGCTGATCGGAACACTCAACAGTCGCTCGGCCCTGAATCAGCAGCGCCTCTCAGAGGGCAAGCAGCCCTACGCGTCAGCACATCTCTTCTCGCCCGAGGAAGTTCACAGTCTTCTTGCCCCGTGGGGAGAAGTCCACATGGTCGACTCAATGCCTGGTGAGCGCAATACGCGGCCACTGCTGCCCGGGCGTCTCGGCAATCGACTGTCGATGCATCGAGGACGGCTCCGGGGGCCCTTCATTGTCGCAGAGGTGCGACGATGAACGTTCGTGCTAGCGTCAATTGAGGTGCACAACGGCTTGTCGAAACGCAACGGCCGGGCAGAAGGTTTGTTGAAGGGCGGAAATGAGCAACACCACGGGCCCCTATTACGTGCCCGCCCATACGAAAGGATACCTATAGCATGGCTCCTGATCCTTTGACCCCGTACGGCAACCGGCCGATGGTGACCCCCATCGTCAACGCCGTGAACTACGAATACCTCTCGTTTGAGGTACTTCGGCAGATCACCGATGGCGAGATCGACGGCTATACGTACCACCGTGACGACAACCCGACCGTTCGCGAGGTCGAACGGAAGATTGCCGCGTTGGAGGGTGCGGAGGACTGCGTCGTTTGCACCTCCGGGATGGCTGCCTGCACGATGGTGTACCTCACGTATCTCAAGGTTGGCGACCACCTGATCATTTTCCATGATACCTATGGGGCGAACTACAAGGTGTCGCTGATCCTGGAGCGTCTCGGCGTAGAGATTACCTGGCTGAACGCCGATGAGGCCGACAAGATCGGCGAACACATCCGGCCCACTACGCGGATGATCTTCCTGGAAACGCCCAGCAACCCGCTCTGCAAGATCATCGATATCGCCGCTGTCCGCAAGGCGGCTGATGCCGTTACGGCCATGGTTGTCGTCGATAACACCTTCGCCACGCCGTATCATCAGAACCCGCTTACGCTGGGCGCGGACCTCGTGGTGCATAGCGCTACGAAGGCCCTGGGCGGCCACAATGATCTGATGGCTGGCGCGATTGCCGGCACGAAGGAACATTACAACCGGCTGTGGTTCACCCGCCAGGCGATCGGCACGACGCTCGACGCCTATTCCGCGTTCCTCCTCGACCGGGGGCTCAAGACGTTCGAGTTGCGCGCAAAAGCGATCGCCCGTAGTGCACAGACGGTCGCGGAGTTTCTGGCCGAACACACCAAGGTTTCTCGCCTTTCCTTCCCAGGGCTGGCCAGTCATCCCGACCATGCCGTGGCAGCAAGTCAAATGCACAGAGGATTTGGCGGAATGCTTGCCTTTGACGTAGGCGAGGACGAAGAGGACGCCAAGCGGTTCATTGCGGCGCTTCAGACGATTTACCATGCTGTCAGTCTCGGCGCCACGGAATCACTCATCTGCATTCCATACCTGACGACGATGCTCTATCTGCCGCCGGAGCGACGAACAACATTCGGTATTGGCAGGAACACGGTTCGGCTCTCGATCGGCATCGAGCCCGCCGAGATCCTTATCAAGGATATTAAGCAGGCACTGGCATGCGTGGCACAGGGAGTGACGCTGGATGGCTAACGGCAAGATCACCATTCGTGTGGAATGCGCCATTGGTGGTCGGCGCTCGCCTGCTGAAACCACGCGCTCTTTCCGGGGCGACGTCCTCGTCGGCAGCGTGCGACAGCCGGATATCCGATCGGAACGGGTCGATACCGGCACGCTCAAACGTGGTCAGTGTAGCAGCGGCACAATTGCGGAGGCGATGGAATGATGGGTTCTTACGTCGCAAGTCTCCGGTCTCGCCTGGGATCCCAGCGAATTCTGTTGCCTGGTGTGCGCGCGATCATCCTGGATGATCGCGACGAGGTCCTGCTTCAGCGTAGAACCGACATGGCATGCTGGGGGCTGCCATCCGGATCGGTGGAACTCGACGAAACGGCACTGGAAGCCCTGAAACGCGAGGTTCGCGAGGAAACCGGCCTGGAGGTACGCCACGCTGAGCCAATGGCCTTGTACTCCGGCCCCAGCCAGCGATTTGCGTATCCCAACGGTGATGAAATCCAGTGTTTCTCCGTCGCATTCGTCGTGCGCGACTGGACCGGTGAGCCCAAGGCGGACGGCGTTGAGGGCTCGGAAGTCCGGTTCTGGCCGACCCATGCGTTGCCGGAAGACTTCGTCGCAATTCATGCGAAAACGATGGATGACTTCGCGAAGTACAATGGTGATTTCATGCTTTCAAACGAACCCAGAATGGAAAGGAATGTCTGATGGTGTCTATGCCCGAAATTGCCCGCCAGGCGTGGGAGGATCGTGACGGTCCCGTCATTCTCGCGACGGTCAGCTCGGACGGCATTCCCAATATTATCTACGCTACGTGTGTCGGCTTGCTTGGCAATGACCGCCTCGTGGTGGCTGACAACTACTTCGACAAGACCCGCAAGAACCTGCTGGCCGGCGGGAAGGGTTCACTGCTGTTCCGGTCCAAGGCCGGTAAGGCTTTCCAGGTGAAGGGTACACTCGAATACCACACGGAGGGCGAGGTCTTCCAGTACATGAAGACGTGGAATTCCCCGAAGCACCCCGGACATGCCGCGGCGGCGCTGCGCATCGAAGAGGTCTATTCCGGGGCAGAGAAGCTCTGTTGAGTCAGGCAGTAGCCGTGTGAGGTCGCGAAGCATGAACAGTTTCGAGGAAACAGATGTATCACAGGCGATCCTGGAGGCCTATCAGGCCAAGTTCGTCGAGGCACTGCGCAGCGACGTCATTATTGTCGGCGCGGGCCCGTCCGGCTTGGTGGCCGCGTGGCGGCTGGCCGAAAGCGGTCTTCGTATTGTGGTGCTGGAGAAACGCCTCAGTCCTGGCGGCGGCATCTGGGGTGGAAGCCTCGGCATGAACGAGGTCGTCGTGCAGAAAGAAGCCTTGGGCATTCTGGATGAAGCCGGTGTGCGGCATCAGCCCAGCGGGCGTCTTTTTACGGCCGATGCGATGGAACTGGCATCGGCATTGTGCCTCAAGGCGCTGCATGCCGGAGCGGTTCTGCTCAACCTGATGATGGCAGAGGACGTTTGCGTGCGCTCCGGGCGAATGACCGGCATTGTCGCCAACCGCTCCATGCTCGGCGAGAGTTTGCCGATCGATCCCATCGTCTTTTCGGCCAGGGCGGCGATTGACGCCACCGGCCACGAAGCGGTCTTGGCGAACTGTCTCCAGCGTCGCGGGCTCTTGAAAGAAGGTCTCGGCAGACTTCCAGGTGAAGGCCCGATGGATGCCCCGGCGGGTGAACAGTTTGTGGTGGACCACGTAGCCGAGTTGTTCCCGGGCTTATGGACGACCGGGATGAGCGTCTGCGCATCCCAAGGCGGTCCGAGAATGGGACCGATTTTCGGCGGCATGCTCATGTCGGGTGCGAGAGTTGCCGAGCAGTCGGCGCGAGTCCTTCCAAAGGCTGAAGAGGGGAGTCGCCCCGATTGAGTGGCGGCGCCCTGAGCAGCCGACGGGAGAGCGG
The DNA here is from genome assembly GCA_016928855.1 of Phycisphaerae bacterium. Taxonomy (GTDB): domain Bacteria; phylum Planctomycetota; class Phycisphaerae; order UBA1845; family PWPN01; genus JAFGKA01. The sequence goes on from JAFGKA010000020.1 coordinate 28,086, forward strand.
AGGATACGTTGCCAACACGACCGAAGTGATGAAGGAGTTCGCATGACTACAGCCGACATTGTCATTCTCGGCGGGAGTGCTGCTGGTATCACAGCCGCCATAACAGCTCGAAGGCATCACCCGGACAAGCGCATTGGCCTGGTTCGCAAAGAGAAGCAGGTCATGATCCCGTGTGGCATTCCCTACATCTACGGCACGCTGGGCAGCCCGCAGAAGAATCTCATCCCGGATTCCATTCTGGAAACGAACCGGATTGATCTGCACATCGCCGAGGTGACGAAGATCGATCGGAAAGAGCGCAGGCTTGGAACGAGCGAAGGCGACGTGAAGTACGAGCGGCTCATTCTGGCGACGGGCTCTCTTCCCACCAAGCCGCCGATCCCTGGTGTGGACCTCGATGGCGTCTTCGCCATCCTGAAGGATGTCGAGCACCTGCGCATGCTTCAGCAGCGGCTGCAGAAGGCAAGTGATGTCGTCATCATCGGCGGCGGTTTTATCGGGATCGAGTTCGCCGACGAGATCAACAAGATCGGCGGTAAGGACGTGACCGTGCTGGAGCTTGCGCCGAACTGCCTGAGCTTGTCCTACGATCCGGACTTCTGCACCGAGATGGAGAACCTGCTCACCTCGCGCGGCATTACCGTGCGTACTTCGGCGACCGTGGAACGGATCGCAGGCGACGGACGTGTCAGCGCCGTTGCGTTGGCGGACGGTTCCAGCGTACCCGCCGACATGGTCATTCTTGGCATCGGCGCCCGAGCCAATGTCGAGCTGGCCAGGCAGGCGGATCTGCGCCTGGGGCCCACGGGCGGCATTGCGGTCGATCGCACCATGCAAACATCAGACCCCGCCATTTTTGCCTGTGGAGACTGCGCGGAGAAGATATCGTTCTTCGGCGGCCGGCCCTCGCCCCTCAAGCTGGCGTCCATCGCTCAACTGGAGGCCCGAATTGCCGGAGCGAACGTCTTCGGGTTGCGTCGGGAAAGCGACGGCACGTTAGGCATCTGGTCCACGGCGGTAGGCGAGTTAGCCATGGGTACCGCTGGCCTTACCGAATCCATGGCCAAGGACCGCGGCTACCAGGTCGTCTGCGGCACCGTGGAAACGCCAAACCGCCACCCCGGAGCCATGCCGGGCGCTGCTCCAGTCAAAGTGAAGCTCGTTTTCGAACTTCATTCGCAGGTGCTCATTGGCGGCCAGGTCCGCGGCAACACGTCGGTCGGCGAAATGATCAATACCATCGCCGCGTGCGTGCAAAAACGGATGACGGCCGAGGATATCGCCATGTTCCAGATGGGGACGCATCCGGCATTGACGGCGTCACCGATCGTATACCCCTTGGTCAACGCGGCCGAACTCGCCCTGAGCCAGGCGCGACAATAGCCCTGGCAGCGATGAAGTTCAGCTCGAGCCTGGTGGCCGGATTGCACGACGCGTCGGCGGATCTTCACTTGTCCAATCAGGTCTGCCGTCTCTCTGCCCCGTGGGGAGAAGTTCGTAGGATCACCTCTTCCCGGGAGGAGCCCAACGTGCGGTCACTCATGCCCACGATAGACGCGATGCACTGCGCGGAGGCGTGGGTTCGACCCGCCACGCGCGGCGTCGAGAAGGCGGCTTGAATTGCGCCGCCGTGGGTGTATCCTAGCGGTGTCAAGCGATTCGGATTGCATGCGGGCTGACTGGGAATCGAGCGAGGAGATGGTTGTGGCCAGACGTCGAGCGCATGGAGGCCTCCGCCGGATACTGGGTGGCCTGTTTTTCGTGACTTTGGTAGCCGGCGCGTTCTGGTGGGGGCTGCCGTTGTTCCAGGCAGCGAACAAGGCGACCGGCCCTTCGCCCGATAACCTGTTGCGAAGCACGGAGACCCCTTCGGGCGGTTCCGCGAGCCTGCGGCCGCCGGTTGAGCCTGTACTCAAGCCCGTTACCCCGACGCCGACGAGTTCCCCCGCAGGGGGTGGAACGTCTGCCCGCGTGACCAGCCCTTCGGTGCCGACCTCCCAGCCGTCGCCGCGCGTTGGGGCCGAGCAGGGTCTGGCGGACTACCAGGCGGGGTTGGCGGCCTTGGCCCGCGAAGACGCTGTCGAAGCCCGTTCCCGTCTCAGCGCCGCGATCGAGCGAGGGCTGGCCCGGCCCAGGGCCGAGGACGCCCGGGCGAAGCTCTCCGAGATCAACGAACGGATGATCTTCTCGCCGGAGCGGCTGACCGAGGATCCGCTCGTCGACAGCTACAGGGTCAAGCCGGGCGACAGTGTGGCGAAAATTGCCAAGGCGCACAGTATCTCGGAGGAATTCGTTGCTCAGGTCAACCGCCTGCCCAACAAGGATTTCATCCGCGTCGGGCAGACACTCAAGGTGGCGAATGGTCCATTCCATGCGGTGGTGGACAAGTCCGATCACGAACTGAGCATTTTCCTGGGAAACACGTTCATTCGCAGCTTTCGTGTCGCCCTTGGTGAGCACGGCAGCACGCCCACCGGCAAGTGGAACGTCAAAGACCACCTGGTGAATCCGAGCTGGGTAGACCCGCGGACCGGCAAACGATGGCATGCCGATGATCCGCAGAATCCCATCGGTGAGTACTGGATCGGCCTCGAAGGCATCGAGGGCGATGCGGTCGGTCAGGTCGGCTTCGGCATCCACGGCACGATCGACGAGGCGAGCATCGGCCAGGATGTCAGTATGGGGTGTATCCGGCTCGCCGCCAAGGATATCGAACTTGTCTACAAGCTGCTGGTACCTCGCCAATCGACTGTGATCGTGCGCGACTGACCGGGATGCGCAACCATGCCTGACGATTCCACAACGACGGTGGCCGAGTTGCGGGAGCAGATGGCCCGCTTTGTGGCCGACCGTGACTGGCAGCAGTTTCACGATCCCAAGAACCTCACGATGTCCATCGCGATCGAGGCTGCGGAATTGATGGAACATTTCCAGTGGCTTCGCAGCGACCAGATCGCGCAGATTACCGGCGATCCCGCGGCGTTGGGGCAGGTGCGCGAAGAACTCGCTGACGTGATGGCGTTCCTGCTTTCGCTGGCAAACGCTCTCGATGTCGACGTCAGCCAGGCGCTGACGGAAAAAATGGCTAAAAACGAGCTGAAATATCCAGCGGAGCGGTTTCGCGGTCGTTTCCGCTAGGGCTGGCCAGGCGGGGCGCGGGCGAATTGACACCCGAACGGTAGGGCGTTAGCTTCGGGGCCAGGGGTGTATTCCAGGTGCGGCGTGCCTGTGAATCGTCGGGGACCGGGCTGCATAGGTGGCCCAGGGACAGGCGGTTGTGTGATGCGGCGGCTGTGCGGCAAACCTCAGGGACGAGTTCACCATGCGGCTACGATTCAGCTCTTTGGTCAGCGTTTCGGTTTTTCTGATGCTCTCGTCGGCGGCCTGTGAGCTGTTCGACCCCAATCAATGGAAGGCGACCGACGGGACAAGCGTCGAGCCGGCCAAGCCTGAGCCGGTGCTGGCGTACTCGGACGCCGGCGATGCCGCGGGGCAGGGTGTCTGGGCCGCCGATACAGGAACGGTCGCGTCGGTTGCCTACCTTCGTGGAAACCAGAACATGGCGGTGGGGGGCTACGGTCTCGTCATCGGGCTGGATGGTGGGGGCAGCTCGACTTGCCCGCAGTCCGTGGCGGAGTACCTTCGCAAGGAGATTCGGCGCACCCAGCTCGGCGCTTCACCTACGGTGTCGCACGCCATTTCGCCGGACGACCTCATCAAGAGCCCGCACACTGCGGCGGTGATGGTCATGGGCGAGATCCCCGCGGCGGCCCTGAAGGGCCGTCGTTTTGATGTGTTCGTGCGGGCGGTCGATCAGGACGTGAAATCGCTGGCCGGCGGTACGCTGCTGCCGTGCGATCTGCGGCTCCTGTCAACCGGAATGCGGCCCGATCCGGAAGGGCGGCTGCTTGGCCGGGCGGCCGGGCGGGTGTTCACGAACCCGTTCTCACGGGACGGTGACACCACCAGCGACAGCGATCCGCGGGAAGGGCGGGTCCTGGGCGGCGGATGCAGCACCAACGAAGACCGGCGAGTCGCGCTGAATCCGGTTTCGCCAAGCTACTCGATCGTGCGCGAGGTGGCCCGGTCGATTAACAATCGGTTCGGTCCGACACATAAGAGCGCGGACCCACTGAGCCCATCGAGCGTGAAACTGAGCGTGCCGCCGCAATACGAAGGCCGTGAGAGCGAGTTCCTGGAACTGGCCACGCACATTCCGCTGGCTACCGGCCGGGAGATGATCGAGTTGCGTGCCAAGGCGCTGAGCGATGATTTGGCGCGTCCCGAAGCTCCGTACGAGCGAACATCGCTGTGCCTCGAGGCGATCGGCCCTTCCGCGATCCCGTTCGTCCGAAAGCACTATACGCATCGACAGCGGGCGACGAGCTATTTCGCGGCCCGCGTGGGTGGCCGCCTCGGCGACGATCTGGCAATCGAGGTGCTGCGCCAGCATGCGGAAGAGCGTGATGGTTCCTATCGCCAACCAGCCATCGAGGAGCTTGGTCGCATCGAGGTCGCGCCGGCCATGGTGACTTCGGCTCTGCGGGGGTTGCTGGAGGATGACGATCCGCGGATTCGCATCGCGGCCTACGAGTCGTTGCGGCGGCGCGACGATCCTGTTGTGCAGAGCTATCGGGTGGGCGAGGAGAATTTCGTGCTCGACGTGGTGGCGAGCAAGGGCTCCGGGCTGATCTATGCTCGGCGCACGGGTGAGCGGCGTATCGTGCTGATCGGCAGTTCGATTCGCTGCCGGCCGCCGCTGTTTTATTCGGGCACGGATCGTCCTGTCACCCTGTCCGCGAACGGCGATGCGGAGAAGATCACCCTGGTGCGTCGCTTTGACGACGGCCGGCGTATCTCCGATCCGGTCCAGGTTTCGCTTGACGTGTCGGAGTTGGTTCGCGTGCTCGGTGCGGATCTGGCACCGGGCGGGTCGGGCGGCCTCGGTGCCGATTACGGCCTTGTGCTCGACATCCTTTCCGAATTCTGCCAGTCCGGCGCGATCCTCGCGCAGTTCCGGCTCGAACAGACGAGTGTGACGGACTTGCTCGGTCCGATCGAGCCGATGGTCCGGCCGGAAACCGACGAGTTATAGCCGCGTGGGCGGAATCGGCGGTCTCATGCCGTGAGGCGCGTGTCTTCCTCGGACGCTCTCATCTTCGCCACGCCTTCCGGACCGCCGACGACGATGATGCTGTCCGCGGGATGAAGGGTGTCAGACGCGCCCGGTGTGGTCAGTTTGTCAGGGCCTCTGCGTATGCCGATGACCGTGACGCCGTAGCGATTCCTGAAATCGAGTTCCGCGAGGCTTCTGCCGACCCAAGCCGAGTCTGGTGGCACATGGATCTCGCCGGCGTCGAAGGCGCTGGCCTGTTCCTGGGGCGCGCCCAGTTCGCGTTGACGCAGATACTCGACCGCCCGCGGTGCTTGTTCGGGCATGCATAGCAACACGATCCGGTCACCCGGATACATCTGAAAGTCGGGGCTAGGGTTGAAATGAACCTTGCCGGCGCGGCTGACGGCCAGCGCGGACACGCCAAGCTCGCGGCGCAGGTCCAGTTCGCGCAGGGTCTTGCCTGCGAAAACGGACCCGGGCTGCAGAGAGACCTCCTCCAGCACGGCAGGCCAATCGCGAAGGCCTGGCAGCGATTGAATGGCTCCGGTCACGGCCTCGACCGCCTGTTCGGCCGCATCACTGAACGGTTGCAGCACCAGATGGGCGCCAAGCTCGCGATACGCCTTGGCATGGTCCAATCCGCCGGCCGTCAGCGCGATACGGCCGTGAAACGCGCTCTCCTGTAGAAGGGCGAACAGGGCGGTGTTAATCTCCCGGTCGCGGATCGTGCAGACCACCCAGCGCGCCGTACTGATTGGGAGCTGGCCGAGCATTTCCGGGTCGCCCACATCGCCATACAGGACGGGCAGTCCCATTCCACGGCCACGTTCCAACGCCTGCGGGTCGAAATCAACGGCCAGCAGGTGCCAGCCGTGCTGTCGAAGCCGTGAGGCGATGGCGCCGCCGTAGTTGCCCAGCCCCATGACGATGATCAGGTGGTCCTCGGATGCTGTCGGTTCCGCCCCAGCATGGGCTTCACGAAATGGGTTGGACCGCTCGAACACGTCCAACACGCCCGACAGCCGGGCATAGAGCCGCCCCGAGTACAGGATCATGTAGGTGGAGGCGAAGATCGTGACCAGGCCGACCAGCGTGATCAGGCTCATGGCGGACGTGTCGATGTGGCCCAGGCTCAACCCCAGAGCGGCGAGGATGAGCGAAAACTCGCTGATCTGGGCCACGGCGAGGCCGGACATGAAGCCCGTGCGCTTGCGGTACCCCATCACGCCCATGATGACCATGACGATCAGTGGATTGCCGATCAGCACGAATACCGAAAAGACAGAGGCTTTGCCTGCTTCCGCGCCGAGCGCCGACAGGTTCAACTGTGCGCCCAGGTTGATGAAGAAGAACAGGAGGAGGAAGTCTCTCAGGACGACCAGCCGGGCGCCGATGGCGTCCCGCTGTTGTGTGGACGCCAGTGATACGCCGGCCAGAAACGCTCCGACTTCCTTGCTGAAGCCGAGCAATTCCGCTGTGGACGACAACACAATGGCCCATGTGATCGCGAAGAGCACGAGTAGTTCCTGGGATCGGGCGATGTAGGCCAGGGCGCGCGGCAATGCCCATCGCATCAGAACGACAATCGCGCCAAGCATCAGAAGGCCCCGACCCAGGACCCAGAGCGACTCAACGAAAAGGCTCCTGTCGTCCTGGCCACCTCCGAACGCGGTCAGCCCGATCAAGGCAAGGATCGCCACGATGTCCTGGACGATCAGAAAACCGACCGCAATGCGCCCGTGAAGGGAGTCGATTTCCTTCTTGTCCGACAGCAGTTTGACGATAATGATCGTGCTCGAAAACGTCAGCGCCACCGCGACGTAAGCGGCGGTCATCAGCGGCATGCCGAACGCCATGGCGATGGCGAAGCCGACCAGCGAGGTGAAGAGGACCTGGCCCAAGCCCGTCGCCAGGGCCACAGGACCAACCGTGCGGATCATGCCGATGTCAAGACGCAGTCCCACCACGAAAAGCAGCAACGAAATCCCGATGCTCGCCAGCAACTCAATCTCGTGGGCGTCCTTGACCAGCCCGATCGCGGAAGGGCCTACGAGAATACCGGCGAACAGGAACGATATGATGAGCGGCTGGCGGAGCCTCAGGCCGATCGCCGCGATCGCGGCGGCCACCGCCAGTACCCCTGCAACCTCAGCAAACGGCGTCCATTCCATTCGGTAATTCCTGTGCGCGCTGAGCGCGGCAGCGGCGCGCTTCCTCTGCCACAGGATACCGGGCGCGATCCGGGCTGCCAACGCCCGGTTTCCTGGCCGTGGCCCCTCGGGCGGGGCGTTCTGTTCCTCGGCGGCAATCGCTGGAGGGGGGGGCGGAGCACACGGGCGCCGGACCGGCGGGGCTCAGACCTCATTTTCCGATCGACCATCGACACTGGAGCCGCTCGAGGGTGGCCGTCAGCGCGTCCGCATCGACCCAGTCGAGATTGACGATGGCAGGGCGGCTGCCCTCGTCATACACGTGCACGATGGCGTGATCCCCCTTCTTGACGAACGCAAGCCGTGCGGGTCTGTGTAGCGGGTAGTCACGGAGAATTGTGTACTTCTTGTACACCAGTCGATGGTCCGTCAGGACGACGCCGGCTGAACCCGCCTCCGTTGGCGAGAAGCCGGTGTCACGGAAATACCGCATGAACTGTTCATTGCCGTCGGGCGTGAACCACTGGGTGATGCGATGCCGGATGCGCGGGTCCAGCTCGCGCCACGCGTCGTGCTGCCGATCGCGAGCCTCGATCAACCGTTCATACGCCGCACTTTCGCGCCCGCCGTTGTTGCGGAAGAAACTGACCGCGGCCGCGAGAGATGCGATCCGAAGGCGGCAGACCTCCTGGCCGCGCCGACTCAATACATGGGCCTCGATCTCCCGCAGGGCGCCACAGTAGTCGCACATG